>JAWCEH010000030.1:0-21345 GCA_038859955.1 Bathyarchaeia archaeon | reverse complement strand
TAACCTCAGTCCGGGTTGTCCCCCTCTCGGTCCGGGAGCTTACCCCCCGGAACCCGTCTCCTGGGGTCTACAGCGCCCACGGATTCGGAGTTTGATAGGAAGGCGAGGCCTTTAGGGCCCCTTACCTTCCATTCAGTGCTCTACCCCGTGGGCTACCTCGCCCAGGGCTGGGCTAGGACCCACTTCGGAGGGAACTAGCTATCACCGGGCTAGATTGGTCTTTAGCCCCTAGCCCCAGGTCAGAGGAGCGAATTGCACATCAGCACCCCTTCGGGCCTCCACCAGGCTTTCGCCTGGCTTCGCCCTGCCCAGGGCTAGATCGCCCGGTTTCTAGCTTCACAGCCGTGACTCCGGGCCCTTTCAGACCCCGCGCCTCACCAGCCTTGCGGCTGGCTGCGCGCATGTCAGTTTCCTTTCGCCTACGGGCTTTAAACCCTTAAGCTTGCCACGGCTGTGAACTCCCCGGCCCGTGTTTCTAGACGGAACGCGCAACCCTGGTCCCCCTCCCTCGTATCCCGCGTCGCCGCGTTCAACTTTGGGAGGGATCTACCCTTCCGGGCCGCGCACGTTCGTGTAACCGTCTGGTTTCAGGCTCTTTTCACCCCCCTTCCGGGGTGCTTTTCAGCTTTCCGTCACCGTACTTGTTCGCTATCGGTCTTGAGACGTGTTTAGTCTTGGAAGTTGATGGCTCCCGGATTCCCGTACCCAAGCCGGGGTACGGTACTCTGGGCTACCAGCCCAACTCCACTCGGCTTACGCTTACGGGGCTTTCACCCTCTACGGCGGGCCGTTCCAGGCCACTTCAGCTTCACCGAGGAGGAGGCGGCTGGGCCCCAACAACACCACATCCCCCATGGGTTTCCCCATAGGGTTTGGTTTGGACTCTCCCCCTTTCGCTCGCCGCTACTCAGGGGATCCCTGTTGGTTTCTCTTCCTCCCCCTAATAAGATGTTTCCGTTCGGGGGGTTCCCGCTCCCGATTGGGAGCATTGTAGAGGCTTTTAGGGCCCCTACAATGGGAGGTCCCATTCGGGAATCCCCGGATCGAAGGCTGCATGCGCCTCCCCGGGGCTTATCGCAGCTTGCCGCGCCCTTCCTCGGCGCTCAAGCCAAGCCATCCACCAGACGGCGTCGGCGTGTCGAGTCTACTCGGGTTCAGCATCTGTTTGACGTTGGGCCTATGCGTGGTGTTTCATTGTGAGAGTGATGCTCTCACTTTCACCCTTCCCCCCTCAACTTCTGTATTGAGGGGGTGCATGTTTGGGAATCTTCTGCAAAATTTTGATTGTACTTTTCCCGATATAAACTTTGCTACTTCCACCTATATAAATCTAGTTGATATGTTTTGTAAATTTCCCTTTAACGTAATCTTAATATTTTTCTCGGATTTTTATGTTGTGAAGGCGTATTGGATGAAATTTGGGTTTAAACGGTTTAGGACTCGATTTTCTTCTATTATGCTTCTATCACTGTTCATGCTGCCTTTATGCTTTTGCTTGAGCGTCTTGTCTGTGTCTTCAAGCCCGGACTACAGTAAATACTTTAAATATGAGTTTATAGTCGATGAGGATGGTTCTGCCATTACAAGGATCATTTACCGCAGCAATCTGGCAGATGGATCCTCATGGGTTCTAATTCCAAGATTCTCTAAGTGGTCGAATTACACTGTTCACGGTCAGGTTTATAATTGGACGCTGGAGGAACCGGAGGGCTACACAGGCCTACAATACTATTTCTATAAGGTATTAAGGTTCCACTATTTTGCATCCAGCGGGAATCAATTTGAAATGGTTGTTGAATATAATTTTACTTCAGCCGCCATGATAATTGAGCCTGATGGAATCTTTTATTCACCGCAGATAGGTTTTGAGGGTGGAAGCGGGTTTGAGGCTACCGTTATTTTCCCATCTATATTTAAAGTTAATTTAAATGAAGCCTTGGCCCTAGGAAACAGAAACTCGTATCCTCCAGATAGGGGAGCGTCAAACTCAAGTTTTGTGTTATTCAGGAACCTTCCTCTAACCGAAAATCTCTTACGTATAGAAGTGGGCTTTAAAGTTTCTGGCAGAAATGCTGACTTTATAAATTTAGAGAGCGGCACCTTCAAGTTTATAACTGTTAAACGCTACGAGAGTTACGCGTGGAAAATATTGAACCTTTATAACTCAACATACGATGTTCTTGCTAACCTATTTAATACAACACTCGAGGAACTAGACTCAAAGGGAGAGAAAACAGTAACGGTAAGGTTCTTTATCCCAGACTTTTACTCGCTTATGTCAGTTGGGGGCTATGTTCCCTTTACGGGTGAGGGCATGGGTGACATACACATAAACTTTATATTCACACGGTATGTGGAGGGGTACCTGGAGGTTATAGCGCTCCATGAGCTTGTCCACCACTTTCTATGGAAAGCCGGCGTATCGCCTAAAAAACTTCTATGGTTCCATGAGGGCATGGCCCAGTATGTTAGCATAGAAGTAGCTGAGAGAATAGGATATGAGGGGGCAAGCATGATTAAACAGGAGATTGAAGAGGGAGTGCAGCAACTTAGGGCTGTAATCAGTGACAACTTCGGTTTTCTCATGGAATGGACTCCCTCTTATACCCCAAGAGACCTGAATACGCTTTATGCAGCTGCATACTATGTTGTTGCCAGGCTAGCTGAGGAGTATGGAGGCTTAGACTACTATGCTAAATTCTTTAGTCTTCTAGGTGGAATGAAAGTTGAAGATAACGCTGCGCTCTGCTACTATTTAGGTCTCGCCGCAGGTGACGCAGGCGAGTCTGTTATTAACAAGCTTAATGCATGGGGTTTCGGCACGGTTGATCTCTACGCTTATTTGCCCCTTATAAGCGAGGTTAAAGCCGCCATTAATGATGTTGACTCCACCAATCCGCTTCTGCAGCCGTTTAAGTATTTTGCTGAATTAATTTATAAGAGCGTAATGTCGGGTGAAAGGATAATTGCTGAAAGAGCTGCACTATTTTTACTGGTAGCTCTGCTTATAGCGCGTTTCGCCCCCTTAATAGCTTTGCTTACTTACTCAAGCCTCATATTCGCCTCTATATTGTTAATTCTCCGGCTTAAGGGTGTTCTCTGAGAAGCCACATCCCAAATTATAATCCTATTATGCCGGATTTTTTAATCTCGGCTTCCCTAATAATTTTCTCGAAGAGATCATCGCCATAAGAATCTATTGTAATTATTAATGGACCGAAATTTTCAACTTCTAGTACCCAAACTGCCTCCGGCATACCTAGATCCAGCCATACAACACTCTTAACCCTTTTAACATATCTGGCCGCTAAAACCGCTGCTCCGCCAGTAAACATTGCGTAAGCAACACCATACTTCATCATAGCCCTCTTGGTTTTCTCACCCATCCCACCCTTACCAATTATGAGCCTAACGCCAAGTTTCTCAATAACCTCATGCTCATAGGCTTCCATACGCATGCTTGTTGTGGGCCCGGCTGCCAATATAACCCATTCATCGTTCGCTTTCCTTGCTAATGGTCCGCAGTGGAATAGCGCTAAACCATTGAGGCTGAAGGGTAAATCCTTAGATTCAGCTAGGTACTGGTGAATTCTTTCATGTGCTGCGTCACGGGCTGTAACCAGAGTTCCTGTGATGTAAACTACGTCGCCAACTCTTAGTTTGCGAATATCGCTTTCAGAGATTGGGGTTCTCAAATTAAAATCCATTGGTTGATCACTCTTGACGCAGTTAGCATGATTATTTATAGAACATTCACTTCTACAGCGGCACCTTGCTTTATTAGGGCTTTAGCGTTCTCCTCTGGAAGAGTGGCTATATCCTCAGGTTTGAATGGACCATATACTTTCATGTCGACGCCGACTATCTGCGGCATCTCTTTAAGTATTCGAACGACGAGAAAACCCTTGATTCTTGAATACTTAATCTTTGGTCTCTGCCCTTGCAAAATATCTTTTATCAGATTTTCGTAAGCCTCTAATTGGCTTGATAAACCATTGTATAAATTTTCTTCCTCCTCTGTCAGAGCGGTTGAGGATACTATCTCTTTTTTAACGGTTAAGCGGGCAATTTTCTCGTATCTCATGTGAACTAGATCATTAATCATTTTCTTAACATTCTCCTCTTCCTTTTGTAATAGTTTGCCCCTGAGGCTCTCCTCATCCATCATACGCCTTTCTTCGCGTATTCTCCTTACGTAATCGGCTAGACGAGCATAGAAATCTTTTGGGAGGCTCTGTAAATCCACGTTCTCCCTCTCTTTTCTCCATGCCTCAAAAAGTTCATCATACATGTTAACTTATCACCCTACCAGCATTCTTGGACAGGAGGAATATTGCCGCTGAAATGGGTAAATTAGCCGTCTGTTTTTCGAATGGACCAAAAACTTCATCTCCTAACCTAAACTTTGGAGCTTCCTCAACATATACTTTAACTTCTCCGCCCTTAAATGCTACAGCTTCTTTTAGTGGATCAAACTCTTCGATCTCGCTTGCTGAGAATGAAACTTTGAGTAAACCTGTCTTTCCATGCAGTGTTCCCGGCAGACGTATAAGCCTGTGAACATCGACTGTGACAACGGTGTCAATCTTCGCGGATTGAAGTGTAATGCCACGTTGTATTATTCTTCTCCAGCCCTCCAACCCTAGGCCCTTTATGATATTCCATGGTCCAACTGTTTTCCAGCTCTCAAGTATAGCATCCCTGTTCGCGATTATCTCTTCAACAATATTTTTTCTTAGCCCTAGACTTATTAAGTCTCTGGCCGTAGCGGTTAGAAGAAAATCGTATGCACCTCTTGCGGCACGCCCACGCCAGCCAAAATCGTCTAGACCTGGGCCAGTGAGCATTCTCACTCTGCCGCTGCTAATTACCTCAAGTCCGTGAAAGATTGCATCTACTCCTGTTCCAGTCACATAGTCAACTATCTCCTTTCTTGCTACGGAATCTAACCTAAGAACCTCGTCGCTCTCAACCTGGACATGGTAGCCTCTATGCCCACTGAAGGCACACTTTACATCTTTAATTGAGAAGCCGAGGTCGCTTGTCAGCATGTCTGTGAGCTTCATTGTTTCAGCCCTCGCTGTTTCCAAGCATATTTCGCAGGGCCATGTTCTCTCGTCAAAACTCTCGTTTCCGCATTTAGGACATTTATTCGGCGCTATGCCCCTACCTTTTAAGCCGCAGTTTTTGCATGTCCACACATCATGCTCTTTATTGCATTCAGTGGGTATGTGGTCTGCATCTATATCAAAGAATAAGTCTGAGCCAATCCAACCCTTCTCATCCATCTTAGCCTCTGGCATACTATAATAGGCTGCTGAGTAGTATACATTTGAGGGAACATTCCTTTTTATAAATTCTTTTAGGTCCTCAGCCTTCAAAAAACCCTTATGCCTAACCATCACATTCTCCTTGAAGAGTGTGAAGCCGAATTCCCTACTCTCAATCGACTTTGGAACCTCAACTCTATCAATATTTTTATCATAAAATTCCGAGAACCTCTCTCGGATGAATGCTAAGTTATCTATTTCCACCATTAGTCTCGCGCACTCTCAATTTTCCCATACTTCTCGTCTTTCTAAGATAGTAGGTTAATGGATGCTTAACCCTCTTACATAAATTGTCCATTCCCGGACAGACGCCGTGAGTTTGCAAAGTATCACATTTAGGCGGAGTATACTTTGTTCCAGAACCCCTCTCACCCGCTATATGCTCAATTTGGTAGCGGGTCATCCTCTCATTAAAATCAGATGATTTACGAAATAAATCAATAATCATGTTTTGATCCATACCTATATTCAATAGAAAAGACGTTAACGTGAAGCGTCCAACATGTGACATATGGCGCCCTGATTGAGCAGCCTCATAAAGCTGCCTTATGCAGGGTGGAAAAGCATCGCTTATAACACCATATGAAGAGAGAGGTTCAAGCGAAGTCTCTTTAATTCTGTCAGCGTATAATTGCCTAAGAGCTTCTACGCGCTTAAGAACCCCATCTGGTAGGATTGAGCGAACCTTAGGATCTATCTTGGCTTCAATGTAACGTCTAACCTCCTCCTGAAGTAGGCGGGCAACATCTTGCTTTGAAAGGTATACCTCACCATAAAAGACAGGCCTATTAACTAGCTTCCAATCTCTCTCATGAAAAACTGATGCATTTCGTAGGTAATCTATGAAGTAGAGGGCAAAATCAAACTTTATGAGCCCTAATTTCTCATTAGAGATTCTTATTCTCCAACCGAATTTTCGTGCTACTTCAATGATTTTCTCTTCGCTTTCGATTCTAAGGAGTTCGTAGGCTCTTCTTGCCTCAGCCAGCGCATACCTCCTTCTAACATAATCGTTAGCGAGAGCTGACACTAAAACTATTGCAACAGGAAATGAGAGAACCTCTATATTCTCTTTATATTCACGCGGGTTGTAGCTAACTTCAGGCGGATTCGTGGTTAAAGCCTCTGCTATCCTTTTCTCAGCTCTACTAATTATTGGCATGTAATCTGGTTCCAGAAGGTTCTCTACCCTGAAATCTAGTCTTTTAACCTCTTCAGCGGCTTCGGGAATAAATGGATATTTTGCCATATCGTTTATCGTTAATATACGGTTTCCCCTCCACTAACGAAGGGATAGTGTATACTAAAGCATTTTTCACTCAACCTCGATTCTCGGCGCCAGTAGGTAAACTAGCTTCCCGTCGTATCGCTGTCTAAAGTCCAGGCGTATGGGCATATCAGTTGAGAACTCAAGCGTCACAATATCTGATGTTTCAGAGGCTACTTTAACGATATCTGTTAGATAGCTTAGGCTAAATGTTGCCTTTGAAGGCTCCTTTGCCTCTAAGGATATTAACGCATCGCTTCCCTTCTTGACCTCTATTTTAGCTCCGGCGACATCGCCCTTAGCATTCATTATGAGGTTATCGCCATCAGTTTCTATTCTAACATTATCGCTTACAAGCTCTGCATCTTTAAGCGTCTCATAAAAGTCATCGGCTGTGAGAGTTACCTTAGCATTAAACGCTATCTTCGGCTCCGGAACCTCTTCTTCACCAGCTTCTAACGTTGGCAATGTGAAGGTCCGTGTATACCGGCCCTTCATACTAACGAGAAATTGCCCAGAGTTCTCATCTAAAGATAACTCGATAACATCGTCCTTGCCCGCTCTCCTGAGCAGTTTTAGAAGCTCGCTTAGATTTACGCATACTTTAAATTCCTCCGTGGCCTCATATTCATCGAAGCTTGTTTTGCGCATTTCAAAATCAACCATTGCTACACGTGAGGGATCCATGGCTCTAAGCTTAATTCCCTCGGGATCTACGGTAAAAGTTGCTTCATCAACTATTGTAGATATCGCGCTTAAGACGCTTTTGAAAGTTTTTGTATCTGAAATCTTCATTCTAAACAAGGAGATAAACCCCCATGCATCACCGATGTCACTCTTTTATCCTCTAAATATCTCACACCTCATTTATAACTTTACTACCACCTCTATGATTACTAGAGGAATATTTCAACCCCTAATAATCGGGCTAAATGGATCATTTCCCATAAAATATCTATGAGCGATTAGTTGAATTTTACTCTTATCATGTAAATTCTAAACTAACTTAATTCTTTCAAACATTCTAAGAGTTTACGAGTATTCTCTAAATGTGTAGCTGCACTTGGTGCACCTAAAGAATTGCGTTGATGACTCATCTGCACCCCTAGTCTGCACTTGCCAAACATATGCGAGGTTGTTTCCGCATTTTGGGCACTCGACTGTAACTACTGGGAGGGTCTTTAGTTTCTGTTCTTTCTCGCCTATAATAACGATGTTATCTTCAGGCTTAATCTCCGTAACCCTCCTGTTTGGGGATAAGATTGGGGCTTCTACCTGGCGTTCGTACCCGCATTTTGGGCACGCGAGATACGACTCCTTAGATTCTTTCTTGCGCCTCAACACTAGTCTGGTTCCACATTTCGGACAGAACTCTATCAAGGCTTTTTCCTCACGTTACTCTTCGTTCTCAATCCTTTTTAACAAAAGAGACTTTTAAACTTTCCTCTTGAGATGTATTATGACTATAAAAATAGCGATATAATAAGAGGTATTACAATGCTGATTATTCCTTTAACTGTCGGCTTTCTATCTACGAAATGCTACATTGTGGTATGCCAAGAAACTTTGGAGGCCTTAGTTGTAGATCCGGGTTTCAGTGAATATGAAGGAAAAAATATTCTTGAAGAGATTAAGAATAGCGGTTTTCATGTTAAATATGTGGTTAACACGCATGGTCATGCGGATCACATTAGTGGTAATTTTATGGTCAAGGAGACTACGGGAGCCAAGATAATAATACACTATAAAGATGCTGAAATGCTGAATGATCCCTTAAAGAACCTATCTGTAATGATGGGTTTAATTATTACTTCTCCTCCGCCAGACATACTAGTTCAAGATGGAGATAAAATAAGCGTTGGATCCCTAGAGTTCGAGGTTATTCATACGCCTGGTCATACCCCTGGAAGCATAGTGCTACACTGCAAAAAAGAGAAGGTTCTTTTCACAGGTGATACACTCTTTGAAGGTTCAGTGGGCAGAACTGATCTACCGGGTGCCTCGCATGAGATGCTCATACAATCTATTAGAGGAAAATTGCTTAGTTTACCGGATGAAACAATAGTGTACCCGGGACATGGCGAGGATACGACTATAGGCAGGGAGCGAAGGTGGAATCCATTCATAACATCGCTTTAACCTTAAGTTTTGCTGTATGATAATCTTATAAACGAATTTTAGTAAGCGTTTGACCGAGTATAATAAATAAACCATGCGATAATTTTTATTAATGGTAAGATACGTGAAAATGAGGAAGGCCGTAAATTTCGCGGTTTTTACGTCCTTATTGCTCGCCAGCATATTTATCTTTCTTTACATAAATATTATGCCAAGATACTTTACAAATAACTTTAAGGAGAGAGTTAAGGAGATGGATGCTATTCAAATCATGATTAACCATGGATTTAACTGTTTTCGCCTACGATTATTCGTGAACCCGCGTCAGTATGATGAGTGGGGCGGGTTTACTGGAAACAACTTATCTTATACGATAGCGCTTGCTAAGCGAATCAAAGCTTTAGGCGCCAAGTTGATAATCGACTTCCATTACTCCGACACTTGGGCTGATCCAGGCCACCAAAGTAAGCCCGAGATCTGGAGCGCTCTAGGTTTTGAGGATTTAGTTAAGGCAGTTTACAATTATACCTGGGAGTGTATCTCCGCGATGAGATTAGAGGGCGTTTTGCCCGACATGGTTCAGCCCGGTAATGAGATTACAGGCGGCATGCTTTGGCCTGACGGAAAACTCTATGGTGTGGGCGATCCAGAGGAGCAGTGGGAGAAATTTACACGTTTACTAACATCAGCAATTCAAGGAGTAAAGGATGCAGCTGAAGGTGGCGACATAAAGATCATTATACACACGAATACAGGTGGGAGATGGGAAGCAACAAAATGGTTTTTCGAGAACCTTGAAAAACGGGGCGTACCCTATGACATTATTGGTTTAAGCTACTACCCATGGTGGCATGGCTCCCTAGAAGATTTAAGGAGAACACTAGTAAACGCAGCCTCATACTTTAATAAAAGCATTCTCATCGTGGAAACAGCCTATCCATACCGTGAGCTCGATATAAAGCATTTAGAAGAGGCGAACCCCGCTTACATGACCTGGCCGCAAACACTTGAGGGACAAAAACAATTTTTAATTGATCTTCTAGAAACTGTTGCTGAAACACCTAACGGTCATGGGTTGGGGGTGCTTTGGTGGTTTCCTGAGTCCATTCCTGTGAGGGGACTAGCTGTTTGGAATTCAGGGGCAACAGCGCTTTTTGATCAGAATGGGATTGTTTTGCCAGCTATGGATGCCTTTAGGGAGTTTCATGAAAAATATGGTATAAGAGGTTTCCTTACTGGTGGAGATATATCTTCCCTCGCTGAAATTGAGAGATTGGGAGGAGTATTTCGAGAAGTTGTGGAAGACGATTAGAATACTAGGGTAAAACTTTATGTGGATTGAGTATATTATTTGGATCAAAAATCGCTTTTATACCTTTCATAATGCTTCTGTGCTTCCAGTTTAAGACGAGACTCGCATTTTCAACTCTCAATCTTCCAATTCCATGTTCACCGGTTATCACTCCGCCCAGATTTATTGCAACTTCGTAAATCTCGTTTTTTATTTTATTCGCCATCCCTATGTTTTCCAACCCCTCCCTCATTACGTGTACATGCAGGTTTCCGTCTCCAGCGTGGCCGTAAACTGGCAGGTAAACCTGATATTTGGCGGCTACCACATCAACGTAATTCATCAGCTTTTCTAGGCTTCCAGGTGGAACGGTTACGTCCAGAATGTCTATCATGTTCGGTTTAAGGGCGACGTAAATATTACTTCTTATTTTCAGGATTCTATTCTGCTCCTCAGGTGTTTCGGCAAGCATGATATCTAGGGCATTATTTCGTTCGCATACCTGTGATAATTCCTCGCATGCTAGTAGAACTTCCTCTTGGCTTATTCCATCTAGTATAATGATTAATTGAGCAAAGCCCTTCTGAACAGGCCAGTTCTCATTGAGGTGTTTAGCGGCCTCCAATATCTCCCTTAACTGAACGTATTCGATCGCTAATGGGATTACACCAGACCTCAGTATTTCTGGAACCGCTCTCAAAGCGTCCGAGCGGGTATTGAATGGAACTATAAGCGTAACCATATGTTTGCTCTTTGGAAAAAGCCTGATCACAGCCTTCGTTATAACGCAGAGGGTTCCCTCACTTCCAATGATAAGCTGGATTAGATCATAGCCAGTGTTATTCTTGAGGAGCTTGCCGCCCAGCTGTAAAACCTCACCGGTCGGGAGAACAATCTCTAAACCTTTAACGTAATTTCTCATAACACCATATTTTATTGCCCTAGCTCCACCAGCATTTGTAGCTATTAACCCACCAATCTGTGCGCCCTCGTCGCCTGGATGTGGCGGAAAGAATAGGTCTGCGTTCTCTGCAGCTTTAATTAGGTCGCCTAAAGTTGCACCGGCCTCAGCAACAGCCATAAGGTTCTCTTTATCCACCTCAATCTTATTCATGCGTTCCAGCGAAAGTATTATACCTGGTTCTGTTGGGATGCAGCCGCCTACTAACCCTGTTCTCCCGCCTACGGGGAAAACTGGAATCTTCTTTTCGTTTGCAACCTTTAGAGTAGCTGAAACCTCATTTGTAGATGATGGCTTAACAAGTATTAAGTTTTCAGCAGGTTTAGGCCTTACTGGATCAGGGGTTTCATCCCTCAAGTAGCCTTCCATTAGCTCACGCTGTGTAATAACCCATTTATCTCCAACTATATCTCTTAACTCCTCGGCTACAGTGCTTAAAGTCGCATCTAGGTGGTTGAGCATAATTTACTTCACACCCTTCAATTTTTTAACCTCATAGATTAACTTAGGCAATATATCGTATATATCTCCTATCGCGTAATAATCTGAGACGTTTATAATTGGTGCAGATGGATCTCTATTTATGGCAATTATTAAATCCGAGTCTCTCATGCCAAAAAGATGCTGCGGTGAGCCAGAGATGCCGAAGGCCATATAGACTTTAGGTTTAACTGTGTTACCGCTGAAGCCAACTTGATGCTCCCTACCTATCCATCCAGCGTCAACAAGCGGTCTACTTGACCCAACAACCCCACCTAAAAGGTTAGCTAACTCCTCGAGAAGCTTGAAGTCTTCTGGATTTTTTAATCCTCTACCAGCAGCAACAATTACATCTGCTTCAGAAATATTTATTCCACCGGCATCAACCTTGCCTAAAATTTCTATTCCAGTATTCTCTAAAACATCAACTTCCTTCTTTATTATTTTGCCCTGCCTACTTGGGTCCCTACCTAAGGGTTTCATCACCCTATACCTTACAGTTGCCATCTGAGGCCTTGTTCTAGTTTTTATCTGAGCCATAATGTTTCCGCTAAATGCAGGCCTAATCTGTAATAAGTTTCCTTCTTCATCAAGGTCTAGGTCAATGCAATCAGCGGTTAAGCCCGTTCTTAAGGCTGCCGCTATTCTCGGAGCTAGGCTTCTGCCAGCTTTGGTTGCGCCTATAAGAAAAATATCTGGCTTAACCTCTCTTACAATCTTGGCAATATTACGTTTGTACCTTATCACGTCGAAATTTTTGAGCGAGGGGTGATCGAGGAGATAAACCTTATCCGCTCCATAATAAATTAGTTCTCTGGCTTTCTCCTCAAGATCATAGCCCAGGAGAACCGCGCAAAGACTTTTATTAAGTTTATCCGCAAGTTCCCTACCCTTACCGAGCAACTCATATACCACGTTATGTATTATACCATCCTCCTGCTCAGCAAATATTAGGATACCGCATTCCTCATGCATAGAGTTATTTCACTCCAGAATCTTGTTATCCCTAAGGATCAACGCGATTTTCCGGGCAATTTCATCAGGACTCCCATCAATCATCTGGCCTCTTCGCCCTTCAGATGTTGGCGTATAGACTCTAACTACCCGCGTTGGCGAGCCTTCAAAGCCAAAATATCTTGGATCAGCAACCTCAGATAAGCTCTCGTAGTTCCAAACGGTTATGGGCGCACGCATGGCTCTTAACTTATCCCTTAATGTTGGTAGGCGTGGGTTGTTAATGTCTTTTGTTACTGTTATTAGGGCTGGAAGAGTAAGCTTAATAACGTAATAGTTTCGCTCCATCTTCGCTTTAACGATAATCTCATTCCTGTTCACGTGCTGAATCTCGTCAACATACGCAGCGTGTGGTATGCCTAGGAACTCTGCAACTTCAGGGCCAACCTGTGCTGTGTCGCCGTCCACGGTTTTCTCGCCGCATACTATTAAATCAAAGAACCCGATCTTCCTTATGGCTGCAGCAAGCGTGTAGGCTGTTGCCAGCGTATCTGCTCCAGCGAACCTCTCATCTGATAACAATATGGCTCTGTCAGCGCCCCTCGCAAGGGCATCTCTTAGCGCATCTTGAGCTTGCATTGGACCCATACTTATCGCGGTTACTGAACCGCCGAGTTTCTCCTTTATTTGTATGGCTGCTTCTAGGGCGTTTAAGTCAAATGGATTCGTTACGGCGCCGGCTGAGCTTCTATCTAAACGCCCCTTTTCATAATCAAAACGAACCTTTTCGATCTCAGGAACCTGTTTGATTAGAACTATTAAGTCCAAGGTTTCACGCCAAGCCATTACAAGAACATTTATAAAAATGGAATAAACATGATTTTTGTCAGTATGCCCTCGCCACGTAAACAACTCTTTTAGCTTCCCGGCCGCAGATTAAGCATGGTTTTTCTGGCTTCTCCTCAACGTCAACTCTATGGCCTCTTATCTCACCGCCAGAAAGCTCTCTAATCTTTTCAGCGCATTCTATGCTCTCACACCAGCAAATCTTAGCAATCTTTCTTTCTCTTATTATTTCGCTCAGTGATGAGGTGTCAGATGCATCAACAATAAATTCTTTAAGTGTTGCGAGGCTCCTCTCCTCGAGATTTCTCATAACTTCCTTAAATAGTTCTCTTATTGATTCAACCGCATTCGCAAGGTTAACAACCCTTCTCTTTAAGAGAACCCTATCAACAATAGTTATTTTCCGCTCTCTCTGATCTCTTGGGCCAACCTCAACCCTAACGGGTACACCGAACATCTCCCAATAATAGAATTTTTCGCCAGCCGTTTTATCCTCAGCGTCGTCCAGATGCACTCTTATGCCTCCATCTTTAATCATCTCATAGACTTCCATAGCGTATTCGTTAACCTCATGCTCAGTCTCCTTGTAGATGATTGGGATTATAACTACCTGGATTGGAGCAACATCCGGTGGCAGAATTAGTCCGTGATCATCGCTATGCTGAGCTATTATGGCAGCCACAACACGGCTTACACCGAACCCGTAGCATGTTTGAAAAACGTTTTTGTGCACGCCATCAACATCTTCGTATGTTATCTCGAAGGCTTTGGCAAAGTTTTCGCCAAGATTATGCACCGTACCTATCTGATTAACTCTTCCATCGGGATTCCATGCATCGAATGCTATTGAGTAAACTGCTCCAGCAAACTTATCGAAGTCCGGTCGCTTGAGTATTAGGTAGCCTAGACATAAACGCTTAAAGACATGGTTGTAGATTTCCACAGCCTCCCTTACCTGCTTCTCGGCTTCATCCCAACTTTTATGCGCTGTGTGGGCTTCGTTCCAGAGAAACTCGCGCATCCTCAGGAGGGGTCTTGTTGCTTTAGTCTCATACCTGTATACTGCGACGCTCTGATACACCTTAAGCGGTAGGTCAGCGTGGGATCTAATCCACAGTGCAAACATGGGGTACATTGCTGTTTCAGATGTCGGTCTTAGAAGGAGTCTTTTCTCTAGTTCTCTGTCGCCAGCATGAGTAACCCAAAAAACTTCTGAACTGAAGCCTTTAATATGCTCGGACTCTCTTGCAAACGCGTCCTCAGGTATAACTACTGGAAAAAGCATGGGAGTATGCCTAGTTTCATCAAGCTTCTGCTCAAGTATCGCTAGTATATTTCTTATTATTCTTGAGCCCCAAGCTTTGTACACTGCGAAGCCCTTAACTGGATACCTGTTATCTAGTATATCGGCGTTAAAGAGTATTTCATCAAACCATTCACTGAAGTTCTCAAACTTCTTCATAGGTCTTCTTCCATCACCATACTAATACTATGCCTAATAAATTTTTCATTAGAAGCAAGCGATTTTCGGTAGGTTTTTAGGTTTCAAAAAAAATTAATAGTAAGAATTAGTGAGGGTGAGTTTAAGGGTTGGTTGAACTTAAATATGAGGATATGCTGGAGGGTGCGTATGAACAGCTTCCACAGGAGGTTTTTAAGCGTGAAAGACTTGAGGTTCCTAGGGCTTCATGTACAACCTTTGGCTCTAGAACCTTCCTAAACAACTTCAGGGAGATATGTGATGTTTTAAATAGGGATCCAAACCATGTTTTAAGGTATTTATCGAGGGAGATGGCTACATCAGGAGCAATAGAGGGTTCAAGAGCTGTTTTTCAGGGAAAGTTTGAGAGCGAGGCGATGGATAGGCTTGTTAGACGCTATATGGATGAGTTCGTTATATGCCCAATATGCAAAAGACCTGATACAAAAATTATTAAGGAAAAGAGGCTTAATTTTCTGGTGTGTGAGGCTTGTGGTGCTAAATCACCTGTTAGGCGCATATAACAAAAATCTGAGAAGGAAGGAAGATTGGAGGTATACGTTAAAATTACGAAGTGGGGGCGGCACACCCTTCTAGCTATCTGCGATACTGACATACTTGGAAAAACATTCAGAAAAAACGGAATAGTCTTTGAGGTTAAGGAGGAATTCTACAATGGTTATAAGGCTGATATTGAGGAGGCTTTATCCTTAATTGAGAGGTCAACAATAGTCAACCTATGCGGCCGAAACGTAGTTGAAAGGGCAGTTGAGAGAGGCTACGTTCATCCGGAAGCCATATTCGAGATATGCGGAGTCCTCCACGCGCAAATAATGAAAATAATATAAACTAAAAACCTAAAGATGCCCACTAATTAGGGGAGAATCTTGAAGATGGATGTAAGCGCGAAGAGAATAATCGCCCTGCTAATACTGCTACTTGGATTAACGCTACTAGCAGCCGGAATCACAACTAACCAAATAAATTACTTAATAGATTTCATCAAAAAAGTTTTCGAAGCCTCAATAGCCGGGCTACCATAAAAATTTTAGAGGAAAAATAATTATTAAGGGGAAGATGAGAAAATAATTCTTGAAAAACCTAGATTGCCGGGGTGGCCGAGTGGTTAGGCGGCGGGCTGCAGACCCGCTAACATGGGTTCAAATCCCGTCCCCGGCTCCACACTTAAGGTTTAAGAGCCGATTAACCTTAATTTTTAATCATGAGGTGGATATTAACAGTTTTGGGAGCCGCTTCGAGTCTCTCATGAAATCCCTGATGAGAGGTGTGGTTTTGTTAATGTGGATTATGTTAGGCGCTTTGTGGATTACTGTTTCAGTTTGGGTTTAAGCGCGCCTAGGGTTTACAAGTATGCTAGCACCGTTGCGAAGATAAGCAGGCTCATGCGGAAGGACTTCATGAAGGTTACTCGTAAGGATATTGAGTGGTTCGTCGCCAGTCTTGAGCGTAATAAAAAGATAAGTCCCTGGACAAAACAAAATATAAGGTTGCTTTGAAGTTCTTTTTCAAGTGGCTTCTTAAGTCACTTGAATTTTGAGTTTCAGTAGCCTAATTGCAGCTAACTAAGAATTCGAATTTAGTAGCCTCTTGTAAACTAGCGCTCTAGAGAACTGTCAAGAAAGGAAACACCATTCGCATCTGGCAATCATGTGGAAAAAAGAGGGGGTTAATGGTTATTTCTGACTTATTTTAGACTATCTCTAATTCCACTTTTAATGGTATTGGATCTTTAAAAATTGACAGGACCGGGCAGTTTGCTTCTGTTCTCCTCCAAGCTGCCTCAATCAGTTCTTTCCTTGCATTTGCGGACACCTTAACTTTTACTGTTGCCTCGCTTAATCTGGGCGAGTCTGCAGGTTTTTCAGCTTCTACCACAACCTCCATTCCATTAAGCCTTATATTGCTTTTCCTACAAATGTCTGCAAATATAGTCAATGCGCAGTCTGCTAAGGCCATTATTGCCAATTCAAGGGCCGTTGGACCACTATCAGATCCTCCAGCCGCTGCGGGAAGATCGCAAACCACACTATGCGTTCGCGAATTGTCAACTATTGAGCGGACATTTTCAATCCATTTAGCTGTAGCCTTATATCTGGGCATAACAGCACCAAAAAGATATACTTGTAAAAGTAACTAAAAAACTTCACTATGACCGTGAAAAATAGACTCATTAAAGTACGCAAAGATTTTCTTTTAGTTGCAGATAAACGAAGACAAGGATAATCTTCAGAAATAAAGAGGAGGGTTTTGGGGAGAAGCCGCCATTTGCCGCTTAATCCTTCCAGTAGAAAACTTACTGCGTTAAAATAAAGGCGGGTGAGAAGGTTCATTATAATAGAGCCTCTTGAGCCTATAGCTGACAAATACTTTGGAGCCTTTAAGGTAGCGAGGTGGCCGGAAAACCTTGACGAATTTATAATCGAGGTCATGGGGAAATGGTGGACTCGGAAGGCTACATAGATGTAAACATTTTCGTTTATTGGCTTAGCAACCATCCTATTTTCGGTAGAGCATCCCATGAATGAGTAGAGGAAATTGAAGAGGCCCCGTGGGGAAATATGTAACACATCCCCCTCTTATTAGGGCCGTTACTGCAGCTTTTAAGCTACGAAAAAATTTGGTGAATTAGCCTTTTGAAATCGCATTTAAATATGTATTCAAACTCTTATTTTAGTAGGCATTTTAATCCAATTTTAAATTTATTTTTCCGCCTTTTTTCAGACCTACCCCTCCCCCCTATCCCCAGCTCATTCAAATGGAAAAGAGATTCCAATGAGCCCCTCTTGCAGTTGAAGTGAAACGCCAAAAGCGAACTTTCAATTCTCTTTGTGAGATTCCTACACATAGCCTCTCCTTTTAAGTCTTCGGGTACAGAGTTTAGTGTGAATGCGGATATACATGATGTTGAGGGGACTTGGGGCTGCCAGGTCTAGGCTGGGTCAATTGCCCTATAGTGAAACATTTCCTTCATAGACCACTTGGAGAGCCTAGGCCTCTCTGGTTCTAAAGTATGCTACGAGTCTATGCGAAATATTTAGGTATGTTTCATTCGACCCCTCGGCCGCCACTAAGCGCGACGTTGAGCGCGTAGTTGCGTGGATTAATAGGCAACCATATAGGGAGTGGACTAAGCACGGCCTTAAGGTAGCCATTAGGAAGCTGGTCTAGTACGCTAAGCATGGCAGCTGCGATAAGAAGACACCAATGCCACTAGAGGTCTCCTGGATACTTATGAGGGTTGATGAGGGGGACAGCAGTGTTAAGCCAGAAGCCCTGCTCACACCTGAGGATGTCAGAGCTATTATTAACGCTGCTGAGAATGAGCGTGATAGGGCACTGATATCAGGGAGCAGGGAATAGGAAGGCATGCTGATTGAAGAAGCAACTAACTATGCGAGAAGAAAGGGTATAAATCTGATGGGCTTATGGTTTGGAGTTAAGAGTATCTCTGCAGAAAGGATTCTATAGTAAAAGAGGATTTATTGAAACTATAACTATTAGGAAGATGGACAAGGATGATGAAAATGATCTAGCTCGCAAGGAAAAGGCAGTTCATCTTAGCGAAGATTAATCGAAACCAAAAACCAAAAATTTTTAAACAATAAGTATAATTATGTGGATATCTATGGAGAAAGATAGAAGTGAAATTATACTTGAAGTTCGAAATCTAATCGTTGAATTTAAGCTTCCGCGAGGAATACTTAGAGCTGTAGACGATGTGAGTCTTGACGTATATCGCTGTGAAGTTTTAGGGCTAGCTGGAGAGAGCGGGTGCGGTAAGTCGGTTTTCTCTCGTGCAATAATAAGGCAAGTCGATCCAAATGGATATATTAAAAGCGGGAAGGTGTTTTTCAGGAGAAAAGATGGAAGCATAATAGATATAATGTCTCTTTCAGAAGAAGAATTACGCAATTTTAGGTGGAAGAATATATCAATAGTTTTTCAAGGAGCGATCTCATCCTTTAATCCAGTGATGAGAATAAAGGAGCATTTCCTCGACACGGTGCTTGACCATGAGGAAAAGGTGGACAGGGAAGAATTGCTTTCTAAGGCTTCAGGTTTACTGAAAAACGTTCTCTTAGACCCGAGCCGAGTTCTTAGGTTATTTCAACACGAGATGAGTGGTGGTATGAAGCAGAGGTCGCTAATCGCTTTAAGCCTAATACTTGACCCTGAACTTATAATACTGGATGAGCCCACCTCAGCCCTTGACGTTTTAACGCAAGCTTACATTCTCGACATACTTAGGGATCTTCATAAGGAGACTGGCTTGACAATGCTGTTTATAACTCATGATTTGCCTGTTTTAGCTGAGATAGCAGATAGAATCGCAGTAATGTATTTAGGCAAGATAGTTGAAATAGCAGACGTATGGAAAATATTTTATGAGCCTAAGCATCCATATACGCAAGGCCTTTTAAAATCTATACCTTCAGTAACTGGAAGCCTAGAGGGTCTTAGACCTCTATCTAAGGGGATTCCTGATCCAATGAACCCACCGCCGGGATGCAAATTCCATACTCGATGCCAATATGCAATGGATATATGTAAGAGGGTGGTGCCGCCTCTCCTGAATTTAGGAAGCGGGCATTTAGTTGCCTGTCACCTTTACGGTAAGTGATTGTTTTGGGTCTTGGGTTGCCGTTAAATCTTGATTCTCGCTTAAAGATTAGACGGCTATTATTTATTTTTCATTTATCTTCTTTTAATATGCCTGCTTGCTTTACCTGTTTTCTGACATCGTAAGATACAAATAATGTGAAGGCGAGCGAGATAGCTAATGCTACGACATCGACGATAAACTCCGCCGAATTAAAATCTAAGAATGGTAAAGGGAATAATGCTAGAAAAACTAGAAGAACTCCTATATTGAAGGCAACTCTACCAGTTGATGGATCCATACAACTAATATTTCCTTAACACCTTTAAAAATTAATCTGAAATTAAAGAAATTGAGAAAAAACTTTTAAAGGATACTACTATATTTTTATGAAAGGGGGAATATTATTGAAGAGAAAAAATGGCGAAATACGCGGGTTGGCTGTTGTCGCAATACTTCTGGGGACTTTACTCTTCAGCAGCTTCTCCATCGCAAAAATAGGAGGACAAGAGCAGAAGGCAAGAGTGTTCACTTATGGTCAACCTGCAATAAAACCGCCTGTCCACTGGAACCCGTTCACCACGGGCTCTTACTTTGGTCCTGATGGCCTTGTCGTTGAACCATTGGCCTTCATAAATTTGGCTAACTGGACATGGATACCTTGGCTAGCCGAGAGTTGGTCTATAAGCGAAGACGGCTTAACCTTAACCGTTAATCTTAGAAGAGGTATTAAGTTTAGTGATGGCACAGACTTCACGAGTAAGGATGTTGTATGCACATTTTACTGCTGGTATCTCGTTAAGTCGTGGCTTTGGGATTACATCGAAAGCGTTGAAGCCCAAGACGACTATACGGTAGTCTTCCGCTTAAAGAAGCCGTTTATACTGACCGAGTTCTACATAATGAGGACAACAATATGGTCAGATTCGGTCTTCGGCAACTTCAGCGATAAGGCGATTGAACTCATTAAGAAGGGGGCTCCAGAAGAAGAGATGGCTCCACTAAGAGAAGCACTAAGAAACTACAGGCCGCCGAAAGCTATTGGAACAGGGGCGTTCGAAATAAAGGAATATACGGAGGCCGATATATGGCTTGTTAAACGATCCGAATATTGGAGAGGTATTGAGAGCGTTTATGTTGACGAGTTTATGCAAGTTAACATTGGAGGGACAGCGCAATTAGCACCAATGCTCACATATGCCTTCGACTTCAACTCGCCAGATCTGCCCGCAGCGGTTTACCAAGAGGTTTTAATGAAGCCAATGTTATACGTTCCAATACTTAGATGGACTCAGGGAAACTTATTGCTGTTCAACTGTAGGGTTTATCCTCTTAATATCACTGAAGTTAGGCAGGCTATAGCCTACGCAATTAACCGCACAGAAATAGCTATAGCTGCGTCCCCGCACCCCAACCTAGCATTCCCGGCTAAGTATCCATGCGGAATGACCGCAGATCACATTTCCCTATTCCTAGGGGAAGACTGGGCTAAAAACAACCTTAACAACTACGATTACGATCCCAAGAAGACAGAAGAGCTACTCACAAAGGTCGGTTGCACTAAGGGTCAGGACGGTGTATGGATAGCTCCTGACGGGAAAACAAGATTTGAGTTTGACCTCTATAATCCGCCCTGGGCTGACTGGGTACTCTGTGCTGAAAACCTTAAAGCTCAGCTTGCGAGAGTAGGCATTATAGTGAACCCAATAACTATTGATGAAGCAAAGTTTGGCGAAGTCTTCAGAAGAGGAGAGTTCGTGATGGGGCTGGAGTTCTTCTTCTTCCAGATACATCCATGGGAGACTTGGAATAGGCATTTTGTGCAGTTTGGAAGGATACCTGAGCTACCTGAGCAAGTTGGTGAGGGCTTTGAGTACGCCACGCTTCCAAATGGGACGGTGGTAAGCGTTAGGGACTTAACCGTGGCGCTTGGATCAGCTGTAGATATGGCAAATCAGAAAGAGGTGATGAAGATGCTCGCTTGGATAACAAATCAT
>JAWCEH010000029.1:0-22655 GCA_038859955.1 Bathyarchaeia archaeon | reverse complement strand
GTCAATTCTAGATTTAGTTGATTTCTGTATCAAAAGAGATGTTTACGTCATAGTTGATGAAAACTATATAGACTTTGTTGATCCAATTGAGGATTATACGCTAGCTCATCACGTTGATAGGTATGAAAATCTCTTCGTGGTCAGATCCTTTTCAAAATTTTTTGGAATGCCCGGCATAAGAATAGGCTACGGAATAGGCCACAAAAAAATTGTGGAATCTTTAGAAGCCATCAGACAGCCTTGGTGTGTTAACTCTCTTGCTTTAATTGCAGCTCGAGAAGCATTAAGAGATAAAGAATACATTAGGAAGACCAAAGAGTACATTCGAAGGGAAAGGGGGCAATTATCAAAGCTTTTAAAGGAGACAGGCATGTTTTATGTTTTCCCATCAGAAACAAATTTTCTACTGGTAAAGATTTTAAAAAAGGAAATTACTGCTAGAAAGCTAAAAGAGAAACTTGCAGAAAAGGGAATTCTAATAAGGGATTGTAGTGATTTTCCAGGGCTTGACAAAAGTTACTTCAGAATAACCGTCAGAAAGGCTGAAGAAAATTTAACATTTATAGACACGCTTAAAGGGATCCTAATGGTGTGTATCTAAACAGAAAATGCTTGTTTTAAACAAACTTTCAATGATTTGGTATCTTTTGAAGACGAGACTCTGCGGAACTGCAAGCATCGAAGGAGTTTAACAGTAAAATTAAATAACGTTAGAAATCATAAAACCTAGGAAGAAGTTGTGAGAAGGGGATGCTCTTGGGCGAAGAGAAATTTAGCGTAAAAGACGTTGTTTACGGTGTTATAGTGCCATGCATCATAGGACTATTAATCGCCATTTTCCCACATTATCTAAGGCCCAACCTCGACCCTACCTTGGCCGCAATATTTGTAGATGGATTCGCTGAAGCTATTCTCATAATTGCCGTGCCAATGTTTTTTGGGCTTATATGGAATCGATGGGCTGGCGGAGCAGCTGGTTTTCTGCTGGGAGCGGTATACGCCCTATATGTAAATGATACGTTCGTCGCTGCAGGAGTTTACACTGAAACCGTATACGCCGGAGGAATGGCCGGAGACATAAGCAACCTCGGATACATTTTATGTGCAATGCTGACTGGATACATAGCTGGAGCACTAAGTAAAGGCTCATTTAGATTTAAAAGAATGATGACGGCTGGAATAGTTTCAGGAATGATCGGAGGACTTATCCTCCTTTGGACGCAAGTGA
This sequence comes from Bathyarchaeia archaeon, assembly GCA_038859955.1. Taxonomy (GTDB): domain Archaea; phylum Thermoproteota; class Bathyarchaeia; order Bathyarchaeales; family DTEX01; genus DTEX01. The sequence goes on along the minus strand of JAWCEH010000029.1, from coordinate 21,427 downwards.
TATCACCATTCGGTATGGTCACAGATATTCCATATGCTCTTTTCATAACTTTACTACCGAGGATAATTTATGGAGTAATAGTTCCATTAATAACTAAAGTTGCTAGCTGGTACGGCCTAACTCCAAGATACCATTAAAAACTCCCTTTTTCTCTCAATAGTTAACTTTGCCCGAATACTCTCTTGAAGTTCGTTGTTGTGTGGCTAAACTCTTTCGATACACAATAACTTATTACTTGCCAAAGATTTGTTTGTAAGAAATCCGTTTTCTAATTAATACTTAATGGTAACATTTATGTAGCGCTGTCTTCTTAATTCAAAACTATCCAACTTAACATTTATTATTCGATATTTCAACTTTATTCAAGAGGAACCCATTGAGCAAGATAGATCTGGCTATAATTAATACTCGTCCTCCACACATATACTTTGGAGGAGTTGAGCGGAGAATAATTGAGGTTTCGAAAAGGCTAGCTAAAAAAATAAATGTGACAGTATATTGTGGAAGAGCAGTCGGCTTTAAAAAATCCGTAAAGTTGTTTGGGATATCTTTCGTACCATGCTTTTCTACAAATCTATTCTTTCCACTAGACAACTGGTTTTTCAATAAAACTCTCTGCAATAATTTCAGAAGTGTTGAAGCGGACGTTTATGAGGTGCACACTGTAAGCGGCTACGGTTTGCTTAGGGCTCTGGAAAAACGTAGAGTCAGTAAACCCTTTATAAATGTTATTCATGGAGTATTGTCCGATGAATTCCATTATATGTACAAGGAAATCCTTCCAACTCCCAAGATGAAACTTTCGAAATTTCTCATGCGTCGCCTTTCCGAAATTGAACGGGAAATAGCTCAAAAATCAACAATGGTGGTGACAGTTAGCGAGTATTCGTATAGAAAAATAGTTGAACTTTATGGCGTGGAAAAGGAGAAGGTGAAGATTGTGCCAAATGGGGTTGATACTTTAAAGTTTAAGTTCCTCTCTAATTGCGAAGGTATTAAGAAAAAACTGGGAATTGAGAATAGACCTTGCATACTATTTGTTGGAAATCTTATTCCTAGAAAAGGACTCAACTATCTAATTGAGGCAGCAAGATATATTGTCAAAAGTTTAAGGAATGCAACCTTTCTAATAGTCGGCAATGGGCCCTTAAAAAATTACCTAATTTCATATGCTAAACGCTTGGGCGTTCACAAAAACTTCATTTTTCTCGGAGAAGTTAGCGATAATATTCTCCCAAAGATATACAATTGTGCAGACGTTTTTGTTTTACCATCACTGCAAGAGGGGCAAGGAATAACTCTCTTGGAGGCTCAGGCTTCAGCTAAGCCTGTTGTGGCGTTTAACGTTGGTGGAGTTAGAGAATGTGTAAGGCAAAATGAAACTGGTTTACTTGTGGAACAAGACAGCTTTAAACTGGCTGAGGCTATACTTGAACTTTTGAACGATGAACCATTAAGAATAAGGATGGGCATGTTAGGGAGGAAATTTGTTTGCGAAAGATTCTCTTGGGATTTATGTGCTGAAAAAATGCTTGAAATCTACAATTTTTTGCAATTAAATGAAGTTGATAAATAAGATAAAAGAATAACTGGGTTTATCACTTAAGCCCTAAATCATTTAAATTTAGATTTATTCGATTCTTAATATGACAGCAATATCATAGCACAAAGTTAATAATTAAAAACCTTTTTATGCAACTATTATCACCAGAAAGGTGAGATGAAAATGAAAGTGATGTCTTCAAGGTTGGGTGTCCGTGTTCTCCTATCGTGCATTATCGGAATTATAATTTTCATATCTGTTAAGGTACAAAAAAGAGTATCGTGAAACGATTGTTTTATGGCATTTTTGATGAGATACAAACCCTAATGTAATGGATGAAGAAAACGTTGGGATTTTAGGAGGGATCTCCTCCATTGATTATGGATGGAAAATTTGATAAGCTTTGAGTTTTGAGGTGAAAATGTCGTATATGTGGCTCTTTCTCCCAGTTTATACTCCCCCAACGAAATTACGATAGAAGTTTGGTCTATGTAAAGACGTTTAAAAACACAACCTACAATAATTTTGATTATATGTTACCGCATAGGCTTAGAATGGGAAACCGTCACTCGAATGTGTAAAATAGCCTTAACGCTGGATGCCACCGGGACACAAGGTTTCCAAAGAGGATACGTATATACAGTAAGGAACATTCAACGAAGCAATCACAGACGTTCCCATTGCCATGCTAGCGCTTTAAACGCCGTGCACAACGAACCTACTTTAAAAGAAGCGAGGAAGCAATAAGTGAAATGCATACGATTGGATAGAAAGTTATAATATTTAGCGGCGAAGAACCTCCATTAGAAAGAGTTTTGTTTTAAACTTGGCAGAATACTGCACCGATCTAGGAATAATCTTAGCTATGCTACAAATGGAATGTTACTCAATCCATAGAACGGCATGGGAGCTAAAGGATGCCGGAATAGTGGCTGTGGTCATTCCAGTAGACTTTGCACAACGGAACGTCATGACGCGCTTGGAAACACTTCGAGAGCCTTTGATAGTTCGATAAGAGCGATTAAAGCTGTTTTGATATCGATCTAAATGTGGTAGTTATAACGATGCTTTTTTAAAATAATTTAAATGAAATCCCTAAACTAATAGATTTGTTAACGAAATTGGGCGTAGAGCACAACTTGCTCTACGATTTCCTACCCCCATAGGACGTGGAGAAAACCTGAAAGATTTTATAATCTAAGAACAACGCGCCAAACTACTGGATTACCTTTTCAAAATTTAAGAAGAAAGGGAAATGTTTTTCCTAATTTCTAGAGGGAATCACCTTCATGCAGGAACCATATTAAAATGCATCGGCAACATGACATTGAACTCTAGATAAAATGTTAAAACAGTTCTTAGATTCCTGTGTAGAATGTCACGCTGGAATTCATTACTAAACTTAAGACCCGATGGCGACATATATCCATTCCATTTCTATAAATAAATGTTGGAGAAAAAAGCCTTACAGAGATATGGTGTAATTCTAAAATTTTAACGACCTTAGAATAGGAATAAACTGAAAGGTGAATGTAGATCATGCGGACATTGTCAAACCTGTGGGTGGTGCAGAGCTAGAACCTATGTCCAGACAGGGAACTATTTAGGGCTGGATCCTATGCGTTCCAAAGAACTGCTTTTAGTAAAAAAGTTCATCTTGACGAAATAGAGTGTTTTAGGTTATGTGTTGGTTGATCAATAGCATTACGTAATAATTACCATAGTATAAAGTAGATCTTTCAACCTCTCTTTATTTTAACAAAATAAGCCATCAGAAGCAATAAAGCCGCAATCCACAAAAAGATTAAAACTTGGTTCAAATAAAGGTTGATAACTGCTTGAAAATCAGCCGGATGTCCTGTTCTTTCGTAATTAATACTTTCAAACTCCACATTTTTAATGGTTAAAAAAGAATAGTTTTGAATAAAAATTCCATATGTAGGATCACCTGGTTCTTCATATTTGAATTCTATGCTCATAGAAAGCCTTTCACTTTCATCAATAATTCCAAAAAATATCTGTCCACCAACCATTCTCATCGTGAGCTTATACCATCTATTTTCCAATAAGTTAAAAGAAACCTCGACTAAGTTGGTGGTGGTGCTGTTGAATTCCTTGGTTACATAAATGGAGCCTTCCGCGTTTATAACAATGTAAGTTATAATATTACTACATTTTATGATGAAACCTATTCTTTCATCCCTTTGTTCGCTTCTGCTTAACAGATTGAATTCGTAGCTTAGAACAAAGTTTCCGCCATGTCCTATCATTTTAACGAATCTTTTTTGCTGAATCTTTAAGAGTCTGTAGAGCATTGCCCTTTTCGCACGAAACATAGAGGCACCAAAAATGTCCAAATCATCGATTTCCCACCCAGTTTTCCTTGAAGTGTTAACTAGAACTATTAATGTTCCACTATCTGAACCAGCGAACTCGGAGTTCCCGCTCCAACTAGCTCTAAAATAGTGTATCCCACTATTATTCAGCCGTAATTTGAATAAGTATCTTCCATTTAAGTCCGTAGTGGTCTCCTGAATTTTCTCCCATAAAACTCCGTCTTTGCTGCTGTAGAGCGTGATTGAAGCATTCTCAATTTTCGGTGAAATTAATCCATTCAGCGCAATTAAACTATAATTCTCTGAACGGAAAGCCTTATGGATGGTCATGGACAGGGATGAAATCTTTTGAGAAGGCTTATCTAGGCTTGCGCGTATGCATCCTGGAGAGTTCTCTTCCAAGTTTTCAATCGAAATTATTCTCGCTTCGGAATCCATGAAATTTTGAGGCTGGTTTCCAATCCTCCACTTCCGTAGAGGTGTGCACTCAGCCACCCAATATTTTTTTCCATTATACTCATAGTGAGCAAGAGGTAACCACAAATTGTGGTAAACCGGGGTATGTGATAAATGAACTCCTATATTCATATGTCTCGGATTTTTGTCATCATAATATAGCAGAATAACGTCTAGGCCTCCAGCTTTTAGTATTGAAGCTGCAAGTATTGAAAGTACATCACAGTCGCCAAAACCGTCAACAATAGTTTCAACTGGATATTTTATATCGCATTCTTGGTAACTGAATTGTTGAATTATTGTTAAGACAGCGTTTGCAAATTGTTCATCCTTATATCCGTTGTTTGGGATGGCTGCTCCTACAGCCTCAGCTATTGATTTAACTACCTTTGGAGTGATAAATTTGGGATAATAACCACTGTTCGGTAAGCTGTGGCTTCTCCCTTTATAATACTCATATAAAGATGGAAGAACCGAAACATACAATTTATGGAGAATCTGAAATTTCCCAATTTGCACGTAAAAACTGTAAACTCTTTCGTAGCTTTGTAGGTTTTCAGCTGATTGTGCAGGAAGGACAGCTGCCCAACTCGCAGTTAACAAAATTATAGTGAGCAAAGCTGCCTTTTGGCATTTTTTGATTGCTCTCCCCTCCTTAAAACTACTCAATCTGATTTATAGGCTAATATTACTTAAGTTTGACGGAGGAGCAGTAGAATAGAGGATTTGATTGGATTGCCTATAGCCCTCATGTGCTTTTTTGTAATTGATCCTTTTAGCGGATGGCGCAAAATTGATTTTCAGATAGCTGCGCACTAAGAAGACCATAACCGCAATTCGCACGCCATTTTTTATCATTTACTTCTCTCGCCTTTTTGGTTCTCGATTTTTTATTCATATTTGTGGGGGGTTTTTAAACGTTTTTCGCTTTGGAACACCCATTTTGGGCTTTTCTGGTTTGTCGAGGCATAAAGAGTCAAGCGTCAGAGCGTGGAGAGAAAGGGTGGAAAAGCGGGGTTAGATGGAAAAGTGTTTGGTGTGCTGAGGTATGAAGCTATGGAGCTTGCGTATTCGTCGAGAAAGGTTTCAAATTTCATGCGAAAACCATGCTTACGGGTTCTTTGTAGGGGGCGCGCGGAAATTCCACGCAAACTAGCAAAAAACTCGAGGAAACCACAAACGTGCATGATACGACAAAACGCTCATTGGTTATTGAGGCTCTTGAGAAGCCTCTCGATGCGAAAATGATATCAGTTATATCGATGGCTTTAATCTAGACGATGCTTATATGCGGGTTGATGATTTCATACGATATCTACGAGAAAAAGGCGTTGTTATACTAACTCCGAAAGCTATCAAGCGGATTCGAGAAAAGCTCAAGCGCGCGCAAACAAGGCTATCCGAAAAGGGTTAAGTGTTTAGTTTTTGCTGTTGAAACGTGTGATGGTGAGCCTTATCTTCTCACTTTTTATGATGACGAAAAATTTGGGGGCATATTATTACGATGAACCTGACAGAAAACAGCTCGACGATAATGAAGATCAAATGGGCTGTCGCTGCTGAAAATTACACTGAAGCCGCTGATATTTACATAGAATTTCTCCAGGGCATAGAGTATTATGTATTATTTATACTCGGGAGCTAACGTGTTTAAACTTCAGAATATGGGCTTTACTGTTTCGATTTTAAAGCTAATTATAAAAAATTAATTTTTGTTTTGGAATGAAACATAAAAATTGAGTAGTTTTGCCGTCCCAGAAACAGCCTGAGATCGGTTTAGTCATTTGCAATGAATTTAGAGTTTATTTATATATGCGAAAAGAAGCCTTTAAATACTCTGAACATATTAAGCGTATGAAAACAAGAACAAAAAGGCAAAAATCGCGGAATTTGAGGGGGCTTGATGATTCTACTGATCAATCCCGCCCCATCTCCTAAGTCTCCATGGGGACTTTCAAAAATGCTTCCACCCTTAGGCCTAGCTTACATCGCCGCGGCCCTCGAAAATGCAGGTTTTCAAGTGAAAATCTTTGATAATTATCTTCATAAAAAACCTCTGAATCATGTCAAACTATTATTGGAAAAGCTTAGTCCTGAAATCGTTGGTATAAGTTGCAACTCCATTAACTATAGGCAGTGTATTGAAATGGCAAAAGTTGTTAAAGAAGCTGTCCCCTCCTGCTATGTAATAGTAGGTGGGCCTCATCCAACTTATATGCCTGAAAGCATGCTTCAGCATTCTGAAATAGACTATGTTGTTATGGGAGAGGGGGAAAGAGTTATCGTGGAACTCGCAACTTGCATTAAAAGGGGTGCAGACATTAAAGAGATTTCAAAAATACCCGGTGTCGCATATAGGTATGAAGAAAAAGTGTGGAAGAATCCGATGGCATTTATTGAGGACTTGGACACGATCCCTTATCCAGCGAGACATCTGCTTTCGATGAACCTATATGATAGGACAAATGAGTTTTTAGATGTTAAACCTGTAGATGTGATGAATGTGATAAGAGGGTGTCCTTATGATTGCAAGTTTTGTGAAACTGTAAAACTGTGGGGGCATAGGTGCAGAGCCTTCAGTCCTACTCGAGTTGTCCAAGAAGTTGAGCATTTATTAGATAATTACGGTTCAAAAGGTATTTATTTTATGGGAGATAATTTCACGATTTACAGAGACAAAACCATGAAAATATGTGAGCTTTTGAAAGAACATAAAATTGACATTGAGTGGGCTTGCGATACCAGAGTTGACTTAATTTCAAGAGAGCTTCTTGAAAAAATGTATGCTGTTGGTTGTAGAACAATATGGTTTGGGGTTGAATCTGGTTCTCCTCGTATCCTAAAGCATATTAATAGAGGGATTACCCTAGAACAGGCACTTCATGCCTTCAAACTTTGTAAGGAAATAGGCATCCATACCGCCTGTTCTTTTATGCTAGGAATACCGGGAGAAACTATAGAAGACATGAAAGCCTCTTTAGAATTTGCCAAGAAACTGGATCCTGATTGGTGTCAATTTAACATATACATTGCATATCCTTGCAGCGCTCTGTACGATGAGATAATTCAAAAAGGACTGTACAGTCGAATTGAGGATTTTGTAGTTTATGTTAAAACCGATGAATTTGACTATGAGTTAATGTTGAAAATTCAGAAGCTATTTATTAAAAAATTTGAAAGTTCTCCAATTAGAACGTTTCGCAGAATGAAAAGGAGGCTTCTCAAAATTTTAAACATTGAGAAAGTACGCATTTAGTGCAATCTGTAGTCGAGGCTATCTGAAAACTATAATTTTACATTTTTTTAAGTAGATTAGAGAAGTTTTTGGCTTTTGATAAACATTGCACGCTCTTCATTGTAAACATCCGAAGAAGGCGCCTAGGTCTTAAGTAGAAACGCCTAGGAATGTTTTCAAAAATTTCCTTCAACTCTTCCATGCTTAGAGTTGGCGTGTCAAATGTTGGAGTTGCTTCATCATATTTGTCGAAGTCCGTTATTTTAAGCCAGCCTTTTTCTTTAACATAATTATAGAGGGGTGTTCCTGGGTAAGGTGTTGCTATAGTATAGCACCCCATATAATCTGGAGTTAATCTCTCCACAAATTTTATGGTTTCTAAAGCGGTTTCTTTTGTTTCTCCGGGAAATCCGAGCACCGCCATCGCTAATGGTTTTATTCCAGCCTCTTTTGTCCATTTAAAAACTTTAACTGTCTGCTCCAAAGAAATTTTTTTATTCATGGCATTCAAAATTTGTTGAGATCCTGACTCGACTCCATAAGATATGGATACGCAACCCGCTTTTCTCATTTTTTGAAGAAGCTCCTTTGTAACCATATCGATGCGAGTTTCACAGCTCCAATTTATATTTAACTTCCGTCTAATAATTTCATCACATATTTTCTTAGTTCTAGCTTGATCGAGCGTGAATGTTACATCAACGAACGTGAAATATTCAGCACCATAGGTTTTATGAAAGAACTCAAGCTCATCCACAACATTTTTCGGGCTTCTTGCCCGGTATTTTTGGCCATGTAACCGGACCTCTAAACAAAATTCACATTGATGTACACAGCCACGACTCGTCAACGTTTGGAATATCAGAGTTCCATATTTTTGAAGACGCTCTATTGGCCACAGATGAAAAGCCGGGAAGGGTAGGCTGTCGAGATCTTCAATGTAGGGTCTGTCAGGATTTCTTACTATCTCTCCGTTTTTTCTAAAAGTTATTCCTAATACATCGTAGTAATCTCGGTTTTTTTCTATTCTTTCGGCAAGTTCCAGTAATGTGTACTCTCCTTCTTTTCTTACGACGACGTCTAAATAGGGACATTCCTCTAATGCTCTGTCATCCCAGAATGTGGCGTGTGGTCCTCCGAGGACTGTTAAGCAGTTTGGATGGGTTTCTTTAGTTATTTTTGCTATTTGCAGTGCAGACTTGTAAGTTAGTATAGTAGATGTTATTCCAACTATGTCAGGTTGGCGCTTGCTGATTTCCTTTCTGAAATCCTCATATGTGAATGTTGTAGGTCTAAGAAATGTGAAGTGAAAACCGTTTGAATTTACTGTGCCAATATTCTTTTTAGGCTCTTCGTATAAGAAACTCTGTGTGATGTAATCGATTATATCGACCTTGTACTGATTTTTTTCTAAAACTGCAGCTAAATACGCTAATCCTAATGATGGGAAGGGGGGATGTCGACGCACCCAGTCGTCTTCTATATCTAGTTCAGCACGGGGGTATGGCGGGTTCACGAGGGTTACACGGGTTTTCATTTTCTTCCTCTAGTTATTTTACGAACGTGAATTCTTTTTCATGTTCGCATTACTTTGGCAAGTTTATAAAAATTTCTCCCTCGTTATTAGATGCGCTAACTTTATAACAAGCTTTGTTACATTAAATTGAAGCGATGGAAAGGCTGTTTAGGCATTTTACAAGCTTGTTGCGTGAGAAAAAGTCAGCGTCTAAAATTTTTAAAGAATGCTTTTTTGGGCTTGTCTATTTGTTATCGCATCCTCTTCAGTTAAAGCGAATTATGGTGAGAGAGATTCGATATAGACGAAGGTATGAGGATAAGCGAATTTGGCTGGAATGGCAAAAGTATGATCAGTATACTTCTGAATTAATGCATTGCTCTGAAGAAGCGCAGATGCGGTTGGTAAATAAGGTGAGAATTCAGGTTTTTTCCGATATGATTGGTCGTTTAGGCAAGGAGTTGAGTGTTTTAGACGTAGGTTGTGGAAATGGGTTTGTTGGTGAGCAGATTTGGAAAATGGGAAATTCTGTGACCTGCGTGGACTTGCCGAAAGTTGCTGTTCTTGCTCACAAACGCCGATTTCTTTTAGTTGTAGGTGCGGATGCGGAATGCTTACCATTTGCGTCTCATAGTTTTGATGTAGTATTGGCTTCTGAGATTATAGAGCATTTGTGGAATCCTGATAAGTTTTTGGATGAAGCCTTTAGAGTTCTTAAGGATAATGGTCACTTAATAATAGCTACGCCTGAGGGAGAAGAGGGGTTGCGCTGGGATGCCCACTTGAGATATTTTACGATTAAGAGTTTAAGGCAGTTGGTTGGTGCAAAGTTCGCTATTTGTGAAGTTAGAATTATAGAGCCTAAGGGTAGTGCACGTGAACATACCACACCTATGTTTATTTCGTTGCTACGTAAATTGAAATAAGACAGGATTTTGTGAAAACGTTATTGTTTTGGGTTTATAAGGGGATATTTATCCTTATTTTTATCGTCAATTATGTACGGCTCTTTCCATACTCCTGAGGTGTCTGGAAGAGCGTTAGGGTACCTTTCTTTGTAGTCGCTCCAATAGTTGCCCCCCGAACCTTCAGTTAACGGATGATCTCCGTCCCATGTATTTGTTGAATCATTGCTTAGTACTTGATGGGTGTTGTTTATAAAGTTGTTATTATAGATTCTATTGTTTTGGGATTTGTCTATGCCTATACCGATATTGTTGTTGGTTATGCTATTTTCTTTTATGATGTTATTCTGAGATTGAAGAAGCTCGATGCCGCTCATGTTTTTTGTCATGTTGTTTTTTAAGATCGTGTTATTCGCTGAGTTGTAAAGGTAGACGCCTTTGTTGTTATTTGTTATTTGATTTGTGGAAATCATGTTATGATCCGAAAATCCTATGTATATTGCGTAAGTTTGTAAGGTGATGCTGTTTTTGAGTAACGCGTTTTTTGCGGAGTTTTTCAGCCAGATTCCGTATCCTTCGTTTAGGGTGGTGTTTGTTATGGTGTTTGACGTGACTTCATTGTTTGAGGAGTAGGTGATCCATATGTTGCAGTAGTTTTCTGTAAAGTTGTTTCTGGAAATTGAACAGCATGATGTTGAGTGTAGGTAGATGCCGTAATCGAAGCCTTTTATATTTAGGTTTTTCACCGTGACATTGTTTCTTCCGGTTAGATCTATTCCTTTTGAACCGGGGATTTTTCCTCCTTGAAGGGTGTGGCCTGCTCCATCTATTATTATGTTGTCTCTTTGGATTATTATTGCCGTTTTGATGTCCGTTTTAAAAGTGTAATACCAGTTGTCTTTTTTTGAGATCGGTGCCGTAGCTGGGTGGACGGTTCCATTGGCAAGTATGTAGATGGTTCCGGTTTCTAGGGGTGTTTGTGTTGGTTGCTGCTGGGTGTCTCCTTTGAGTCTTGTGTGTTGCCATACTCCGTAGGCCCCGAATATTATTATAGAGAGTAAGCAGAATGCCAATATTAATTTGCCCACGAGTTTTTGTTTAGGTTTCTTTATCGATTCTCTTTCTCTTTGAATTCTATAAGCTTCAATGGCTCTTTGATGTTTTATTTGCTTTTCCCGCAGCCTTTCCTTCCAGCTTTTCTTTTTCCTCTTTGGCATGGTTCACAGCTTCGAAGGTTTCCTTGCTTACTGTTATTACTTTACTTATCTTTACTTATTTTATTGAAAATATTTTAAAAGTTATTGAGATAAAGGTTAATGGCTTAACGGACCTGTTGGTGCAGCACCGAGTACATATACTATAATGGCTACTTTTGCAGGGTCAAAATCTTACTGGCCATCATACTCCCAAACAACAATAGCAGTATTAGAAGCGCCTCCAAGTCGTAATAACCGCGCAAACTGAAAGGTTGCGGGCGATGTTAATGATATTGGCAGTGATTGTAACCATTTGCTTGGTGGTCTACAACATTTATGCTGCCAGAAAACTTGTCGTAAGTCTATTAAAAGTAAGTTTTCTCCACACATCTCTTTTTTCCTTTAAACATTTAAAAATTCTAAAGCTTTGGTCTGATGGTTGTTTAAATGGAAAATCTTAAATGGCGTAACAAGTAAACTAAGTATGACCAGCTTAAAAAGGTGAAAGTCCATGAAAAAGTTTAAGAATTTGCTGAAAACTTTAACCTTAATAACATCAATCTTAATAATGATACTAGCGCCGTTGGCGTTGCTTCCAATGGCTTCCGCCCAGGAAACACAAACAGTAACAATTTATCCCGTTGCCTATCTTAGTTTTAGACCTAACCCCATAGGGGTTAACCAAACCCTCCTGGTCAACGTTTGGGTCAGCCCATCATGCCCATGGGGTTTAAAACTTCGTAATTATACTGTTGAGTTTACAAAACCGGACAACAGCAAATTTATCTACGGACCATTCGATGCAATACAATCAGAAAACACTGCATGGTTCGAAATAAAAGTAGACATGATCGGAAAATGGAAACTCAAGTTCAAAAGCCCCGAGCAGTTAGTCGAAGGATATTACACACCATGGCCCCCCGGCCCACTAAAATGGGGTTCATTTCTTTACAAGGCTTGTGAATCTCCGGAAATGGAGCTCATCGTGCAAAAGGAGCCTGTGCCTGGCTGGCCTCCATCCGACTATCCGAGTTCCTATTGGACGCTTCCAGTTCATCCAGAAAATAGGGAATGGTGGATGATTACTGGAAATTGGCTCATGAGCCACTACGATGGAGCAACCCGCTCCTACAATCCATACAGTCAAGGTCCAGAGTCACCTCACGTGCTTTGGAAGTTCCAAACATCTACAGGAGGAATAATTGGCGGAGAGTATGGCACCATCTCTTACCAAGGTGGTCCAAGCGCAAGTGTAGCTGTAGGCGGATTAACATTCATAACCCTTGATGGTGGAGAAACAGTTGCAATAAACATGCACACGGGGGAAGTGGTGTGGCGGAGACAAGGCGTCACAGCGACGAGGGCAGTTATAGGTACTGGTACACCCGGCTGGCAAGGCTTCGAGGCATATTTATTTACTATTGTGGGTGGACGACTTGTGTATTGGGACGCATTTACAGGATTGGTGCGACTCAACGTCACAGTGCCCACGGGAATATCCATTACGGCATACGATCCGCCATATGTCTATAGTGTACAGACAATAGGCAATCAAAGATTCCTGATTAAGTGGGATGCAGGTAGTCTAACAACAACATTCTCTACTAGGATAATATACAATGTAAGTTATCCGCTCCCTGGTGTCACAAAGGTGTCGGAGAAGGAACAGGTGGGTCTATACTTGCCCGGATGGACGCATGGAGTTATCGGCGGCTTTAACACTACGAACGGGGCAATCTACTGGATGAGGAACACAACAGATTTGGACCTCGAAAACGTCATGGGATCGGGATGCATCGCTTATGGAAAGTACGCCTACGCTCGGTATATCCCAGACCAGCAAACGAGAATGAAGCTTATCCGCTGCATCGACGTCTATACTGGAAATGAAGTATGGCAGGGTGAACCCTTTGATTATCCATGGGGCGTCTTTGTAGAGTATCATACACATGCAGCCTATGGCCTGTTTTACTTCGAAACTTATGCTGGCATTTACGCCCTTAATGCTAGCACGGGGAAAATAGTTTGGCACTTTCAAGATATGCCAGAATATCCCTACGAAATTCCTTACAGCCAAGGCTACCCATTCTTCTCCTTCAGAGCGGGCAGTGCAATTGCTGACGGAAAATATTATGTGGCTGAGGGTGAGCACAGCCCCACTCAGCCGCTTATTAGAGGCTTTAAGTTATGGTGCCTCAACGCAACAACTGGAGAGCCTATATGGTGTCTTCCAGGCTTCACAACCTGCGGAAGCGGCTACGGAGACATTTCGCAAGAAGCACTTATCGCATATGGCATATTAGTAATAGGCAACCGATACGATAACTACTTATATGCTTTCGGTAAGGGTCCCACAGCCTTAGAAATTTCAGTAACCCAATTCCTGATAACAGAAGGCTCCTCGGTCTTTATAAAGGGTAGTGTTGTTGATAAGTCTCCGGCTCAGCCTGGCACTCCAGCCATAGCAGACGAGTTTATGGGCGAGTGGATGGCCTACTTACATATGCAGAAGCCAGCCCCCATGAACATCCATGGAGTTGACGTGATTCTCCAAGCCATGGACGAAAACGGCACAATAATCAACATAGGCACCGTTACCTGCGACGCCCTCGGACAATTTAACTACGTTTGGACCCCACCAGCACCGGGTACATATACTATAATGGCTACTTTTGCAGGGTCAAAATCTTACTGGCCATCATACTCCCAAACAACAATAGCAGTATTAGAAGCACCTGAAGTAGCAGCTGCACCAGCCTACACCACAATGGACCTAGCCATAATAGCAACCGTCATAATAGCCATCATCATCGGCATAATCAACCTCTACCTAATCACAAAGAGAAAATAAGCCACCCTTTTTTTTTAGTTAACTGTAACATTCACCTAACGCCTTTCGCTTTTCCCACAAATAACAGTACATTTAGTAAACTAATAAATTAAGAGGAACTTCGGCTCATCAATAATCGCAGGCCTAATAAAAGAAAACTTAAACACCACAAATCTGGATTATGAACAGGACCCAAAATTTCCATCCACACTGCTGGGCGCCCATGATAGCCCCCAGCAAGCAGATAGAGAATTAATATCAAAATAAAGTAAAACCCAAAAGACGTCATCACCGTCCCTAAACGTTTCAATCTAAATTCGACAGAACCCTTTCTAATAACAGGAAGAACGCATTTCAACGCAAAACCAGCTATCAACAAAAGACCAAAAACGGTTACTACAAAACCTACAAAATTAATAGGATCAATTAGGACACCGATTCCATACTGCCCAGGTACACGCCAATATGGAACCATTGAGGCCGCCCACGCCATAGAATAATTAAACCAGAAAACCACAAAAAGATACGAAACTCCGACGATACAACTCCATTTAACAATCTCTTGAGTTGAAGAGCCCCGCAGAATTTTTAATCCCAACCAAAATAAAAGTGGCGAAATAACCGCAACCATCATTAAACACACTATCCCGTTCAGCAACAAAACAATCAATCCAGGAGTAGTATCAAAATACCATAGATTCTCATCCATCAAAGGATAAACAAAACCCAAAACCACTGTGGGAATAAGAGCCAGGTAATATGCGCCCTCAAAAATTAATGCTTTACCAACCTTCCCTCGAATCAACGGTGACTCTCCTTTTCTCCAGAAGATAATGGCCGAATACAATGCAAAAAAACCAGCCATCAACCGAAAAGCAACACAAACCACACCGCCAAGTTCACTGGCATAGACTACAAACATCCACCAGGGCACCTGCACCAGCCTCTGGTAAATATATTGATCCGAAACAAGCTTAGCTCCCCATAAAACTCCCTGAATCAACCAGTACAGTGCTGATATAAAATAAGCACAAACCACAATGAAAATCCAAAACCCAAAATTTTTTTTAAGTTGCTTGAAGTTATCTGGTATTCCAGACATTTTTCACACCTAAACCTGTCACTCCAATTCACAAAATAGTAAAAAAGCATAAAAAGTTTTTCAAACTACACTTCACTAAAATGTAACATCTTGCAAACTATGCAATCACTTATTAAACACCTTATATGTAATAAAGGTTGGTGGAATCATTCAGTGGTAAGAAAACACGCTAAAATAGCGCTGGTTAATCCTCCTCCCCCTCAAGGAGCATTCATACACTATCAGAATCCACCAATAGGTCTCGCTTATCTAGCAGCCATCCTCGAAGCTAATGACTTTGATGTGAAAGTGATAGATTGTCCCCCACTTAACATAAACTATGAAAACCTAAAACGTGAAATAAAAAGCTTTCAACCAAATGCTGTTGGAATAACATCTGTAACCGTAACTTCTACATCAGCCTTTAAAGTTGCCCGCATTGTAAAAGAAACGTTCCCAGAAACGCTAACCATTTTAGGAGGGCCTCATGTCACAGTATTAGATGAACAAATTCTAATGGACCACCCAGAAGTTGACATTGTTGTTAGAGGTGAAGGTGAACAAACCATGTTGGAGCTGGCAAATTTGATAGCAAATTCCAACTTTAAAGTGCTAGACAGTGTTGCTGGGATAACTTTTAGGAGGAGTGGGAGGATTATTCGAACTCCGGATAGGCCATTTATCCAAAACCTCGACCAACTTCCCCGCCCAGCCTACAAATATTTCCCGTTGGAAAAATACAAAATATTTGGAAAGCTAATTCTACCAATTTTAGCCAGCAGAGGCTGCCCTTATCGTTGCGCCTTTTGTTTAGCTCCGAAAATGGCCGGGAAAAAAGTTCGTGCAAGGAGTCCAAAGAGCATCGTTGATGAGCTGGAGTGGT
The DNA here is from genome assembly GCA_038859955.1 of Bathyarchaeia archaeon. Lineage (GTDB taxonomy): Archaea > Thermoproteota > Bathyarchaeia > Bathyarchaeales > DTEX01 > DTEX01. Next base: position 5,446 of record JAWCEH010000029.1, on the reverse strand, counting down.
TGAGGGATGCTTGTAGAGCAGACGCTATATCATTTCACGACGAAACCTTCACATACTATGAAGCTAGAGTTCTCAAAATTTGCGAAGAGATAAAAAAGAGAAAAATCGATTTACCGTGGGATTGCTCAACCAGAGTGGATTGCGTTTCCAAAAAGCTTTTAGCCACCATGAAAAGCGCCAACTGTCAACTTGTTTCCTTTGGAGTAGAATCCGGCAGCCAAAAAATTCTGGAAATGATGAGAAAAGGAACCACTGTCGAACAAAATGAAAAAGCGATTAAAATTGCTAAAGAAGTTGGTTTGTCTGTCACAATATCTATCATAATAGGATATCCGGGCGAAACAGAGGAAACTTTGAAACAAACCCTAGATTTTATCCGAAGGACAGAACCGGATGATGTGCACATAAGCATAGCAACACCGTATCCGGGCACAGAACTTTACGATTTAGTGAAAAATCTAGGATGGAGGATGGTTAAAGAATGGCATTGTTTCGACATGCAAACGCCAGTTTTTGACAATCCGAATCTACCAATAGATCTAAAAGAAGAAAGGAGAAAATTCTACAGCGAATTTTACTCTCCAAAATATGTTCTGCTGCAATCGTTTAAAGGATTTCGAGGGAACCTTTACTGCCGCATTATGGCTAGAGCAGCCCTAAACAATATTATATTAAGAAACAAATTGTTTAAGCGTATCGGAAAACGGGGACATAGTAAAGCTTGAGTTTAGACCTAAATTCGCAAGTAAGTTATCCTTTCTTTTGAAATTTAACAAACTCGAAGGAAATTGGGCAATTTCATTCAACGGGCTCTAAGATGCTATTTTCATCCCACCTATTATCCACCGATTGATCATCAGCTAACATTGGCATAACATTTTGAACGAAGGTATTACGCCAAAAATGGTTACCATTAGAGAGTTCCAGCTTAACACCGTAAGTAACTCTTTGTATTACATTCTCGTAGAACGTATTGTTGTTTGAAAGCACCATCCAAATGCCGCAGTATGTACCACCCGTAATGTTGCAAGCACGTACAGCACATTCTGAGGATTCGCTAAGCAGCATACCAAAATAGTTTCCAACAAATCTTACATTTAAAACTGTTATTCTCATCGAGGTTGAAATAACTATCCCGAAGTTAAAACTTTGTAAAGTTATGTTAGAAATAGTAACATTCTCTTTTCCGTCGATGTCAACACCGATTGTCCCGTTTAATGTTCCTCGTAAAACATGACCACCCCCGTCAAGAGTGATGTTGTTACACTCAATTTTTATTGCGCCGAAGAAATTCTTGATTAAAAGATATCGGTTCCCACTTTTAATTATTGGCGCATTATCAGGGTCGATTGTACCATCGTGCCTAATGTATATGGTTATAAAATGCTCGTTGGGCTGTGTTAAGGGACTTGCCCAAATAGAGTATAGCAATATTAGAACGACAAATAAACATAAAAGATAAATCAGCGCCTTCTTGTCTTTTTTGCCTTTTATAAAGCGTCCCTTCAATGAACTGAACCCCTTTTTAAGAGTATAAAAAGAGAGGAAAATGAAAAGTTACGCCTGTTTTCCCCGTTTTTTGATAATTAAAGCAGTTAGAACCACTATTATTATCACTACTACTATTGCCACCGCAATGTACGTGTATTCTGGCGGCCATGCTGGTGCTTGCTTAGTGGATGGTGGGGCTGTGACATTGAAGGTTTGAGTATCGGTGAAAGCGTATCCATAGCGGTAGCTATGTAGAGGCATCTCCTTTCCCTCATACCATACTATCCATTGCCACGTTCCAGCTTGGTCTGGATTATAGGATATTGTGAAGCATCCATATGAATCCGTAGTGGTTGTCAGGTTCACCATAGAGTTATCCGGTTTGATGAATGTTACAATCAATGTTGCCTTTGGAATTCCGGGGCTGTATGCTTCATAGGTGGACGGATAGTATGCAACTTCGGGTATTTCCCATTCAACCTTGGTGTAAAGTCTTCCACTAATACTTATGGTTCCGTTTATAGGAAGTTCTGTTTTGTCCGCGTTTGCCCACATATATGTGTCAACAGTCAAAGTGTCATCAATGCAGTAAACGTAATGATCACCATGACCGAAGTATAGCTTACCCTCCCAAATCACCGGCGAGCTTGGTGCTAGGCCTAGGCTACTAAAGGCGCTTATATACTTACCAGTTTTTGCATCCAGACATACGATGTTGCCTGCATCAGATGTGAAATAGACGTACGTACCGCTGATCGACGCAGATACAAGCGGAGAACCTGCACCATTGTGCACAATCCATTGTGTCCATTGTAGCAATGTCTCGTTTGTAGCTGGATCTAAAGCACTGACATTCCATGCTAGGGCATTTAGCCCGTAGTAGCCGAAAACCAGGTTATTCCAATACGCAGGCACCCAGTTGTGGGGAGCTGTTGCCCATGCTATTGCTGCTTTCAGTATGAAGGGCTTGCCCGTAGTGAGGTTCGCTATTTCTCCGGTTTCAGGATTGTAGCCGCACACAACGGTTGAACCCGTACCGCCAGTCCCAATCAGCACCACGTCTCCAACTCCAGGTATATTCCTTGCGATTGAAGGTGTGGAAGCCGGGCCGATCAAAGGGCCGAGCACGAAAACAGGCTCGCCGGGCACTTTAACTACCCACTTGACCTCGCCTGTATTCGCATCAAATGCGTAAAGTCTGCCATATGTTTCTGCATTCAGGTCGGTGGATGTGACGTAGACCCTCCCCTTGTAGTAGGCTGGGGAGCCAAGTATCGGTCCCTTTGTCTGATAACTCCATAGTATGTCGCCATTATTAGCATCGAAGCAGTAGAATACACCGCTCTTGGCTCCAACGTAGACTTTGCCATTGACGACTATGGGGGAAGACTTCGGTTGATAAGTGCTAGAAGTATAGAAGTCCAGTGAGCCCATCCATCCTCCGACCTCCTTGGCCCATATTTTGCTTCCGGTCTCTGCGTCGAGGCAGTATACGAATCCATCGTCAGCTCCCGTGTATATCCGACCATTGTAATAGGCAACCGAGGCTTCAACCTTATAGTTTGTTGGGAATTTCCATACGAGCTCGCCTGTGTACGCGTCGAGGCAATAGATGTTTTTGTCATAGGAACCAACATAGACCTTCCCTTTCACAACAATTGGAGTGGCGAATACTGGCGCTCCTGTTTTGAACCTCCACCTCACCTTTGAGAGATCTGTTGGACCACGTGTAGATGTCACACCTGTTTGTTCGACGTTGCCACGGAAGAAAGGCCAGTCCTTGGCGGCAGCGTCTCCGATACAGTAAAGTACACCAAAGCGTTCGATATATAGGTTGCCGTACGCGATGAAGTTGTGGCTGTCAAATCCACCTGCTTGGGTTCCAAAATAGTGACCCATCTGGAATGGCATTGTCCATATTATCTTCCCAGTTAAGGCGTCGATGCAAGCTGAGAATTCATGGTTGACGGCGCCCTTATCGGCCCAGTAGTCGTATGCATCAGTTAGACCTCTTCCATCGGCTAGGATATAATATATTTTACCATCAGCGTAGACCGGCGAGAAGTACCCAATGAAGTAGTATCCGGGCAGTTTCCACAGAAGTTCACCTGTCGTAATATTCCAGCATCCAATCCATCCGGTGGGCGTGTCAATCGCGTGTGCAAAGAAGAGACCATCGCCAGCCGCACCTGTGTTGCCAAAATACGTTCTGTGTCCTCCAATCCATTCCCATAGAATTTCGCCTGTTGTTGAGTTAATACACGTTACTGTCCGCTGCAAGCCATGCAAGATGAACCTTCCTTCATAGTAAACGGCGTTTCTGTTAACGGAGCGCGTCGCTAACCTCCATAGTACTTCTCCATCCGTTGCTCTAATGGCGTGGACCTCACAGTCATACCATGAGCCAAAAAGCAAGATTTTGTTGTCAGTGTCTACACAGAGGAGACCGATGCTCTTGTTTAGGGTTATATTCCATATTGGCTGATTGTTGGGCGTCCTTATAGTACTCTCTCCGGTCGACCACGGCCTAAACACGTTGCTGTGGTCGTAGGCAGCTATTCCCCTCTTACTTGCGTTGACACCTGTCCATATACTATAGGCTATGCCGAGCTTTGGTAAAAGCGTCCCGGCAGGCGTCGGAGTTACATTATATAAGTTTCTCCCCGTCGCGACCTCATAAACAGCCCACCCACCCGTGAATGGCAGTGCGAAGTACTTGTTATTTGGATCAACAATCCTCGGTAGGTCCCCGGAAGGGCCGAAAAAGCCCATGTAGAAGCTGGACCCAGGATGACGCACACCATACTTAACCTCTCCTGTGTACGGGTCTAAGGCCAAGACATAATCCTCTCTAGGGGTACCGAATATTGGAGTGGGAGATGTGCCGAACATGGGTATCGGCCCCCAGCCTATCAAGGGAGCCTTAACTGTTCTGACAAAGACATAGCCGCCTACAAGCAGGTCAGGGGCTCCGCTTACAACATAGCCCCACTGACCGCTTATATCTAAGGGTTCAGGGCCGAGACGTCGGTTCTTCCAGTCACCGTATAGATAGTATACGTTAGCTAGGCTCCATAAAATGTTCGGAGTATTTGGACCTGGACCCTTAGAACTTTGCGAATAGCTTTCATCGTTACCAGTGCCGAAGACACCAATGCTTGGTCGAGGCCATTCATATTGTAAGGGATCTCCGTAGACTTTTCCAGTTATCGGATTTACACGTTCGCTTAATAGTGAGATTATATCACTACTACTTGAAGACGCTGAAGCAATTGGGATTGTTAGAAACAAAGATAGCGAAAGCAAAAGCAATAAACACAATTTCCATTCTCTCTTCATACCAACTCCCTTAATTCTTTTCAAAAGTCATTAATTGTTAACGTATATAAAACTTTCTAAACTTAACTCAGCCTATTAACTGCTATAGCTTATTCGACTACACGCCTCCTACACTTAAAAAGACATAACGCACAGAGCACAACGATTAGCACATAAAACTTTTATCTTTTTCTCTCTCTCTCACCCGCATCCACCCACATCCACATCCACACCCACACACCCGTTATACCTATGTCTCAGTCACAGTCAGCCACACACCCACCCAATCAAACAGACGAAAAACAAATCAAACAATCAAAACAAGCACTCAAACCTTAAAACAAATAGCTCTCATAGCTTTCAAAGAAGGAAAGCTTTAACTAAAGGAATTTTGAGTTAACCATTTGAGGGGAAAAGGTTTGAAGGATATACTGATAAAATTATTGATGTTATTCGCTTTAATGAGCCTCGCTCTGCAGGCAGTGTGCGCCACAGCCGTTTCGAGGGCAGAAATGCCACAACCCATATTACTTCCAAGAATATACGTTTGGTTTCCTTATGTTTTTTTTGCCATCTGAGGCGAAAGTTAAGGTGGGTGAATGCTTTGAAGCATACATTGGACTAGAAGGTGTCGAAA
>JAWCEH010000028.1:0-22769 GCA_038859955.1 Bathyarchaeia archaeon | reverse complement strand
TGTTTCAAAGACCTCATATGTTTCTAGGTCCATTAATTGAACGTTGCCTGGTAAGACGGCTAATACTTGTCCACTTCTCTTCTCAATCATTGGCACATCAACCTTGGCGTCGACAGGCTTAACGAAGCTTCTTTTGACTCCATCGAATACGCCTAAGGCTACAACTCTAGCTTTAGCTGAGCCATGTTTCCCAGGCTTAGACTTGGTTATCTCAACTATGTGACACGGCTCATCATCAATAATTACATACTGTCCCTCTTTTAAATCTCCAACATCTATAGGTCTACTCATATGTTTTTCACCATTCTAATCATTTCATAGATAATGCTTAATACTCTACCCTTTAATGTTTAATAAGCTTCTTTCTCCTATATATTTGTGTTTTGCGCGGTGAGAGAGCTTGACCGAATCGATTGGCATCGTTGCACGCTTAGACCGTTGGGAAGCCTTGGATCTAGCGCTTAAGATTTCTAAGCGTTTTGAGCAAGATGGATTTAGGGTCTTTTTTGAGCCGGATTTAGCCGTGCAAATTAGGAGACGTGGTCTCGCAAAGCCCTTAGAAGAAATGTGCGTGGATTTAATTGTCACGATAGGTGGCGATGGAACAATACTTAGGACATGCTTGCGCATACCTAAGCCTGAGCCGCCGCTACTTGCTGTTGATATGGGGGCAAGGGGTTTCTTAACGGAGGTGCCGCCGGAGAGAGCGTTGGAGGCTGTAGATCAGTATCTTAAGGGCTCATATAATATTGAATGCCACAGTAAGATTGCATCATTCATCGGGGATTTTAGGCTCCCCGACGCATTAAATGAGGTTTTCGTAACCTCTAGACACCTCGCGAAACTACTACATGTTAAGGTATGGAAAAACGATGTTGAGGTTGCAGAGTGTAGGGCTGATGGCGTAATCATTGCTTCCCAGGTTGGCTCAACAGCCTACTCGTTTTCTAGCGGTGGTCCTATTATTGATCCTGAGGTTGATGCCCTCGTTCTCACACCAGTCTGTCCAGTAAACCTTATTCGTCCAATAGTCTTTTCATCTAAGTCGCGTATAACAATCGAGATACTTAAGCCTAAAGTCGCGTCAATCGTTATTGATGGAGACTATATGAGAAATATAGGTGATGGTGAATTGAAGGTTAATGTAAGGATTTCGGAGCATAAATCTAGGTTTGTGAGGTTTGAACAAAACTTTTATAGGCGCTTGAAAGCTAGGCTACTATTCTCTAGAGAGGAAGAAGAACAATTATGAGCTTAAAGCATAGAAGCCTAGTGCTCGATACATCAGCTTTTATAGCAGGTTTCGATCCTTCAGCCGTTAGCGAAGAAACATATTCTGTTCCAGACGTTGAAACTGAGCTACTGGATGAAACCATACCCAAGCTGCGCTTCACAACATCTGTTGAAAGCGGGAAACTCATGTTAATTAAACCCGTATCCAAATACATCGACATCGTTAGATCTACATCGAGTGAAATTGGAGATGCAGGTTTCCTCTCTAATGCTGATATAGCAGTTCTAGCCTTAGCGGCCCAGCTGAAAGAAAACGGTCAAAATCCAGTTATAATCACGGATGACTACTCAATACAAAATGTTGCTGAAAAACTTGGACTTGAATTCGCATCCCTAGCGAACTTTGGCATAAAGTACCAACTACATTGGCTTTTATATTGCCCAGCATGCGGCAAAAAATATCCACCCCATCAAAAAACGATGATCTGCGAAAACTGCGGAACACAACTCAAAAGAAAACCTGAAAAGAAAATTCTAGTAAAGAAGAAAACTGGCGAATATAATTTACCGAAAGAAAAAGGAGAAAGCCAAGAAACCTAACGCGCCAGGGGGGAGATGAGAAGGGGGTTTGGCGGGTTAGGCTTCTTGGCGAGAGATAGAATTATGAAATTGTCTAATAAATTTTTCTGTTTTCAGAGCGGCTTATTTTCGCCGTTTTTGGTCTCATCTTTCTTTTTTTAGGGCGTTTTTTAGGGCTTCTAGAACAAGTATTACGTTTTTTCTGTTCGAATTTACGCCCATTAATCCTATTCGCCAGATTTTTCCCTTTAGTTCCCCTAGTCCCCCACTTATAGTTATGTTATATTCTTCTCGTAAAGTTTTTCTTATGTTTTCATCTTTTACTCCTTTTGGGATTTTGATGGCTGTTATGGCTGGACATATAAAAGTTTTATCTGTGAAAATAGTTAATCCAATTCCTTCAAGGCCCTCTACTAACATTTGGATATTATCTTTATGTCTTGCCCACCTATTTTCTATCTTCTCCTCATAGAGTAGTTTTAATCCTTCTCTTAAAGCGTAAACAAGTAGTATTGGCGCAGTATGGTGGTATATTCTATTGCTTTCAAGCCAGTACTTCTCTATTGTTGATAGGTCAAAGTACCAGCTCTGAACCTTAGTCCGCCTATTTCTGATAACATTCATCGCTCTCTCGTTCGCAGTTATGGGCGCGAGACCAGGTGGGCAGCTCAAGCACTTTTGAGAAGCGCTATAGCATACGTCTATACCCCACTCATCCACTAGCAGTTCACACCCACCTAGCGATGTAACGGCGTCAACGATTAGCAAAGCACCATATTCATGCGTGATCCTGGATATCTCCTTAAGCGGTTGGAGCACACCAGTCGATGTTTCAGCATGCACTATTGCGACAGCTTTCGCATTAGAGTTTGCTAAAGCTTCTTCAACAGATTCCTTCTCTATTACTTTACCTAACGGAACTCTAATCTCTATGCTTCTTCCACCGCAGCGCTGAACCATCTCGCTCATTCTTTCACCAAAGAAACCATTTATACAAACAATGACTTCATCTCCTCCCTCAACAATATTGCATATGGCGCTCTCCATACCAGCCGACCCAGTTCCAGATATTGGGAAGGTTACGTGATTACCAGTCTTAAACGCGTATCTAAGCAGCTCAACCGTCTCATCCATGACTTCAGCAAAATATGGATCCAAATGTTCAACTATGGGGAGAGTTAAAACCCTTAAAACCCTAGGATCTACATTACTTGGGCCAGCGCCTAAAAGCAGTCTCTCAGGGGGTCTTAAATCACTAAAAGCCCTCACAGCATCACCTTCAACTTCTTTGTAACCTACTGAAGATTACAAAACCTAAGGAATAGCTGAATGAAAATATAAATTTTATTAACCTAAAAGGCTCTGAAAGATTTGGAATATCTTGAGCGTTACTCTCTAATAGTAATTGGTTGACAAGCACTATTTTAAGGCTAGGCAGATATTTATATTAGTTCTTGAAATTTTTGTGTTTCTAATGGACTGTATCTATAGAGGGCAGATTATGGAGAAAGATAAGTCGCCTACAAAAATTCTTTTAGTGACAACGCTTTCACATGTTATGCAGCATATTTATGTCGGCTCATCGGTTCTTCTGCCACTGATAATTGAAGAACTAGGGCTAAATTATACAGAGTTTGGTCTGGCAATAGCGGCCTCATCGCTTATCGGTGGTCTATCACAAATAATCTTCAGCGTTGCCAGTCGAAGGATTGCAAGGCATATTCTGCTTGGACTAGGCAATATACTGCTTTCCGCGGGGACATTCCTAACTGGGTTATCACATAAACTTCTAGATTTCTTATTTGCTAGACTACTCTCGAATGTAGGGGTTGCACCGCAACATCCTATGGGAACAGCAATAGTTAGTGAGAGTTTTGACGAAAAATCTCTTGGAAGGGCTATAGGCATTCATTACGGCCTAGCCTATGTCGGAAACATAGTTGGTCCGGTTCTCATGACTTCTGTGGCAATTGCATTAGGGTGGAGAAACACGCTGTTCATATTCTCTATCCCGGCATTTTTAGTCGGTCTAACAGTGATTTGGTATTTAAGTGAAAGGAAAAGGGGAAAGAGTGAGATGAAAGAAAGCTTGAATGAAACCAACTTGAGGAGCGATATTTTAGCTCTAATAAAGACAAGAGGCGTTATACTGATATTAGCTGCTCAAGCATTGTTTTCCGGTGGAATAGATATAGGGGTGTTAACTACATACATTCCAATTTTCCTAGCGGGGTTCCTAATGATGGATATTTATGAGAGAGGAGCAGTTTATACCATTGGACTTTTCGGAGGAGTTGTGGGGCCAATTATACTAGGTGCTTACGCAGGTCGCGCAGGTTACATCAAGGTATCAGCGCTCTCAGCATTTTTTGCATCCATCATCACCTACTTATTAGCTTTTTATAAGCCTGGAGCAAACGGCTTACTTCTCGCACTACACCTGTTTACTCTAATGTTTACAGCTTTTTCTCTGCCAACATTATTGCAGTCACATCTAGTCAGAGTTACAAGTGGCTATAATAGGGATTTAGTGGTTGGATTATTCTTTACATCGAGCTTTGTCTTTAACTCTTTATGGACTGGACTTATAGGCTACACAATAGATGCCTATGCGTCATTTAAACCAGCGCTAATAATGATGGGAACGCTTGGACTAATAGCTTTAGCCATGCTTGTAATCCAGAACATGAAAAAATGTTAAATGCCTTGTAAATCTAATACCCGTTAAGCTCAATTATAAAAGCACGAAGTTCTCCTTCGGAAACAGGGATCCTATATTTGCCGTTAACTAAGGCCATCTCACCAATCTTTTTTGGGAGAACAAACGTTAAAACTCCACCTTCAACTTTCTTATCGTAATATAACGTTCTAATGAAATCATCAATATTAAATTCCATTTTAATTGGTAGACCAAAATTCTTTAATAGTCTGTTCTGTCTCTCCCACTCATCCAGAGTCAAGAAACCCTTCCTAACAGCAACCCAGCCCGATATTCTCATACCAACCGAAACTGCTTCGCCATGCAGAAACTTGTAACCGCTAAGCCGCTCAAGAGCATGACCGGGCGTATGACCATAATTTAAAATAGCCCTCTTGTTCTCTTCTCTAGGATCCTCTTCTACAACTTCCTTCTTTATTTTACATGAAGTCTTTATCACATGAAGTAGAGCATTTTTATCAAGAGCTTTTATTCTTTCCACATTTCTCTCTAAGTACTCAAAAAAATTCCTGTCACATATTACGCCATATTTGACAACCTCAGCAAGCCCGCTGATAAACTCTCTTCTCGGTAGGGTTTCGAGTAGCGATGGATCAATGTAGACTCTCCTAGGTTGATAGAATGAGCCGATGAGATTCTTTCCCTCCTTGGTATCGACAGCGGTCTTCCCACCTATGCTGCTGTCGACTTGAGCTAGCAGCGTCGTTGGAACCTGAATGTAAGGGATTCCTCGCATGTACACTGAGGCTGTGAAGCCGCTTACGTCCCCAACAACCCCGCCGCCTAGGGCGATGATCGCGGATTTCCTGTCAATGGTGTTCTCAAGTAGTTTTTCAACTAAATAATTAACGGTGTCTAGATTCTTTGACTCCTCACCGGCTGGAAAGTCTATGAGACACGCGCATATATTCTCCTCTCTGAATCTCTTCAGGAGATTCTCGCCGTAAATGTCTCTTATTTCGGAGTCTGTTATTATTGCATATTTATTTCCTAACGGATTATCCTTTAGGTGTAATGGTATTTTGTCTAAAAGACCATATTCAATAAAAATATCGTAGGATTCATCAACGACTTTTTTTAGGGTAAGATGTAAAATATCAGCCATCCGTCTCACGTCAAAAGCGTTAACTATCCATTCTAAACCTTCCCCAGAATTTAAGATATAAATCTTCCTAACCGAAAACCAATTATGCTAATAGCAGTATAGCTCTTTTCATGAAAGTTTACATTTTAACGGATTTAGAGGGCATCAGCTACGTGGTTAGAGAAGAGCAGACAGCGCCCGGTACCAAAGAGTATGAGGAAGCATGCTTACTGCTTACTAGAGATGTGAACGCTGCGATTGAAGGGGCCATTGATGGAGGAGCAAAGGAAATAGTTGTTAATGATCTTCATGGAGCGCGCGGAGGCTTTAATCTTATACCTGAGGAACTCCATGAAGGCGCGAGATACATTACTGGCGGCCCAAGGCATCGAAGGTTAATCGGGCTTGACGAATCCTATAACCTTGCTTTCATGGTTGGCTATCACGCTATGGCTGGGACGCTGGGCGCGGTGTTAGATCACACGATGGCGTCTAAAGTTATAGTTAATGTTTACTTAAATGAGCAAAAAGTTGGCGAGATTGGAATAGACTCTTCTATACTTGGATGCTTCAATATTCCAGTAGGTTTAGTTACTGGTTGCAAGAAAGCCGTTGAGGAAGCTAAATCGTTGTTAGGGGATGTTGAGGGAGTAATTGTCAAAGAGGGATTCAGTAGAAACTCCGCCATCTGCATGCCGCCAGTAAAGAGTAGAAGACTTATTCGCGAATCAGCAAGAAGAGCCGTTGAAAGAGCTAGAAAGGGCGAATTTAGACCATTTAAGGTGAAGCCGCCTATAAAAGTAAGGGTTGAATACTCTCATCCTAACTATGCAGATATGCAGGCAAGAATGCCGGGAGTTGAGCGATTAGACTCTAGAACTATTCTAGTTGAGGGGGAAAATCTACTCGACGTTATGCTTAAACTTGGCTGGTACTAAAGGGCACAAACCAAATATTTATTTCAATTTTAAGGTTTCTTTTAATCGCTATCCTCCATCGAGTTCAGCATATAAATTCTCTTACAGACATCAATTATCTTTCTGAGTTCTGATGGCAGTATCATTTGTGGGCCATCGGATAATGCCTCGTTTGGGTTATGGTGAACCTCTATCATTAATCCATGTGCGCCAGCTGCTATCGCTGCTTTGCTCATTGGGTAAATTAAATCTCTACGTCCAGTTCCATGGCTTGGGTCAACCACAATTGGCAGATAAGCCTCCCTCTTTATTACTGGGATAGCGCTTAAGTCTAAACTATAGCGGGTGAACTGCCTGCCTCTCCCAACTGGAACAATACCCCTTTCGCAGAGGATTATATCTTTATTCCCCTGAGCTACAGCTCTCTCGGCAAAGGACAGAAACTCCTCTATACTTGCGCCGAAATTCCTTTTTATTAGGAGAGGCTTCTTCTGCTTGGCAGCCTCTTCAATCAAATCTTGGTTATACATGTTTCTAGCACCCACCTGCAATATGTCCACATATTTCGCAACTACCTCAATATGCTTCTCACTTCTAACCTCAGATATAGTCGGCATACCGTATTCCTCACCAGCCTGAGATAGAAACTCTAAACCTTCTTCACCCAAACCTTGGAAGGAGTGAACTGATGTGCGTGGTTTAAATGCCCCACCACGTAGTATGTCGGCTCCCGCCTCACTGACCTCCTTGGCAATCCTAAAAATCTGCTCTCTGCTCTCAATAGCACAAGGTCCAGCTATGAAGACTGGTCTATTTTTGCCGCCAACCCTTACACCCTTAACTTCTATAATCTTGTCTTCCGGAAAGAAAGAGCGGGCGACAAGCCTATATGGTGAAGTAATTCTATAAGCCTTCTCAACACCTGGCAGCAGAGCCAACCTATCAAAGTCCACTCTATCCTCATCGCCAATTAAGCCCAGAATGGTCTGAAACTCGCCTTTTGAAACATCAACCCTCAAACCATATCTTTCTCTAACAAACTTAACGACGCGCTCAATGTCCTCCTCGCTTACACCTGGCTTCATGACAATAGCCATAGATCACTAACACTCTCCAAACCTAACTGGAGGTAAATAAACGAAAAATACTATCTTAACCAGCAAGGATTTAAACTAATCGATTATAAAAAATTAAAAAGTAACCGAAAAAGTAAAATCCAACAGATAAAAATATGGATGAATTAGAACGCGGGGGTACCCAAGCCAGGACCAAATGGAGGGAACAGAATCCCCCTCTAGGGCAAGGGGGAGGACTTAAGATCCTCTGGCGTAGGCCATCGTGGGTTCAAATCCCACCCCCCGCACCAATACCGAACCCACGAAAGCGATTTGGTTTAATAAGGGTTATGCTTATTAAAAAAGGTAAAAGAAAGCACCGTTAAGAGGAAACTGATTTTTTAAATCTTTTAGGTACTTCCCAAGAAATTATGACGAAATTTTTAGGTAAGAATTAGGTTGATAAAAGTAAAGCTTAAACTTATGCAACCGCCTTAGCATTGAACACTTTTTCGCGTTAGGCAAGAAGATAAATTGGAGAAGCAACCTATATAATCCGTTTGGATCAGAACCAAGAGTCACGAGAGCCTGATGTAGGAATACTGTGAGGATTATTGTATGCGTCAGCAATTCGAGGTAGTGTCTACTTTTTTATGCAAGCCTATAACTGTCTTGCAGACGCCCTTATGAAGCCTAAAGTTTATTTAGAGCCAAGAAAATTGATGAACTATAGCAGTTCAAACTTTAAGGTGTAAGTTACACTTAATTCAACGTGTAATTTTATATCTTCTTTTTAGGAAAATTAACTGATAGGTGTCTTTATATGGTGAGCGTGGTTGATAAAAATATTCCTTACTTACGTAGAATCGGAGCAATAAAGCAATTAATTGTGGATGGGAAGCCCTTCGTAATTCTCGGCGGGGAAGTGCATAATTCATCATCGTCCAGTTTAGCCTATATGGAGCCAATATGGCCGCGCTTGGTTTCTCTAGGATTGAACACCGTCCTGTTGCCAATTAGTTGGGAGCTTATTGAGCCAGAAGAGGGAAAATTTAATTTTCACCTTGTCGATGGGCTAATAGACGGAGCGCGAAAACATAATTTAAAGATAGTTTTTCTTTGGTTTGGAACATGGAAGAACGCTGTTTCCTCCTATGTTCCAGCATGGGTAAAAACTAACTTTGAAAGGTTTCCGCGCGCTCAAGATTCCATGGGCAGAAAACTTGATGCGATCTCCTGCTTTAGCAAAAACGCTTTAGAAGCTGATTCACGTGCATTCAGTTCTCTTATGAAACATATACGTGAGGTTGACGGAAGAGATCACACGATCATCATGATGCAAGTCGAGAATGAAGTTGGCCTCCTAGGGTCGCCAAGAGATCATAATCCGTTAGCTGAAGAACATTTCGCCCAGCATGTCCCAGAAAGGTTAATCGAGTATCTTCAAGCCAATGAAAATACCCTTAATCCCTATTTACGCTGTATTTGGAAAACTCTAGGACAAAAAACTTCTGGAACTTGGAGAGAAATATTTGGTGCCAACGCTGACGAGATCTTTATGGCTTGGAATTTTGCCCGATTTGTAGACAGCGTCGCAGCTACTGGCAAGGCTGAATATCCAATCCCCATGTATGTAAATGCTTGGCTTGGACCTAGCGCACATCGATATGAGGAAGGAAAACCTGGCGAGTATCCTAGCGGTGGACCAGTTGCCCGAATGTTGGATATCTGGCGTGCTGCTGCACCGCATATCGACATGATATCTCCCGACATCTATCGAGAGGATTTCTGTTCAGTCTGCTGCGAATATGCTCGATTAGATAATCCACTCTTTATTCCTGAAACTGTTCATGATGAGCGAAGTGCAGCGTATGTTTTTTATGCTATAGGTCAGCACGACGCCATAGGTTTTTCTCCGTTTGCAATTGATGATATTACAGAACCGGAAAAGCATCCGTTATCTGGAAGCTATAAATTGCTTTCAGGAATGATACCAATAATCACAAAGTATCAAGGCACAAACCAAATGATTGGCTTTGCAGATGACGGTTCATGTGGATTCCGCCATACAGCATCTTTATGGCGAGAGATAAGGGCGCGCGTGAGAGGATTTAGTTGCGAACTTGGAGATTATCAATTGCAGATAAGTTTTACCCCTGAACTAGCTGAAAGAATTCGTACCTTTTGGCCAGGCTTTCCATCCGAAAACAAAGTCCCATCAGCAGGCTTAATAATCGCTGTAGAGAACGACAAATATATCGTAGCTGGAACAAACTTTCTACTTAAGTTCCTGCCAAAAGACAACTTTTCATCAAATGTAGAGATCTTATGGGTTGATGAAGGTTCTTTTATAGACGGAGAGTGGGTTCCAGGGAGACGCTTAAATGGAGATGAAACTGGCCATGGCTCTTGGGTTTACTTCGACGATAAGCCTAGAGTTCGCTTCATCGAAGTACACAGCCATCCTTTAACTTAAAAGGTTATTTCAAAATATTTGAGCGCTTTTATCTCATAATTTGTATGGGTTTCAAGAATGATGGTATATCCTCACGAATTCGAAAAGAGCGTTAAGAAATAACAAGCGAGCGATGCTATAACAGGCTGGTTACGTATCCAATCTTTGTTGACTCCGTTGGAAGAATGCTTGGCTATCTCTTAACGCTTTAAAACAAGTCGAGTATGGCTAGAATATTTTTGGTAAGGTTGAAGATATTTTGTCTAGTGCCCCCTTCAGTTTTAGAGATTTAAGATCTGTTCCTCCTCAGGGTTATTTTGGCTTGCATCTATTTGTGGGGTTTAAGCCAATTATATGCGGAAATAAATTATCATTATTTGGATACCACATTACGTTCATGATGTTTTGCATTCATAAGTCTATTAAGAAACATTATTTTTAATATACTATAAGAAAAAGTTCAATGGGGATGTGAACATGAAAGAGTTTGGGTTTACATATTAAGAAATCAGCCTAAAAAATGTTTTCGGGGGAAGCTTTATCCTGCTGGAGAATGGATCGGCGCTTCTGGCTTCTAAAATCGAGTTCCGATCCCCTAGAAAACGCGGTAAGCGTTCAATTCGAAGGTGATCTAATCAAAGGAAATTAACGATGAAAAATATTTTTATGACTCTTTTTTATGATCTTGGGGTTTAATTGAGACGAGAATTTTTGCCAGAATAACTCGCTCTCATTGTTTGCGTGCTTTAAATATTTTAGTTTTGATTTATTTTAAGGTCTCATGCCAATTGATTTGAAAAAGCCACTTTGTTCTCTATTCATGAACTAACGGTCCATTAATTTTTATATTTAAAGAATAAATTTTTAAATTTAGAGATGTCTCATGGTGAATGGAAAAAAGAAGATAACTTGGAAAAAGGACGTTCCCCTTCTTATAATTTTGTTTTCTATTGGTCTGTTTGTAAGACTGCTTATTTCTCCTTATACTGGTCATGGATATGACATTAACGTTCATAGAGTTTGGTTATTTCGACTTCTAAGAGAGGGTTTGTTCTTCTATATTCCCTCCAAGGGAGTTGAGCTTTTTGGAGAATATTGGGGTCATGACCCTGATTTCTGCGAGCTACCCCCAATTTTTCCTTTAGCACTTTTTATCATGGGACAAATATATTCCCTAATTAGGCCGCGACTGGACGACGTTTATTTGCTTGTCATGTTTATGAAAGTTCCCCAAATAATTGCTGAATGTCTAATTTCCCTTTTAATATTTATTGTTGTCGAAGAAGAGCGCTCAAATGAAGGTGTACTTGCAGCATTGATATTTTCGTTTAATCCCTTTACTTTCTTCTTGACAGCGGTGTGGGGGGCCCCGGAGAGTATAGCATCGCTTTTCGTTATAGCATCAATATATATGATTTATAAGAGCAAGTATATTCTCGCATATTGCTTTCTCGGCTTCTCTTTGATGGTGAAGCCCTATACTATAGTTTTTTTGCTTCCCTTAATTTTATTTTCCTACCCATCTATAGGAACGCGAAAAACTATATTACAATTAATATTTTTCGCTTTGTCAGCGCTTTTAGTAGCATCACCTTGGCTTATAGCTCAAAAAGAGGTCTTTATAGACGCTATGTGGTCAGGAGCTCTTCATAATTTAGGAGTTCGTGTTCCAGAGGGAATCATCTGGGGCTTTCCAAGTTTTTGGTTGATCATAAACCTATTATGCAACGTTTCAGGTTTCCCATACAAAATTATAGCCCCACTTCAAATTTATATCTTTATATTTTTGGCGCTTGCACTCTGCTTTATGACTATAAAGTTACGATTAAATCGTGAGAGAAAAAATTTATGGTTCATATCTCATCTCTTCCTTTTTTGTTTCATGATGTTCTTTCCTTCAGCACACGAAAAATGGGTGTATTCTTGTTTCCCCCTTCTTTTGGTAGCATCCTTTATAATACATAATCAATCAATCAAACTATTTCTCACATATCTTGTGCTAGCTTTTTCTCTTTCCGGGTCAATTTACGGCAATGGTCAATACTTTTTTGAATCCACGGATGTTCTACCCATGCCTCGCAACTTTGTGTATTGTGGCGATCTCGCCGAGGGATGGTATTATTTTCTCAGGGAATCTACCAAAATTATTGGGAGCATTTTTTCTCAAGTTTTCTCTGCATTCCTGCTTCTAGGGATTTTCTTACTGCATTTATTAATTTACTTCAGTCCGTCAAAGCTCAAGGAGTCTATTGAAAAGAAGCCTAAAAATAAACCTCTGGACCTGCGTCAAATGCAATTAGACATTTTTCTGACACCTTCAATAAATGAAGATCTACAAAAATCAGAAAATAATGCATTAATGAATGTCGAATCAAATATTTCAAAAGAGGTTGAGAAATCCGTCCGCTTATTTAATCTACTCCTAAATAGCCTTCAGGAGATTTCTCTCGAGATAAATGAGGTTGAAAAATTGCTTAGAACTAATGAAATTAATGAAAAAACATACTGGCTTTTGATGAACATGCTGGCAGAAGAAGCCCTTAAAAAAATCATTGACATTTATACTCTCAGAGATAAACTAGAGATAATTAAAGCGAGAGCTAAAGTGGAATGGGCTAGAGAAAAGATAGAATTAAGCAGATTTCTATCTCCCGAGAACCAGAAAATTCTTGAATGGGACGCTCACTTAAGAAAGAGCGTTTACATGCCTCTAAGTATGTGGGAAAATATAATTTCTTCAATCGAGAAATCCCTTTCTTCCTTAACACTTGAAAAGGAGCTGTCAATTATTGAGCAATGCTTATCTTTTATCAGAAAATGGCGCGAAAACATACCGGTGGAAATAATTGAATGCTGCCGAAAGATATGTGGAAAACGTTTAGACGCGATTTCTAAGAATTGGTCTTTAAGCAGACGGAGCATGATTGAACAAATCTCAGGTATTGAGGAAAAAATTTCTCTAGTGAAGCAGGAGATTAAAGAAGTCGAAGCGAGATTCGCTGTGGGAGAATTTAATAAAGACGCATTTGAGCACATGCTCGGCAATCTAAAAGATTCTTTAAAAAGGATGGAAGAGGAATCGCTCAAAATGCAAAATTACCTACGAGAGATCGATGAAAAGCTGTTCAAGTGTTTTGAGGATATGACGAAAATATAACGGAATGAAAAAAAGACTGGAATAAACGCTTAACTATTCTCTTCCCCTTAGGTTTCTCTAACTTAATCTCCTTCTTGAGGGGAAATATTTCCTAAAAATGGCATATTCTTTTATCCCTATATTTTATGAAAAACATGTTAAGGTGATCTTATGGTTAAAAGCGCAATTGTAACCGTTGTTGCTCTGGGTGTTTTGGCTATTTTGGGTTGGGGCCTCTGGGCATGGTCTTATACTATTTATGGAGTTGAGAGGGGTCTGCTAGAGACAGAGGTACAGATTCTTGAGACGCAATTAACTCTACTTAATAAATCATATAGTTTGCTAGAGACCGAGAGAATGCTGCTTAAGGCGAAAATCACAATTCTTGAAATGCAAATAAAATTGCTTAACGAATCCTATTGTATCTTGGAATCCAAATATAATGAAATTATAGAAGATTTAATTAACGGCCAAGCTACAGCCGCCTCAGCTACATGGGTCTCCGAGGATGAACGCCTACTAGTTAAAAGCGAACTTGCACATCAGTATCTTTCCGAAGAGACTTGGTATTATGCCATTAGGGTTTCGGTTACAAATATAAGCAATGAGCAGCTAAACGCCGTCTGGATATTTCTATTCTTATATGAAAATGGGAGTCTAATAGAAGGATGGAGCCCAGTAACATACTCGAAACGCTTAGAGAACTTAAACGTTGGAGAAACACGTAGCCAAAATTTCACGTACATACCAAGAAACATAACAACATATAGAGTCTTCGCTGTAGCCAGCGCATCAAAATAATATAAACGTTTGACAGAGTGGAGATTATAGTGAACTAATATTATAATAAGCGTTTTAGGTGAACCATGATCATATCTTTAGCTAATGCGGGTCAAGAATACCATGATAATCACGATTATCAACTGTCGAATTCATTTGTATAATAAATCTTACTAAATTTCTTTAATATCTAATATTCTGTGTCTCATATACAAAGAATGGAGGTTGAGTAGGGTTGAGCTTAGCTGAATATATTGATGGAATCCCCCTAGTGGATATCCATACGCATATAGATTTCAGGAAGCCTACAGCCGAGGATCCAACGCAGATAATGCTCTATCATTATATAGCGACGGAATTAAGGTGTTTAGGCATACCTGTTGAGGAGATTAGAGCTGGAAGCAGAGATCCAGTTGGCGATCTAATACGATACTTTAAGTTGATTAAAAATACTGTCACTTACTGGTGTCTTAAACATATACTATCTGATTTATATAATTTTCAAGAAGATCCGAAACCCGACAACTGGCCTAAACTAAAAGAAACCATATCGTCTAAGTTGCTGCGTGAAGATTGGGCTAGTAATGTTAGAAATAAAGCTAACATAAAGAAAATTTTTCTAACAATAAACCCACTTACAGAATCTAGACCGGAATTCGACAGGAGATTTTATGCGGCTTCTCTTAGGCTTGATCAGCTTGTGGGCGGCTTAACTAAGGGATCTATTGATGTTCTTGAAAAAATAACCGGAGAGAGGGCATCAAACCTTAGTGAATTCAGGGATCTCTTAGCGCGCAGATTTAGTGTCTTTAGAGGATATTGCGCATCAACAGCCATCTCTATGCAAAGCTTCGAAGTCTATAAGCCCGCACATGAAAGTCTGGCCAGAGAGGCTTATAGTAAACTTTACACTGGTAAACTTCTCTCTGGAGGTGAGAGGGTTAATTTGAGGTCGGCTGCTCTTTCGATTATATTAGATTTATGCCGCGAGTACAACCTTCCAATACAAATAATGGTCGGTGTGTCCCGGGATTTACCGGGAGCTTCCCCGCCGGATCTCGCGGTTTGCTTCAAGCAAAGGGGTCTCAAGAATTTGTGTCACTTCTTCCATCAATATGGAGATGTGGATTTCCACTTAATATCAGCCTACAGATTTCAATCCCATGAGCTCACAGTAATAGCTAAAAATTATCCAAACGTTTACCTTAATGGCTATTGGTGGTATTGTTTCTTTCCGGAGAGCATAAGTCAACATTTACTTGAGAGAATACAGATTCTGCCTATGGGAAAAATTTGCGGGTTCTTTAGCGACGCATATGTTCTTGAATGGATCTATGGAAAGGCAGTCCTAACACGGAAAATAACCACTGAAGTCTTAGAAAGCATGATTAGGAAGGGCTTCTATACTGTTGAAATAGCCAGGGAAATAGCCGAGCAAATTCTCTCAGAAAACGCGGAAAGGCTCTTTAAAATCCAATAAAATAAAACTAATCCGCAGAGAAAAGTAGATATGAAAAATTGCCTTACAAGCACGTTTATGGAGAGTATTTCCTAGAATTCAGAGAGGGAAATAGTGGCAGATTAAGGATGTTGTAATAATTTTTTATTATGAAAGCACGTAAAGGGCGATTAAAGTAATCGTCGCCACAACTAGAGCCGCCCAGACAGTCTTCTTCCATAAAAGTATCTTTTTTCCATCCCAGACGAAACCTCCAGCTGCCCGTATAGGAATAAGATTTAAGATAGCGAATGACAGGCTGGTTATAAATCCAACTCTAGCAGATTCTGCTATTAGACCTCCGTAAGTGAGAACTCGCACTATCCATAATGCAAGACCTAATGCCAAACTGGAAAGTGGTCCCATTGCAAAGATTATTCCAGTCCTATCCTCCCTCGGGTTATACCAGTAGTCAATCTGCTTCACGTATATTGAACCGTATGCCGGGAAGAAGACGCCCAGTAGCGCAAGCAACCAGCTAAAGAGTATTCCCGATCCCCAAGCTTTAAAAGTTGTTTCAAGCCCAAGTTTGCGCGCCACGACCTTTTGGGGGAGTTCGTGGACTAAAATGCAAGTAGATGCCATTATAGTTAGCGCTGGGATAAACACTAAGGATCCCTGACCGCGTATTATTTGTATCCACCACACCATTGACACGCCTAGTAAGGCTGCCAGCAAATGCCAAGCTCCATCAATCTCACATGGTTTCCTTTGATCTTTACACCGTCTGAGGAAGAAAGTTCCGAAACCTATGAAATATAATTCCATAAGCCACAACCTTAGAAAACTAAGCCTATAATCTTTCAACTGAAAAGGGGTCTCATAGAGATAAAAACCTCTATGAATAAAGATGTTCCAGGATGGCGAATTATATCTATCGGCGGTGGCATATATACACTTGCATCCATGCTCCTCCAACCATGAAATAGCTCCATCCACGAGTGATTTGCCGATGCCTCTTCCTCGAAGTTCTTTATCCGTGACAAGTGCGTCAATGAAGCCTGTCCGCATACCTTTTAAAATCTGTATTCGTGTGGAGACGGCCCCAACTATTTTGCCGTCAAGCTCCGCGATTAGTGTGCCTCCGCTCTGTCTCTTTGCACTCTTCTGTGTCTCGTTGAAGGAGATCTGAAAGATGACTTTATCAGTTAAGTTGAGGCTTCTCTTAAATAGCTTCTTAACTTCTTCTCTCTCGTCCGGTTTCATCTCGCGAACTAAAATCTGCATGTAATATGTCTCCAGTAGGATGCGAGTATTCTATAACTTTCTCAAGTTTAAAGTTATCTCTGCGTCCTTTTTCTTTATTAGAACAAAAGCCAACGCAATCTTGCACTTAAAATACCTCTTATATGAATTTTCCCCAAGATAAAAGATCACGGATCTCCTTTGCGGAGTTTTTTCACCAAGATGCTCAGCAGTTGAGATCACGATAACAGCTCTATAAAAATTAAATTTAGTGATGAATGCCCATGAAAAATAACCATTTATAGCCTATAAAGATTGCCGACGCTACCCCAGATAAAAGCATCAGGCATAGCCCTTAGCATTGCGAAGTTTGCACGCCAACCTGTACAATGTGAAGGCACTAATAGTCGTGGGTTTATCTTTTTTTATTTCTTCTATGGTTTGATTTATTCGTTCTTCGAATTCTTTTCCTGCTAGATGGAAGCCGCCTAAAACTGCATATACACTCTTTACGCAAGTAAGATGCTGTGCGTAAAGTATAGTATTTACTATGCCAGCGTGACTACATCCGGTTAGAATGACTAAACCTTTCTGCTTGACGTTAATTATTATTGCGCGTTCATCCCATATCCAGGGGTCTTGTTCCCATTTTCCATTGATAAAAGTTTTATGTTGCGGGTAACCAGTTTCAAAAGGTATGTTACGCGGGATTTCACCAGTAATGAGTATTAGACCGTTAGCTATAAGACATGGCTGCTTCGTTTCGATATATTTCGCAGGTTTCACCCTGTCCTCTGAGGGAAAGTCCGGATACTTCCTTATAATTCCATCTGAGCCTGCAGCGCCTCTTTTCTTGAACATGCCATTGTGGACTATGATCGGTAGACCGCTTTTGTTTATAACCCTAACAACCGCTGGCAACCCAATGAAATGGTCGTAATGTCCATGAGACAAAACTATGCATTCCACCTCAGTTAGGTTTATTCCCATTCTTCTAGCGTTTATTACTGCGCCTTGCGGGCTGCCTCCAGCATCAAACAATACGCTATGAACCTCATCTCCATCAAAGACGCGGACAAGCATTGAGAAACCATGCTCAGCGATAGGATAGCGAAAAACCCTCTTTGCCCAATCCCTAAAGCATTTA
This sequence comes from Bathyarchaeia archaeon, assembly GCA_038859955.1. Lineage (GTDB taxonomy): Archaea > Thermoproteota > Bathyarchaeia > Bathyarchaeales > DTEX01 > DTEX01. The sequence goes on along the minus strand of JAWCEH010000028.1, from coordinate 4,981 downwards.
ACCTCCTCCCTTGGTGATGTTGATAAGAGATCTATGGAATTATCTATGAGGCTGATTACTTCCACTCTTTCCGCTTTCCTAAGCTCTAACTGATCATTTTCTCTCATGGAAGATCCTCCTCTCTTTATAGAATGCCCCTATAATCAACTGTTGACGGACATCCGACGCATTTTCCGCCAACATATCTTGTGCAAGGCTTGCAGTCAACCCCGCATGGCGCAGCGCTCCTCTTCTTGCTGGTAAGATACTCTCTTACTGGAAGGAACTGTGAGAAGTATATGTCGCTTACCGGATAGAATTCCGATCTTCTTACGCCAGCTCCGCTCCTAATAGAGCACTTCTCAATGGAGATGCTTTCCAAGGTGTTCTGGTCTTCGGCGACAACAATAGCGATCAAGTTATATCCGCCTAAAGTCTTAAATATTTGAACAACCCTTGGGCAGTCCATAAATCGATCGAGAAGATTTTGCATTGCCTCTGCGCTCTCCATCTCAAGTAGAACTATTGCTGGAAAAAGCCTAAAATAGAAGGGATTTAGTAGCGCTGACACTTTTATGGCGCCTTGCTCAAGCAATCTCTGTAGCCTTTTCCTAACCCCCATACTTGTATATCCAATATTTTCAGCAAGCTCCTCCAATGTTGCCCTGCCATTTAGCTGAAGCCCCGAAATTATCCTTCTGTCAACTTCGTCCAATCTTTTCACCAGTTTATTTTCTAAACATAAAGTATTTAAATAGTTTATGATATTAAATTACATTCCAACGGACTGGTGAGCAACTTGAGCGGTGAGACAGAGGTTATAGATGAAGGGAGAAGAACAATTGAAGATCAGGAGCGTATGCTAAAGATTAGAATGAGAAAAATAAGGCACAAGGTTGCTATTATAAGCGGCAAGGGCGGCGTCGGCAAAAGCACTGTGGCGGTAAACCTTGCAATAGCTTTCGCACTGAACGGCTATAGAGTCGGCATCCTGGACGCGGATATCCATGGTCCAAGCATACCAAAGATGCTTGGATTAAGCGGCAATAGGCTGGAGGTTGGTCCACCCGGAATTTTCCCAGCGATGGGCCCATTCGATATTAAGGTTGTCTCAATGGATTTCCTCTTGCCAGACGAGAATACGCCTGTTATCTGGCGTGGACCATTAAAAATGACTGCTATACGTCAGTTTCTATCAGATATCGTTTGGGGTGAGCTCAACCTACTGCTAATAGATTTGCCCCCTGGAACAGGAGATGAGCCTTTGAGCGTAGCGCAGCTGCTGCCTGAGATGGATGGGGTTATAATAGTCACGATTCCATCTGAAGTCTCGCAGATAGTTGTTAAGAAAGCCGTTAACTTTGCTAAAACGCTTGGCTTGCCAATCATAGGTGTAATTGAAAATATGAGCGGTTTCGTATGCCCAAACTGCGGGGCAAGGGTTGACATATTCCAGTCTGGAGGAGGGGAGAGGATAGCCGATGAGATGGGCATACCATTCTTGGGAAAAATACCGATAGATCAGAAGATATGTGAAAACTCGGATAAAGGCAAACCATTTATCGCCGAGTATAGGAATTCACCGGCATCAAGAGCCTTTATGGAAATAGTCAGGAAAATCGAGGATTTTCTAGATCGGAGGGAAATTGGGATTTCCTCAGAAAACGAGAAGGAGGAGAGATGAGGTGAAGATTTGCACATCTGCTTCAGCGAATAGTTTAGATGCGTTTGTGGATCCGAGGTTTGCCAGATGCCCCCATTTTGTTATTGTGAACCTGGAAGATATGAGTTTTGAAGTTATTCAGAACCCTGCTTCTGAGACTATGGGCGGAGCAGGGATCCAAGCGGCTCAAATTATAGCAAATAAAAATGTTAAGGTGGTTATAACGGGCAATGCTGGCCCAAATGCGTTTCGAGCCTTATCAGCCAAGCGGCTGATAAGGCATCTTTGGATACTAAATAAAAAATTTTTATAGCTCCTCGCTGACTGCATCAACTTTTAATGATACAAGGTCTGCTTTCAGCAGGCTCTTTCTCACCCTCTCATTCCAGAGTAAAAAAGCATTAGTTATAACCGCAACCGGAACACTAGTCCGCTTTACAAGCGAAATCTCCTTATCGATATTAATGTCTAAAGTTGGCTCGCCGTCTGGGACAAAAGTTAAATAATCAATACGCTCGCCCTTTAAGCGTAGCTCTCTCTTATTATTTTTATTTTATTTAGTATCTAAAGATGCCTTATAAGGCATAAGCATGAATACTATGAGAGTTATGTCACAGAAGGAGTATCTTTGTAATATAATGGTTTCTCATGACATACTTACTAGTAGAGTAGGAGCGTCCACTCTCTGAGTTTTCCTGTAAGCGGATCCACTTGTAGTCCTAGAACTTCTAGGGTTGTTACGCCAATAAGCACCTTATCTATTATATCCGAAATAAGCGCTGGAACGACCTCGCTTCTTCCCTCTAACTCTATCCATATCCTTGAGCGCTCAAGCTCTAATCTCCCTGCGCCAGTCTCAACAATAGATTTCCCGGTTAACCTTAGATTGAGATCAACAGCCATCTTACGGGGTATAATTGTAAGTGTGGCTCCTGTATCAACTAGAGCATCAGCCTCAATCGACCTAATGAGATTCTCATCACCTATCTTGACCTTAACCCAAACATGACCCAAAGCATCATCTCCTCGATCAATTTAGATTTTCATGCTTAAATATTTCTCTTGAGCCTTAAAGCGCTCCAGAAAATTAAGGGTCCGCATGAAGTTTATTGCTCTAACATATTGTCTGCTCAAACTTTGATAGGTTCTCTTTTATCGCATCTGCAACTTCATGTTTTCGTGAAGGCAGATAGTAGTTTTAGGCGATTCTCTCTTAACACGTTTAGGAGGAAAATTTTGGGCGTATGATGAAGAGAAACGTTGAGGTTCGTTTTATAGATGTTGTAGAGGGTGTTAGGTAGGATGAAACTGAGATAAGGGTTTTTCCGGAGTTTTGTGATGGATTTAGAGGTATAGAGGATTTTTCGCACCTTATAGTGCTTTATTGGCTTCATCTTTGCGATAGTAAGGAAAGAAGGCAAACTCTACTTGTTTTTCCAGAAGACATACTGTGAATGTGTTAACTGGGGTTTTCGCTTGCAGAGGTCCTGTTCGCCCGAACACCATTGGATTATGTGTTGTTTAACTCTTGAGAAAGGAAGATGCACTTTGATCGTTAGGGGACTGGATGCTCTAGAAAAGTCGCCAATAATCGACATAAAACCATACATCCCAAAAGTCGATTCTATCCGAGGTACGCGAACGCCAAAATGGGCACGCTAAATGTTAACGGCGAACTCTTAGATTGAAGCTCCAATAATGAGATTGAAATTTACACTTATTATTGCTCCATAGACTTATTTTTACATTTTAAATGTAGTAATAATGCTATAATTTCCTAAAGCGAGAAAGTTTAACCCAAAAGTATATAATCTAGAGAAAACAAAGAATATGCAACTATGGAAATGAGAGTAATTATATGGAAGAATCCGTTAAAGTTCAGATTTCTGGAATTGCTCAGGTTGATACTCAGTATGGTCCAACACCAGTTCTTCTCCTTGAAGATGGCTTAGAAAGAGTTTTAGTGATAGCCGTAGGTGCAGCAGAAGCCTCATCGATTGCCGCTGCTATAAGGGGTTATCAATCACCAGTACCAAATACACATGATTTTATGATAAAGGTGCTTGACGAAGTAAATGTTAGAATTAAGAAAGGAGAGATCTATGGCCTCCAAGCAAATAGATTTATGGCTCGAATTATTATTGACTCCGCCGGAAGTGAGATTGAGGTTGATGGAAGACCCAGCGACATTATAGCCCTTACATTAAGGGCGGGTGCAGATATATACGTTGCAGAGGATGTCATGAAAGAAGCATCAATAGAAAAGTCAGCGTTACTAAAGGAAGATGAAGAGTCTAAGCACTCAAACATTGAATAAAAAATGAAAAGGGAGTGCTAATCCTAGCAATTTTTTATGAAAGGCTTTTTTCTCCTGAACTGGAATAAAAACCTGAGGGTTAACGTGAAAAATCAATTTTAAAGTGTAGACTTTATAAACGCATCTTTTCCTTGCGTAATTTTTTGATATTTGAATGATGTGCAACTGCGTGATGCATATATACGATATTAACGATAAGGATAACCTTTAAGGCTCTATGAAGCCTTCATTAATCTAGTTGATGCGAGCGTAGTGATTATTATTGAGCATAAGGATGCATATTTGGAGAGGACATTAAATATAGCGTTGGAGATTAACATAAGCGTTTACGGCGCTCTATACGTAGACCAACGCTAAGAGGAATGGCTAAAACCTCAAGTTACCCTAACATTCTTTATGGATACTAAAAACATTAGAAAATTTAATAGACTTCTTAATCTCATGCTCAAATCTTAATTGTTATATTCAGCAAGAAATAATGCGATATCAGTATTCTATAAGAAAGAAGAAATAAATAAGAAAAGTTTATATGATGTGGTTTGACTAAGTTTTACTTTAGATGGATTAAGGTTGACTTTAAGATTAAAGGTTGGTAGGAAGGGATATATAATTCTCCCAAAAGCTATTCGGGATACGCTCGGCATCAATGAAGGTGATGAACTTACTGTAGAAATTAAGGACGGTCTCATCTTAAAGCCCGCTAAGAGAAGAGTTGATTTGAATTATTTGAGAGTTGCATTTGCTAGACATGTGAGTAGATTAATGGGTATTGAGGGTAGGCTTGAGCCTAAACCCGGTGAGCTAGCCAGCATCTATTTAGAGGAGGAGTTCGAGTAAACCGATGAGGATCTTTATAGATTCTAATCTCCTGATATATCTCAATACCCTAGTAAATCGCAGTCTCAGAATCATTTACGAAGACTTTTACACGAGGATCATCGAGGAGAATGAGCCATACACTGACATTATAATACTCGACGAACTCATATACATTTCTCAAGAGAGATATAATGTGCCATATA
>JAWCEH010000027.1:0-23036 GCA_038859955.1 Bathyarchaeia archaeon | reverse complement strand
TACCAAGTTTACATTTACAGTGAAACGGAAAACACATGGGACAATGGCAGTGAGGGCAACTATTGGAACGACTATAATGGAACGGATGTGGACGGCGATGGTATAGGCGACACACCATACATCATCAATCAAAACAATATCGACAATAATCCATTAATGCAGCCTTGGGCCCCTCCATGGGGCGACTGGAAACACTACCACGGCTACAATGAAATTGTAAACACACTAATTTTCCTAAACAACAGCTTCCCAAAAATTGTTGAAGTCTTTTCAATTGGAAAAAGTCGCCAAGGAAGAGACATCTATTGCATAAGATTAACAAACGAAACAAATGCTCTTCCCAAACCTCAAGCGTTATTTGTTGGATACCACCATGCACGCGAGCCTATAAGTGCGGAATTGCCCTTGTACTTCGCTGTATCCGCTGCGGTCGGTTATGGAGCAAATCAGACTATAACTTACCTAATAAACAATTGCGAAATTTACATTGTAGTGGCCTTAAACGTTGATGGTTTCGACTTGTTCAATGCTAATGACTGGCAAAGAAAAAATGCTTGTCCTGTTGATGAAGATGGCGATGGCCTTTTTGATGAGGATCCTCCCGAAGATGAGGATGGCGACGGGTTTATCGAGCAACTTATTAACTACACTGATCCGGAGAATCCTGTTTTAATTGGTTGGGAGGGAATAGACAACGACGGTGATGGCCTTTCTGGAGAAGACTGGATAGGAGGAGTTGACCTAAATCGAAACTACAATTATGCTTGGGAACAAGGGACTTCAAACAAGCGGTCTGAATTCTATAAAGGCTCTAACCCATTCTCGGAACCTGAGACACAAGCAATTAGAGATTTAGTCCAACAGCACAATTTCATGTATGCAATTAGTTTCCATTCCGGAATGGAAATGATACTGTATCCATGGGGATGCACTCGTAACCCACCCCATGACGAAACCAAATATAAAGAAATTGCCAATGAACTTTCGCTGGCCACTGGTGGAACACCGTATATGCAGTCTTCTTTCGGTGCAGGACTTGCTTATGGCACTTGGGATGATTGGATGTACGGGGTAGAAGGTATTTTTGCGCTTACCTGCGAAATTTTTTACAACGAAACTTGGGAAGGAATAAGCGAGCCAGGACCGTACCCAAACACAAGGTGGGAGGGTGGAATAAAATATTGGTTTAATCCATTCCCTAATGGGATAGAAGCCACCATACAGCGTTGGTTGCCAGTTTTCACCTGTATAATAAACAGATCAATAAATGAGTTTCAATATCACAATGTAGCGGTAACTCACGTAACAATTCTTAAATCAATAGTTGGACAAGGCTTCTCTACGAACATAAGCGTCGAAATTGCCAATTATTGTAAGTTTACGGCAACATTGAACGTTACAGTTTTTGCCAACGAAACAAAAATAGCGACAAAAAAAGTCACACTTGAGAGCGATACATCCTTAAACCTAATCTTCACATGGAATACGGCGGGTTTTGCAAAGGGCAACTACACAATTTGGGCTTACGCAGAACCAGTTCAAGGTGAAACAAACACGGAGGATAATACTTTAATTGATGGCTGGGCGTTGATAACCATACCTGGAGACGTTGCTCCTCCATATTTTGAAGTAGACATCTACGATGTAACAGCCATATGCATATGCTACGACCAAAAAATAGGTGACCTCCTATACATACCAGACTACGACATAAACAACGACGGCATAATAGACATCTACGACGTGACCACATCATGTATAACCTACGGACAAAAAGACCCATAAACCTGATCCCCTTTTCCTCCTTACTAATTTTTTATTATCTTTAAGAGGTTCACAATCTACATGATATCTTCAGCTTTCACCAAAAGCAAAGCTTCACCAAACATTATATAGAAATTACCTCTCCTTTCAACAAAATTATACTCTCATGAACTCTTAAATTTTTGAAAATGCTACAGTCTAAGAGAACTAGAGTATTTTTCTTTCTTAACTTTAACTAATGATTCAGGTTGAAATTTTTAATGTGCTTTTTTATCTTAATTTCTATTGGCTTTTCACTCATGACTTAATTTTTGAAATAAAATAAAATGGAGATTAAGGGAATTTAAGATTCGCTGATGACGACTGCAATAGAGGTTACATGTTCTATCGGCCAGCCTACGTGACTGTATATCCTCTCGATGTACTTGGATGTAGCAAGTTTATGTACGTAGAACGTTAGTTGAGTTTCTCCCTCATTTTTAGCTTTAAATGTGAGTGTCAGAAGTGTTTGGTCTTCTAACTGGGGAGATAAAGTCGTAACCCAGAAGAGCCAACCTATTTGCCCAGAGAAAAACTGCCAAGCCGGATATTCTACACCTTGGAATTCCAGAACTGTTCTGTTGAACCGTAAACCGACTTCGAATCCCCATAATTCTTCATGAAGGTTTTTAATATTGACTTTTATTGTGAAACATTCGCCAGGTTTAACCGTTACTGTTTCCGGTTCGAAATACAACACAGTTTCACTAGATGAGGTTGAAAAGCTTTTATTTGATGTTGCAAAGTAAAGCAATGCATTATTATGTGCGCTGCACACGAGCATAAGTGCGAAAATACCGCCTACAAGCCACAGACACTTTGTTAGCATTATTACCCTAAAAAATATCGATGCTTGTTCTATTTAAGGTTTAACTTATTTCGTACAAAAAGCTGAACTGCTTTATATATGAAATAAAAAAGAATAGATGAGATATATGCCCACTTATCGTTCCATTTCCGTAAAGAATGCAATTGCCTTTTCTTATCATCTCCATCACGTGTTGATTGCTGGTTGAGCATATAAAAACCATTGTGCTCTTTTCTCCGGGTAGAATACTAAATACAGTTGATTGGCTATATGGGTTAGCTGCGCTGACAAATATGTTATTAATATAGACGTTCATTTTTATGGAATCTACGATTACGGTGTATTTCGCTCTGTTCTCTATTTTAATTGAAATATTCAACATGATGATACGCGAATTGACTTTTAAAGTTGTGTCAACATACTCTATCTCCAAGGTGTCGAGAGTTTCTATGAGATCCTCTCTTATACTTTGTAAAACATGCTGATATGTTATAATAAGAGACGTCAAAATTAATGCCACAAAAGCAAACAATAGTAAAGCAGTATTTTTCCTTTTACTCATCACATTTACATGTCGCAAGACATCCCTATAAATTATTCCTGAAGCAAAGCATTGTTTTAAATCTGTCAAATAAAGTTAAAGCTTAAATTTAGCTACGATCTTTATTTTGACAGAAGCCGATGTATCTAAAGAGATCTGTTGCCTCATTACTGTTTAATAGATGGTTCATCATCACTTCACTATGGATTGCTTTTGTTTCGCTAATTGTTGCAATTACGTATTATTCAATCTACTTAACCAATGCGAGGTGGCGTACCTTCAACGTTGCTTATGACCCCATAGAGGGTCCTATGCTTAATATTTGGGGAATTATAGCTTTAGTCAGTGTAAGTTTTTTGGCAGGTTTTTCCTTAAAAGATACAAAGCCTTTTGTTTTTGGATTTTTATCGACATTACTTTTGTCTTTTATATTTTCAGTGCTTTTCGGTTTTGTTTTTATATGGTTAGGCTTAGGTTTTTCTGAAACTATCGGGCAGATTCCGTTTGGCTGGGAATGGGCTTTTTACATGTCATTGCTGAATTGTTTTAGAATTTATGTGCCGTATGTATTGGTTTTGTTAATTTTCAGTTCAGGGGTTGGTCACTTAATTAGGGGATATATTTTACCATAAAAATGAGTTTGGCTGGAAACACTTTTAAAGGAGTTTTTTACTTCTAGTGGTCTTAGATGAGAAATGAAAAAAGCTTTTAAAGATATGCTATATTACATCTATGAATTGTCTATTTTTGTTAAGATACTAATTACTAGCTTTTGGTTTTGGCTTCCCCCCTTATTCTTTAGCGGGTTGTATATTTCATTCTGGTTAATGTTTATTGTCCATCCAACATGCGTTTTGCTACCTCCATCCGTCCTGACCATATTGATGGTCTACTTAAAGAAAAAAGATAGTAAATCAAGGCAGCCTAATTAGTTAAGGGAAGAGAATGATGCGTAGGAAATTATTAGGAGTAACTTTTCTATTTTGCGGGCTTGTCATAGCGTCTTTATACAATTATTCCGTTGAGACATATGTATTTAAAAAAGACTACACGGCACATGATAAATTCTGCGTTTCCGGATATTTTCAAAAGGAGAATAAACTTTTTTTCAATTTGGTTCCTAACGACAATTGGGCATATTACTCTGATTGGCTGATAGATCCAAGGTACATAAATTTAACAGATTATGTTGAGATCAGTATTCAAATAGAGATAAATAATACCAATGGCGAAAAAACGGTACTTGACATTATTTACATTCTATACACAACTCCTACCGGTGAGGTTGATTACCTTTATCCCTTTGCTGTTATCATGAATTCAACCACAGGCGGTTTGCGGAACGTTAAAAAGTCCATCGAAGTGGGGATAATTGAAGGAATTGTTGAAACTGAGGGTAATTATTCTGCGCGTTTATTAACGGACCTTCTATATGAAATGAATTTGCCACCTAAAACGATTTCCCTTTTATGTTATCAAAAAACGTTAAAATACGAATATCGACATTTGGCTCCTTTTGGTTTCATCTTAATAATAATAGGAGTAATAACTCTGGTCTACATCTATAGAACAAGTGGGAGAAAAAAGATGAAGCGCAGGGTCATTTTTTCGCGTGCAAGTGGCAAGCTACAAAATGTCCATTTTCAATCTCCACGAGTTTAGGTTCCTCCCTTCTGCACTTTTCTCCTAAAAATTTTGGGCAACGTGTATGGAACTTACAACCTGATGGAGGATTTATTGCGCTTGGAATTTCACCTTTTATAACAACTTCCGCCCTTCTAGCAGACGGATCTGGGATAGGCACTGCTGCAATAAGTGCCTCGGTGTATGGGTGAAGTGGTATATCAATGACTTGCTCAGTTGAACCCATTTCCATTATCTTGCCAAGATACATTATCGCGATTCGATCGCAAAAATGTCGGGCTAAAGCAAGGTCATGAGTTATATATAGAAATGAAGTGTGATATTCCCTTATCAAAGACAGCATTAGCTTTAAAATTTCAGCTCTGATCGATACATCAAGCATGGAGACTGGTTCATCTGCAACCACAAATTCTGGTTTAACTACAAATGCTCTCGCAATTGCAACTCTTTGCCTCTGTCCACCACTGAGCTCATGTGGGTATCTAAATATAAATTGTTCTGGTGGAATGAGGCCTACCTCAAATAATATTCTTTTCACTCTCTCCACAGTTTCATCTGCACTTGATGTCAGCCCTAGTACGTGCAAGGGTTCAGCTACTATATCTTCAATAGTCATTCTGGGATCGAGAGACTCATAGGGGTCTTGAAATATCATTTGCATTCGACGTCGGAAATCCCTCATTTGGTCAGATTTTAACTTGCTAATGTCTGTGCCATGAAAAATTATCTTTCCACCAGTGGGCTCAATTAATTTCATTACGCATTTACCTGTAGTTGTTTTTCCACTACCACTTTCTCCTGCTAATCCAAAGATCTCTTCTCTTTTTATATCAAAAGATACGTCGTCTACTGCTTTCACATAAAGTTGCTCTTTACTTATTAAGCTTCTAAAGAATCCGAGTCTTACTGGATACCACTTTTTTAAATTTTCAACTTTTAGAACAATCTCGCTCATCCCTTGTTTCCTCCTACTAAGTGACAAGCGACGTAGTGTCCCTTGGAAATTTCTGTAAATTTTGGTGCTTCTTTTTTACAAATGTCCATAGCATAACTACATCTGGGATGGAATCTGCAGCCCGACGGAGGGTTTATGAGGTCTGGTGGAAACCCTGGAATTGAAACTAGTTTAAACTTTTTTGAGGATATGCTCGGGAAGGCTTCTATTAATCCCTTTGTGTATGGGTGAAGTGGCTCTTTGAATATTCTTACGATGTCTGCGAACTCAACAATTTTTCCAGCATACATTATTGCGGTTGTGTCACAAGTTTCGGCTATCAGCGAAAGATCGTGTGATATCACCATTAGTGAAATTCCAAGTTTGTCTTTTAAGTCTTTTAGTAATTTTAAAATCTGAGCTTGAACTATAACGTCAAGAGCTGTGCTTGGTTCATCTGCAATTAGCATCTTAGGGTTACATGCCAACGCCATAGCAATGCATGCCCTTTGCTTCATTCCTCCGCTATATTCGTGAGGGTAATGTTCTAATCGGGATGGATCTAATCCTGTCAATTCAAATAGTTTTTTTGCTCTTTCATAGGCTTCTTTTTTTGTTACGTGTGGTTCATGTATTTGGATGGCTTCAATTATTTGATCTTTAACTTTGTAGACGGGGTTGAGAGCGTTCATTGCTCCTTGAAAAATTAGTGAGATCCCTTTCCATCTGATTTGTCTTCGCATTTCGTCCTCGTTGAGTTTCACAAGATCCTTTCCTTCAAAAAGTATTTGACCATTAATGATTTTTCCTTCTCGTGGAAGGATTTTAAGTAGTGACAGTGCTATTGTGGTTTTTCCGCATCCAGATTCTCCAGCCAATCCTATTGACTGTCTTTCCTCTAAGTGGAATGAGGCGTTATCAACGGCTTTAACAGTTCCAATTTTTGTTTCGTAATGAACCGTTAAATTCTTTACTTCTAGAAGCGGCATATCCTCACACACATCACGCTATGGATGTTAAATATTTAAGCTTTAGGAAGGAAAAGATTTATTGTATTCGCAAGCGTTATTTTGAAGTATTCTCTGTGAAAATTGAGGGAGTCGTTGTGCGAAGGACATTTGTATGTCCGTTGCGTTTAGAAGATGTTGTTGCTGCAGTTGTTTCCTTTTTTGAGCAGAGGGGTATTGCTGTAAAAACGGTTTTAAAGGAAACCATGGCTTTTTGCAAGGCTTTCCCTCATGGAGGTTTGATGGATCCTATTGAAGTGTCTTTGGAGGTGAAGGATGATAACTTAACTTTGTCTTTTGAATCTTCAAGGAAATTCAGCAGGTTATTATTGTTTTTGGGTAAAACTTTTTCCATTTTTGGAGCTGGCTATTTTGCACTTTTGGGACTAAAATCTGAAGAGGAATTAGAACGTATGGAAAATGAGTTTTGGGACTTTATTAAAAGGCTGATTTTATCTTCGTCTTAGCTTTGGATTTAATATTTCGTCTAGAGCGTAGCCAATAAGGATAAATGCTACTGCTAAAAGCATTATTGCTAGGCCCGGAGGTATTACCCAGAACCAGTATTGAGAAAATGGTAGAATCATTGCTTGTGAGTTTGTGAATTCGTTTAGCATTCGTCCCCAAGAAACTACCGATGGATCGAATAATCCAAGCCAGCTTAGTGAGGCTTCCCAGATAATTGCACCTGGTACGCTTGTAGCCAATGTTATGTATACTAATGCAAAAACGTTAGGCATTAAATGTTTCGCAATAATGTATGATGTACTTGCACCGCAAGCTTTTGCTGCCTCTATAAACGCTCTTTCTTTCAGGCTTAGAACCATTGATCTTATTTGTCTAGCGAAGACCATCCAACCCAAAACGGAGATTAACAATATTATGTTCCAGAATGTGGCACTTGTGGCGACGATGAGCACTATCAATAATGGAAGAGTTGGCAATACTAATAGAAAGTCTGCAAATCTCATTAATGCCTCGTCTACCATCCCTCCGAGGTAACCTGATACTAACCCTATGAATAGGCCCACAAACGTTGATATTGCCGCTGAAAGCAGTCCTACTATAAGGGAGATTCTTGTTCCGTAAATTAGCGTAGTGAAAATATCCCTTGGCCTGTCAACATTTCCATCAGTACCAAGCAATCCAAAGGCTTCTCCGTAAATCAACAGGTCAACATTGTCTAAGCGAACCGTATTAACTCCGTTTGATGTTATTGTTATCTGGAATGAATATTGACCTGGCTCTGGAAAAGTTTTCTCCATTAGCCTATATTGCGCTATTCCAGATTTAATAAACCTGTGCGTCCACACGCCTGAAGCAATTTCCCCTATCCTCTCTGTGTATGTTTCGTTTCCATCCTTAATGATACCAACACTTATTGTTATCGTAGTGCTGTTTTGTACAAAAATGGAGATGTGTATCGCAAATTCTGTGGGTTTATTTTTGTATGGATACTCAAATGTGGTCCAAACTTTCACTGTTGTTGGTTCAATAGATGTAAAGTTTATTTCAATACAAGCATCTCCTCTATCTCCCTTATTTGGAGATGGGGCAATAATGACACCCGTTGGCTGTTTCCATTGCCATTGGGAGGTTATTGTTTCAACAGTGCTCATTGCATGGTCCTTAATTGGGAAAACGTTTTCTGAAAGGTCTTTCATGCCTAGGAGAGTTTTATACCATATTGGCACGGCTAGATATGTAGCAATTTTGGGGTTGACGCCTGCTGGATAGTGTCCTTTGAGTTTGGGAGCGTATGGTTCGTATGGTGATAGGTAGGGTGCACTCAAGGCTATTATTATGTATCCTAAAACTATTACTAGCCCTAGGATTCCTTGTTTACTCTTGCTGTATTCTTTCCAAAAACCTTTGAATCGTTTAACTGCAAATTTTATTTTTTCTTTTCTAAGTGCCATTTTTTCACCCATACCTAACTCGTGGGTCTAGTATTCCGTATAGCAAGTCTGCTACAAAGTTTGCTATAATTGTCAGTAATGTCGTTACGTAGAAAATTGCTGATAAAACTGGGATATCATAATTTCCTATCGACTTCCATGTTAGGAGGCCCATTCCTTGGTAATTGTATAATGTTTCTGTTATTATAGCGCCGCCGATCATTCCTGCTACAGCTAACACTACACTTGTTATTATTGGTAGTGAAGCGTTTTTCATTACGTGCTTGTAGAGTATCGTTCTTTCCTTTACACCTTTTGCTCTTGCTGTGATCACATAATCTTCCGTTATATTCTCCAAGATGCATGCCCTTGTTAGCAGTATCCATCCTCCAACTGAAAATAGCACTAGAGTTATTGTGGGAAGAACTAAATGGTATAGGCGGCCCGAAATGTATGCGAATATGTCTTTCGGCCAGTTTCCAACCCAGGCTTCTGGGTACATACCGGAGGATGGGAATAACTTAAGTTCATGGGAGAATATCATTTTTATAATCCATCCAAGCCAGAATATTGGAACAGAGTACGTGAATAGGGATCCTAATACTAGGCCTGAATCTAATAGGCTTCCCCTTTTGTAGGCTGCTATCGCTCCCAGTAAAATTCCCAGAACAATTGTTATGAAGGTTGCGAGTCCCATAAGCTCTAACGTTCTCGCTACTCTTTCAGTCATAAGCTGGGATACTGATCCTGAATAATAAGAGTTTCCAAAGTTCCACATAAGTAGGTTTACTATATATTGGATGTATCTTTCGTGCAGTGTTTTATTTAAGCCAAAGTGTGCTTTCAATTCTTCAAGCCTTTCTTGCGTCATTCTTGCGGACATTTTCTGGACGTATTGGTCTACGGGGCTTCCAGGCATCATGTTAAATATCATGAAGTTTGCTGTTAGGGCTAGCCATAGAACTATGCCCATATAAATTATTCTTTGAACAATGAATTTTCTCAACCCCATAACAGTCGCTCCCTAAAGTAGGTTTTTATGTAAAATATTTAAGGTTTAGCTGTTTTTGGTGTGCTTGAAACCATAGAAAAATGTTACAGAAAGCTTAAATTTGAGAATCTCTAAAGTTACTAGTGCAAAAGGTAGAGAGGAGAAGAAAGGAGATGAATGACAAAAAAGTTTTAGTGTTTATAGTGTTGGCTGCAGCGTTAGCGTTGGCTTTGTTTGCACCGAACCATTCGGTAATGGCTGCTGGTACTAAGGGTCCAAGGACGCCTGAGTTGCTAATGAAGTTCTACGAGACTCCAGAGGACTGTTTCGCCGATTTAATCGATGGAAAGATTGATTTGATGCTTTGGCCGCTCACGATAGCGCAGTATCAAGTGGCTGTTCAGAATCCTGATATTGTTTTGGGTCCTGTGACGGAGAACGGTATGTACGAGTTTGACTTTAACAACAATGAGACGATAGATACGTATCCTGGTGTTATTTCACCCATGAGCCAAACTGCGTTTAGGCGTGCTTTAGCACTTTTAACGGATAAATGGTATATAGTTGAGGATATTGCTGGCGGATTCGCTACAAGAATGGATATGCCAGTGGTCGTTAACGCGCCTTCATGGATCAACCCAGACTGTGTTTATCCAAACTATGACTGGGAATACAATCCAGCGCGCGCAGCTCAAGTGTTGGATGAGGCTGGCTTCACTCAAGGATCAACATCGAACCCCTACTATGATCCGGGCTTCCCCGGTTCAGCCCAGTATATTAGAACCTATCCGACGACTGTTATTGTTGTCAACAACCCGAAGGTTGGTGTGGCTGTTACGGGTCCACCATACGAGTGGACTTTAACGAAACCAGCAACGGAAATTGTGCGGGTGATGGGACTCAAGCTAGGCGACCACTATTACAGTGAGCTAACATTCACCTTTGACTCTGTGAATAACAAGGTGACTGTTAGTGATGTAACATTGGAAGAGGGCAGCATCCTCTGGATACAGTTCAAGACTCCCCATCCAAAGGCTGGACAAGACCTAGATCCAATAGTCTTTTATGCAAGGTCAGATCACAGCCTAAGATTGAAGGCTGCAGAACACTTGAGAGACAACATGCTGAAGCACGGTATACCTGTCGACTTTAAGCAAGGGCCTTCTCCGTTCTGCCGTCCGCCTGTTATGACGAGGAGAGACTATCACATTTATACTGGTGGATGGAGACTTGGAAGGTTCCCGACAAGCCTATTCTTCCTGTACCATTCAGCGTTCTGGTATCCAGACGGCCCCAACTATGTCGTGCCACCATGCCCTGACCCGAAGTATCCAAGAGGTCAAAGCATATCAATTGTGGATCCGAACTTGGACATAAACCTTGAAGATATATACTACGCCAACTCTATTCCAGAAGCCATCACAGCGGCTAAGAAGGCCCAAGTCATAATGGAGCGTGAAGTAATAAACGTTCCATTATGTGCTGCTAAAAGCTTCTTTGCTTGGAGAAGCTGGCTATTAGGCGTCTGCGACATGATGGCTTACGGTCCAGAAAACACCTACACGTTCATGAATGCTTACAAGGCATCTGATGCTCCAGATCCCAGCCAAATTAAGATAGGCTGGAACCAGCCGCCACAAGCATTGAACATCCTGTTCTCTCAATGGGTTTACGATTACGGAATTCTCGACAGAATATATGAAGGCGGTTTGGCTGTTAACCCATACGATATTGGAACAGACCAGGCATGGATAGTCCAAGACTGGGGTGTAAGCACTTGGCAAGAAGCAGGAGAAACGAAAACTAAAGCCACCTACTGGTTAAGGAAGGACGTTAAATGGGTTGCGCCAGTTACAGGAGCCTACATACGCGACTTCACGGCTAAGGATGTTGTCTTCTCAATAATGTTCAGCTATGCCTTCGATGACGGCTGGAGCTGGGACAACGTAATGGACGTGGATCACGTACTCGTAATAGACGATTACTGCTATGAAATCTACTTTGTAGATGAAAGCTACTGGTTCCAGTACGCCGCCAACTACCCATACCTAGCAAGCTTAGAATGGAAAGATGTCTTCTGCGAAGATGCGGTATACACTGAAACTGGCGCAAGCTATGGCGCCGGTGAAGGTTTCTATATAGGCGACCCGGTGGCTTATGTCGAATACGTTAAGGTTGGCGGTACCACCCTACAGCCCGGCGTTGACTACCTAGTAAGGGCAAACCAAGGTGAACCAGGCTATTACTCCTTCGACTGGATCTACTTCCTAAAGCCCGTTTCAGGCGACATAGAGGTAAAGTACTGGAATATTACGGGCGACCCCCACGGATACTTCCCAGGCAGCGACACAGAATGGGAACCAACCTTCCAGAGCATTGGTCCATACTACATGGTAGAATATGTTAAAGGCTCCTATGCACTCCTGAAAGCAAATAGACTATACTTCTTGGAAACACCGCCGTTGGGTGAGATTGACTGGATGTGGCAGTGGGGTCCAAGAGACAGCACCAGACCAGCACCAGACTTCCCGCAAGGTCCTCGTACAGGCAACTTCTTAATAGACATTTATGACGTAACCTTTGCCAATATAGCCTTCGACAGCCAAGGCATGTGGGAACCAGATCCACTGTGGGTGCCTGGAGCAGACCTAGCTCCATCCTACACAACACCCTATCCAAAGTGGGGAGGCCTAATAGACATCTACGACACCACAACCGTGAACATAAACTACGACACAGTTTTCGGAGCCACACCATAAGCCAATTAAACTTCCCTCCTTTTTTTAAAATCAAAAATTGAATAGAATTTTCTTCCAGAAAGCTTTTAATCCAGTTAGTGATAATTTACTATTGCAGATGGGAAGAAGGGAGAAGAGAGATGAAAAGTAAACTGGCAACCTACATAATGGTAGCAACATTGTTTCTGAGCATGTTCCTGGCCACTACACCCAACATATACGCTCAACAGACTTTGGTCAGAGTGATTCCATCACCCATAGAGCTTGGCACAGATCATAGCGACGTAAGAGGCACAGAGTTTAAAGTAGCTGTTGTTGTTGAAAACGTGGAGAACCTCTACGGTCTAAGCGTCAAAGTCTATATAAACACGACCTATTTCCAATATGTTAGCCACACAACAACAATACCAGTGGACAATTATCCAGCACCTCAACCTCCAAGCCCCTACGGCGGAATACTTAACGCACCAGCAATGAAAACCAAAGATGAATATGATCCGCTGTCGAGTATACTTACCATTGCTTACTCCTCGCAAAGCCCGGCACAACCATTCAGCGGAAGCGGCACAGTTTGCATCATAACGTTGAGGCTTATCTATCAGCCCTTCGACTTCGAAATAGCTCCAGCTGAATTTGTAAGCGTAAATATAGTGCTTACAGAGGTTAAGCTTGCCGGTTACGGTGTTCCACCGCCACCTATCCCCTTCACAAAACAAGACGGAGTGGTTAACGTTTATTACAGGGTCTTCGAATATCCACCGTTACCCATGCTAAAAATAATGCCAGAATCTAAATCTGGATCAGCATTAGGAGAACTCTTCACCTTTGATGTATGGCTTCTCGGGCAAGGCGAAACCGACCTAAGCTCATTCTGGGACATCGCGGGCATAGACCTCTATCTAAACTTTGACCCCTCATTGATTCAAGCCGTGAACATTCAAATAGATCCTGACGGCTGGTTTGCATCCTTCTGGCCACACGGAATCTTTGAAATTAGGAAGGTGATAAACAATACTGCAGGATGGGTACGCATAGCCTTTATGGGAGTTGGAGGCGTAGAGCATTCACCCCCATTTGGGCAGGGAAGAATAGCCAGCATAACCTTCAATGTGACATATGTACACCTAGGCTATCCACCACCCTCATGCACAATCTTCCTAAAGAATCCTGAACCAAGACCCTCAGTAGACCCATGGGGACCAATGTACTTCCCAGTTAACCTTGCAGGCTTTCCACATCCAGAAAGACCCATGTCCCCATGGAACGGAGCACCATACTCCGTACCAATACCTCACGTGGTTAAATCCGCCAAATACACAGCCCCCTTCAGGGTGTTAGGCGCTCAAATAGACGTCTTCACGCAATATCCATTCCCATACGGCGGGCAATATCCAAATAACCCAAGCGACATGTTCACACCACAATCTCTAGTAGTCCTCTACGCAAAAGTTACATACAACAACTGGCCAGAGCAACAGAAAGATGTAGCCTTCGAAATTAAAGACCCATACGGAAAGGTCTACACGATACTTCACGGAAGAACAAACCAGAGCGGAATAGCAATGGTGAGCTTTAGACTCCCATGGATGTGCGATGATCCAGAATACTACCTCGGCAAATGGACGGTTGTAGCAACAACCGAAGTAGCCGGAAAAGTGATTAATGACACATTATGGTTCAAGTATGACTACTTAGTACGAGTCTGGAAGACAACCCTAGACAAGGTTGAATACGACCACTACGAAGAAATGACTGTAACAATAGAGTATGGAAGCTTCCTAATGCAAACCAGAAATGTAACAATTTCTGTAACAGCAAAAGATGAAACAGGCGTTCCATTCGATTGGGACTACAAGGTTGTGACAATAGGCGGAGCAGAATGGTGTACATATGCAAACGGCACGGTAACGATAACCCTGTACATACCAAAGTGGGCTAGAAGCGGACAAGGAACCGTAGAAGTAACAGTGCTAACGGACTTCCCGCAGAAA
Organism: Bathyarchaeia archaeon; assembly: GCA_038859955.1. GTDB lineage: Archaea > Thermoproteota > Bathyarchaeia > Bathyarchaeales > DTEX01 > DTEX01. Next base: position 8,681 of record JAWCEH010000027.1, on the reverse strand, counting down.
GGAGGATTTGCAGTCTATCCAACAAGAAGCCCAGAAACGCTCGTAAACTTCGGAATTAAAATCCCAGCATAAACCCTCCTTTTTTATATTTGTAAATCCAGAAATTGATCATTAACGTATAGTGTTTAGGTGCCCCTAAATGGTCCAAACAAACAAAGAGAAAAAATCCCAAATTTTGCACAACCTAATAACCCTATGCCTCGTTATCCTCATATTTGCTCTTGCCGTTCTAGTTCATCCATCCCCTGCGATGGAGGCCCTCAGCATAACAGTAACAGTTAATCAAAACAACTCCATCCAAGAAGCCATAAATAACGCACGGGAAGGTGCCACAATCTATATAGAACCCGGATCCTATAAAGAGTATCAAATAATAGTGAATAAAACATTAACAATAATTGGAAAAGATCGAGAAAAAACAATTATTAACGGAGATCAAGAGGCAGAGGCAACAGCTCTTTTCTCAGTGATAGCAAATCATGTGACAATCAAGAACCTAACATTAATCAACACAAGACTTAACATTGGGAGGGCGATAATACTGAAAAATGTCAAAAATGTAACAATCGAAAACTGCGTCATAAAACAACATTATATAGGAATAGAAATCAACAATTCAAGCGACTCGCAAATAATTCGAAACCAAATAGCAAATAACACTTATGGAATAAAAATATTAATTGGCAAATCAAATGTTGTTGCCTATAATGATTTGGAAGGCAACATAAAAGGAGTATCCATCGAATCAAATGCAAAAAACAATTTGTTTTTTAATAACAACTTTAAAAATGATCAGAATAGGGAAGGTTTTGGTGTTATATTTAACAAATGGAACAGCGACTACATCATAGGTGGAAACTACTGGAACGACTACGAAGGAGAAGACAGAAATCACGGGCCCGCCCAGGATCAAGCAGGGAGTGACGGAATAGGTGACAGACCGTATAGCAGCGATTCCAGCGAAGACGCATATCCATACGTAAACAAACTTAAACACTTTTATGTTGGAACCTGGGAGTCAAAAGTATTTTATGTAACGGTTTCAACAAATGCCAGCAATATAATGAGTATTACTTTTGATGCCGACCAAAAAACAATATGCTTTATAATAGAGCAAAACACAACAACCTATCTCCGAGTAATTATACCAAGAATGCTTTTGGATGCCGAAGAACATGAATGGGATATAATTGCAGACCAGCAAAACATAACGTCTTTAAAATTCTCTAACAGCAACTTCACATGCTTCTACTTATTAATATACGGAAAAAATGTAAATCAAGTTATAATTAAGGGAGCGACAGCAATACCGGAATTCCAACTTAACATAATACTGCCTATGCTCGCGGTAACTATCACGGCAATTTTAGCCTCAAAAAAATTGAATAGGGTCCCCAAAGCAGTAGAACAATATTCCACAACTCTTAAGAACACCCGCAATACTTATTTTATTGAGCGATAATGAGAAAAACAAGCTTTATGGCTTTATCCTTTACATTGATCATTTTATCATTAGCTGGGACTCTGACTTATGTCAATGCTGACTTTATATATGTTACATTATCAATTGATAAGTCAAGCTATAAACAAAGAGAAATGGTAACTATAAACGGAACAGTAACCGATAGCCGAGGTAACCTTGTAAACGATGGATTAATCGCAATAGAAGTGCAAAACCCCAACAAACCCATACTTTTCAGGACGTTACCGCTGAGTACAAAAATCTCAACTAGCTACTTTTACATGCAAATAGAATCTCTGTATCCATGCGACGCTGAGGCAAAACCAATAACATACGTTGAAAGAGGTCTAAACGTATATACATTCGTTTATATGCAAATTAAAAATAATGGTATAGCTGACAGACAAGTTTACGTGTCCATAAGCATAGTTGACAGCAACTCTATATTATTGGATTCAAAATGGGGTGCTCTCACCGTTAAGGCTGGCCATTCATGCGTTTTCATGCCAAGGTTACTCATCCCGAACTGGTCATCTACAGGCACAGCCAAAATTTACGCAAACATTTACAGCGAGCTTCCCGAAAAGGGAGGATACCCAATGAGCCCCGAAGCAAGCGCTAACCTCCAAATTTTAGAGTCCATCTATTCAGATCCGCCAGAGGAAAATGGAGAATCGCAACTAATCCAAAATGGAACATACCGTCTACAATTTATACTGCCACCCGACGTCCTTCCAGGAGAGTATAAAGTTTCAGTAGTTGCATGGTACAAGGGACTTCAAAGATCAACCTCAAATACATTTAATGTAACAGTTATTCCATCACCACCATGGCCATTATTCGCCATGAAACCTCCCAGCGCCGGCCCAGGTTATTCCATAACATTCGATGCTTCTGCATCTTCACCTGAAGGATATAACGACACCATAATAGAATATTCATGGAACTTTGGCGACGGATACACAGCTAAAGGCAGAATTGTGACGCATAGCTATTCTAGCTTAGGAAATTACACAGTGACATTAACCGTCAAAGACGCGGAAGGTTTCACAAACGCAACGTCTAAAAAAGTGACTATAGTCGTTATTCATGATGTAGCTGTGCTAAACATAGAATGCCTTGAAACAATCTACGATCTTTGGACAGTATACGTAACAGTTACAGTGAAAAATAAAGGCACAGTCCCAGAAACATTTACCCTAAAGTTATATTACAACAACACTCAAGGTGCATCCGTTGTTGTTCAACTAGGCATTATGCAGGTTAAAAAATTGACTCTGCAATGGAGCACATCGGGAATTATTGTGCCTGCCAACTATATTATTAAAGTTGAGGCACCAGTTCTTGAAAACGAAGCTAATATAAATGATAATACTTTAACATTTGGTCCTGTTGCAGCGTTCAAACTTGGTGACATCACTCGAGATCGTATTATTGATATATATGATGTTACTTGCGTCAACGTGCTATATGACACTAAAGAAGGAGAACCCGGATGGTATGTAATGGTTGATTTGGTTAGAGACGGCGTTATTGATATATATGATGTTACTTGCGTCAACGTGCTATATGATTATCAATATTAGGAATTGTAGCAAGCTACATTTTTGTTCAGGTTTCAACACGAAAAGCTTATCTATTAAGGCTTAGAACCTTCTATAGGAGAGGGAGAAGGGAATTGAAAACTAAAATCTCCGTCATTATCAACTTCTTTTTATTAGTGCTTTCGATCATGCTGATAATTGTTGGGTTAATAAATCCGGGAATTAGAACTGTTTCGGCTTCCTCTACCGCTAAGATTCGTGTTGTTCCCTCCCTAATTAAAGGCTTGGCTGTCGGAAAAGAATTTGAAATAAATGTAACAGTTGAAAACGTCGAAAATCTTTATGGTTTTGATATAAAATTTTCATGGAACTCATCCATTCTACAGTGCATATCCTACAAGGCAAAGGTTCCTGTCGAAATGTATCCTGAAGGTATTCTGCACGCTCCTGTTCAGGAAGTTGTAAATCAAGTCGACAATGTAGGAGGCACATATCGAGTTGCATATTCATCACAAAACCCAGCTCCACCATTCAGTGGCTCTGGGGTAATTTTTTCATTAAAGTTCAAGGTGATCGGATACGGAACCTCGATTCTTGCCATTACTTCAGTTAAGCTGGCGGATTACAGTATTCCTCCAAAACCAATTCCATGTGAAACTTACAATGGAGCATTCAAAAACTATTTCCCTCTTCCCGCCAAGTTAAGAGTCGAACCGGGCAGAATAATTGACGCAACACTTGTTCCTTGCAAAAATTTCACAGTCAGTGTTGTAATAAACGGAGCTTATGATCTTGCATATTTTGAATTCTGGCTGAGCTACAACAAATCTATTGTACAAGCTGAAGAAATCATTATCCCTTCACCATTTACAGCTGTTTCCATGGACATCTTTAAGGATGATGGAAAGTTACGTGGGGCTGGTTTAACCAAATCTGCGAGTGGTAACTTTACACTGGCTTCTATTAAATTCCATGTTATTGAATTCGGTGCTTCCCAAATCAATCTTTACAATATAACGCTCAAGGATTCCATAGGTGAACCTCTGACATACGATGAGATTAAAGATGCATACTTTAATAATCTATTATTAGCTAGAATTTTCATTTCCCCAAGTGAATTGATAAATCCTGAACTTGTCGTGGGGTCAATATTTCATATGAATGTTTCTATGGAAAGCGCTATAGACTTTTATGGTTATCAATATTACATAAACTATGATCCAAGGGTGCTCATATGTGCTGGAGTGTTGATACTATCTCCAACAGATGAAGTACATTATGATGCTATTTTACAGGTTAACCAACGTTTAGGATCGATATACGTTAATGTGTCCTATTACCCACCGGCACAACCTGTAACTGTCAACGAAACAAGAACAATTGGTATCATTTACTTTCAAGTTAAAAATTATGGTTCGACAATAATTGATCTTAATAACATAAAGATAGTTAACGCCGAAGGTGGAATTATTGCGCACCTTGAAGATGGTTCAGAAGATAGTTTCTTTGCAACACTAACAGCTGACGTTGCCATTATTGAAATCACACTTTCTGCTCAAGCCGTCTATCCTGGCAAATTCGTTAATGTAAGCGTCACAGCTTGTAATGTTGGAGATATGACGTCAAGTTTTAATGTGACACTCTATTTTAATGGAGCTATTGTAGGATTAAAAAATGTATTTGATTTGCCGCCTAACAACACAATAACGTTAAACTTTGTCATCAGCACCGCTGGTTTGCAACCATGTAACAGATATCAGGTATTGGCTGTCGCTTCTAAAGCTCAATATGAAGTCAATATGGCTAACAATGAACTGGCAACATTCTTAAAAGTAAAGATGTTAGGCGATATCAATGGAGATGGGATTATCGATATATTCGATATCACAGCCGCAAACATTGCTTACGACAGTAAAGTTGGCGATCCATTATGGAATGAAGAAGCAGATTTGGCTCCCCCGTGGGGAATTATCGATATATTCGACTTAACGACTTTAGGAGTGTTGTTTGGAACTCAGTGTTAATTTCCCTTAGCCAGGTTTTAGAAAGATTCATATATTTGTTAACTACAAATAGAAGTCCCAGGGATATAACATGAAGTCGAGGAAAATATTGCTACATCTAACGTTTGCATTTCTGCTCAGTTATGCCATTCTTGTACGATGGCCAAGCAGCGTAACTGCAACCCCTTCAACCGCTATTGTTAGAATTATATCCGAAGTCGATGAGTTAGGACCAGAGAACGTCACAAACAAAGAGTTTAAAGTAGCTGTTGTTGTTGAAAATGTGGAGAACCTCTACGGTCTAAGCGTCAAAGTCTATATAAACACGACCTATTTCCAATATGTTAGCCACACAACAACAATACCGTGGAATGACACACAAACACCAATCCCTCCAAGCCCCTACGGCGGAATACTTTACACACCAGTAACTTTAACTAAAGATGAATATGATCCGTCAGCTAATCTGCTGATAATCGCGTATTCATCGCGAGCTCCTGCAAAGCCATTCTTTGGAAACGGGACTGTATGCATTCTTAGACTGAAAGTAATATATCACCCGGTAGGCGAAGGATTTTTTAATGTAACAGCAGCAGGATTTAGTGAAATAAAACTCGCGGGCTATGGTGTTCCACCTCCACCAATACCGTTTACCTCCCAAGATTTAACAATGAAAATGAACTACTTGGACAATGTACCACCATCGATATCCAATCCATATCAGGACCCACCTGGAACAATCATGCAACCTGACCAAGTCGTTGAAGTGGATGTTGGCCAAGACGTAACGGTAAGAGTTAATGTGACAGACGCCAGTCCCATTAAAAATGTAGTTTTGTTCTACAACATTACGTCAAACACCTGGGCAAATATAACAATGCAACGTATATCTGATAATCTATATGAGGCAACAATTCCAAGCCAGTTTAATATAGGTGACAAAGTCTTTTACTATATAGAGGCAACAGATATTGCAGGTAATACCATGCGTTCTCCAGACATAGGGCTCTATTATAGATATCAAGTCATACCGGAGCTGAACAATATAACTCTGGCATTGACACTGTTAACATCGGCAACTTTAGCGATGCTATTGAATAAAAAGGAAAAATGAGTTAGAAACTACCTATCTTTTTTCTGTGAGTTGCTCTGACGCTACACATTTTGTCGAATGGGTCAAGCAAAAGCTTAAAGCTTATTAATTAGTAACAAATAATATCGAAAAAACAAGATTAGGTGTTTATATGAAATTAAAAATCATCACGGTCACGTTAATAATATTGCTTTTCTCCCCTTTTATGCTTTTACAGAATTTTGTTTCCTTGTCGGAATCACCGATCTTTCCTGGAGATTTTCCTTACCTATTCGTTTATCCTCACACAATAATTGCGAACCCTGGACAAAACATAACGGTGTCTATTTGTATATTTAACTTGTCCGCGAATGTTTTCCGTACATTCATGGGAGATTGGCAAAGTCCGTTCGATCCTTATCCAACATATAATCCGGATGGTACGCATGTTTACCCTTTAGGGTTTTTACTTGGCTTTGATATAAACTTTACATGGGATCCAAACATCTTAGAATATTTGAATCACGAGTTAACAGTTCCGATCGAAAGTTATCAGGAACCCATTCCACCCATGAACTATAGTGGAACTCTCTACGCACCCGTAGACGTTGTGAAAAACGAGGTTGACAAGGTTAAGGGCATTATCAGAGCAGTTGTAAGTCACAGAGGCCAGAAAGTGTTTAACGGAAATGGAACCATAATCAAGGCTACATTCAGAATAAAGCGGGAGGGAGGCACGGAGCTAAAAATATCCGGCGCTAAGTTAGCAACAAATTATTTGTTAATACGACTACTATATCCACAATTTAGGGATGTGAATAAAAACGTAATCATATTTAGAGTGGGAAATGGGTTTGTTACTACGCCAGGGGCAAGGGCAAGGATATATGGCCTTGATATAAAAGCGGCGGTTGACACTAGAAGATTTGCTCCACCGATAGTTAAAGGAGAAAATGTATCAGTAAGGGTAATAGTCAAAAATGATGGAAACCTCGAAAATGTGTACAACCTAACAGTATTTCATAAGTCTTTTGAGGGTGCTATGCAGAAGATTTTAGAGCGAACTAATGTTACCATAGAAGCGTTCCAGAGTATAGTTGAAGAAGCGTTTATCTCAACTGAAAATTTGAATATTGGAACTCACGTCTTCACGGCAAATTTGACGGTAGTGCATCATGGAGAAACCTTTTATGAATCATTAAGTAAGGAAATAAAGGTAGTTTCGGGAGAGGTTGATATACAAATCCATTGGCAGCCCCAGACAATACATATAAATAAAAATGTAACATTCACGGCCACTGTAAATTTTGCTGAATCAGGCATTACAATAAAGAATGTTACTTGGGAGATATATGAACATGGGTTATACGGTGGACTAGCGCTTAGAAATAAACTTGATGGGCAAACCGTGACTTACCAGTTTAACTTTGCGAAAAATTGGACTGTAGTCGTGATTGTAACCGATAGTCTTGGATTAACTTGGGACCAATATAGACCAGCCACATCCAACTACAAAAAAGAAATTACAATTCAAGTTTTAGAAGCCATTGAGGAAGCGGGTTTTCCATGGGATCTAGTTATTCTAGCAGCGATCGTAATAATTGTAATAATTTTAGCGGCAATTTATTTACTCCGCAAAAGAAGGTAACCGCAGAAAACTATTTCCAATGACGAATCTAAAAGTGAACTCCTAGAAGATTATTCTAGTAAGGCTTATATCTGCTGGGAAGGTATTTTTCTTTGCTGAAGGGGAGAGGGCATTGCATCAAAAGTTTAAACAGTTATTACCCTTAGCCTTTTTATTGGGTTTTTTGATTTTTTCAACGGTTTGTGTTATCCCTGTAAACGCGAATCCGCCTGCTGTTCTTAGGGTTTCTTTGCCTGAAGGTGTTTATCGGGGTTATGATGTGGATCCTTGGCTTTGTGAGTGTTGGTTTTTGAATTTGACTGGGGCTGTTCAGACTTTTCTTGTTCGCATTAATAACACCAGTAGTTCGCTGCGATCCTATGATACTCGTTTGGTTGTTGCGCTTAATGAGGCTGGTTATAACAAGCTCATTTCTTTGGTTGTTAATGGCACAAGTGTGCCTAAATCTGCCTTCAAGTGGGGCACGCCTAAACCTTATAAGATTTGGACTTGGCCTAGTGGCGATGTGTATCCAACTTATTTTAACGACACGGTTATTAATGTTGGTTTGATTCCTAAGAAAGGCTACAAAACTTTGGTTGTTTCTGTGGCATTTTCTGATCCCACAGGCGTGAGGGTACACTTTGACGCTTATGGGAGATCAGTTTGCTGGACTCCAACTAAAGACAGTCAAATAGTTCACAACTCGCTTTCAGCAGATTCTACAGTTTTTCTGCAGGCGGGGCCTCCGCCTCCGCAGCCACCCTTTGCAGTTTTCACGTTTACTCCGACTTATCCGGAGGTTAATGAGGTTGTTACTTTTGATGCTTCTGGGAGCTATGATCCAGACGGTTATATTGTGAGTTATAAGTGGGATTTTGGTGATGGTAACGTTACAACAACTTCAAACCCAATAATAACCCATAAGTATGCAGCCTTTGGCGATTATATTGTAACTTTGACGGTCACGGAC
>JAWCEH010000026.1:0-23745 GCA_038859955.1 Bathyarchaeia archaeon | reverse complement strand
CTCGCCTGAGGTGGGTGACAGAAGCCCCAGTATCATTCTGGCTATGGTGGTTTTACCGCTCCCGCTCTCACCTATTAAAGCCGTTATCCATGGTTTACTTGGCATGCTAAATGAGACGGCGTCTACAGCCTTTATAATCCTCCTAGAGAATAACCCTAGTCCACCTCCAACTTTAAATTCCCTACTTACATTCCTCAACTCCAGTAATGGTTGATCCATATTTCAATCACCCATATAGGTGGCAGGCTACGAATCTTTCACGTTCAACCTCTCTCATGGGAGGCTCAACTTTAACGCATAACTCTATCGCATGTTGACATCTGGGATGGAATCTGCAGCCTGAAGGCCAGTTTAAGGGGCTTGGAGCTAGACCAGGTATACCTTTAACATATTTTTTCCCTATTGCGGGTATTGCTGAAATTAAGCCCTTAGTGTATGGGTGTAATGGGTCCTCGAACACTTGGCTGATTGAACCAACCTCCACAATTTTTCCAGCATACATTATTGCTATTCTATCCGCTACCTGCGCATGTGCCGCCATATCATGTGAAACCATTATAACTGTCATACGGTAATTTTCTTTAAGCATTCTAAGGAGCTGGAGAATACCCCTCTGAACTACGACATCTAGGGCCGTTGTCGGCTCATCCGCAATTACAAGGCTTGGCTTAAGGGCTATGGCTGTCGCTATTATAACCCTCTGCTTCATACCGCCGCTAAGCTGATGCGGATACATATCTGCGACCTCAATTGGTAGTCCAACCTCTTTCAGCATTAATAATGCGACCTCTTTAGCTTTCTCCTTATCCATGCCACCATGATCTATTATGGCATCAACCATCTGCTCCTCAACTTTTATGACGGGATTCAGCGAGTTCATGGCTCCCTGAGGGACATACGCGAGTTTAGACCACCTAATCCTCCGGAGCTCTTCCTCAGGAACCCTTAAAATATCTATTCCCTCGAAAATAACTTTTCCAGTAGGTATATAGCCTGGGGGTTTAACGAGCCTAAGAATCCCCTCGACGAGAGTGGACTTACCGCACCCGGATTCGCCCGCTATACTAAGAACCTCATTCCTATACGCTTTAAATGATACACCGTCTACAGACTTATAGTCGCCCCAAACACTCCTGTAGTAGACTCTGAGATTATCAACCTCAAGTATAGGCTCCATTAGCATTCACTTTTTTAAAATCTAATTGCTGACTAATTTAAGTTTTGTTGCCACCATTTCAGCGCCTAGAATTCGCCATGAAGTCTATTTACAAAGCACCCTTCAACTTTAGAGGATTGGTCTAATGGGAAACCATAAAATGAACCATACAATTTGTAAAGAGACTAGTGATACAAGCAGCGCTCTTAATTTTTTAGAATAGGCTAAGCATTGAGATATCCCCATGTACAACCCAGGCAACGTTGTACAGAAATAGAAGGGGTAGACCCATCTACGTGAAACGTAAGCTAAAATGACATATGGAATAAAGTTTGACGTTATCCATAAGAGAATGAAGAGCTCAGCTAACCCTTTTCTTCTCACAATTTCTATGAGACTTACTGGCATAATCAGCCATATGCTCCACCATAAGGGCGTATATATTCCATAGTAAGCTATAAGGTAATGTTCCCGTAAGCTCCCATTAACAATCTCCGTTACTTTAGAAATATAATATGGGATTGGAGGGAAGGGGTCTAGAGGGTTAATCCATTTCAATGGAAGGATGACTCTCTCAGGGTCATCGTATTGAAGAACGCTATGATAACTGAACATATAATTTAGGTGATTGAGCGGGTTACCACTAAAAACCCCATAAGCAATATCATAAGCCCATAAGCCAACTAGAAGAATAATTAGAGCCATAAGAATTATTCTCATTGATAAGGTAAACCATTCAAAAACGGTTTTCATCCTGAGCTTTCTCTCCTTAAAAATCTCTTTGGCTAATAGAAAGGGAACTACGCCGAGACTAAAAATGGAACTTAGCTTGCATAGTAGAGCTAAACCGAATAGTAAGCCGCTAGAATCGTATTTCTCCTTAACTAGCATGATACTTGCAGCGAGAACAAATGTTAGAGCGGCGCCATCAAGCATGCCTATCTGCCCGATGTTAAAGGCCATTATATCAAATGAAAACAGCAATGCTGATGAAAATGATGCGATTCGGCTCTTAGTTAGACTTAACATAAGTAAATATAGTAAACTTATGGATAACGAGCTAAAGAGGATTGAGAAAAATCGCCAACCAAGCGGGTTATCCCCAAAAATCGTGATGCCAACCATAATTAATATTTTGACTAGAGGTGGATGTTCATGGTTGGTTGATTTACCCTCAAGAAGCAGCCTTGCAGCCTTAACGTAATGTACTTCATCGAAAACAAAGCCTGTCTCATAATATTTCTCTCCATGCTCAGGTCCTGGAAAATTTACGATTAATAATCTGATGATGAGAAAAGATAAGGTTAAGAGTAGGGTGGCGAAATTGAAACTTTTAAAGGTTACACGCCTAAAAACACCTGCCCTTTTATATTCAGTCTTAATTCTACTTATTATCGCTCCATAAAATCGGAGAAATATTTTTGTGTTTAGGAAATGGTTCTTCAAAATGCTCCTAACTCCCAATAAAATAATTGTTATCAGGCTGAGCGCCCCAAGAATTGTTGTCATATGAATGTTCAATCCGTTTAGAAAAGTGAGTTGCGGATATATGTAGCTCGAGAGGTTTAACGCGTATAGATAGTAATTAAGGAACCAGTGTATTATGATTGGTGTCTGAAAACCATAAGCTAGATACGCTAACCCCATAATTAAACCCTGTATGAATGCTGAGAAAAATTTCCCGATGCCCCATGTTGTCGGAGGAGCATAATGTGAGAGACTGAAAAGAACTGAGGTTAAGATTAACATCAACCACTCGCTGGAATTTACCCCCCTCAAGAAGCCGTATTCCGTAATGGTTTTTAAATTGGCAATGCGCTTCCCGCTCTCAGGGCTAATGAGGACTGAAAACGAGAGTTTCATTTTTTCCCTCCATGAGACATTATATTCATTCAGTTTAAGTGAGGTAAGGTATGTTGCTGAGAAAACACCTATTGGCAGTATGCGGAACACAGCTTCCTCGACTAGGGGTGAAACTGAAAACTGCAGTAAGGCTACTATAGGATCCTTGGAGATGGGGGCTTGTCCGACGGGTATTCCATAAGTCTCCTCAATTAAATGGATAATTTTTGACGTAAGATACGCTAAACATGATAGGAAAGATGCGGCGAACAGTGGATCTCTAATCAGCCAAACGCTTAACTCCCCTCTAAAAAACTCTCTGAAGCCCTTGTAGATAAGACTTCTTCTGAAGGAGACTAGGAAACATAAAATATACACCAAGGAAAGCATGGTGAAAAGAAGACCTGCATTGATTTCAACATATAGATTTAAAAATTCAATTAGAAGGTTCGATTTAAATGTGTAGGTCTCAGATAGCGTAAAAAAGAAAAGCCAGAAGCCGAGCGGTATACTAGCCATCATAAATAGTAAAAGCGTAAACGCAAGGGCGGAAAATAAAATTTTTAGCAGAAGCTTGCCCGTCTTAACCATCAAAGTAAACATCACCACCAACATATAGAGAGCAGCCTAAATCCAATTAATATTTTCTATCTTTATTATTGCAGCTTTAGGTAAATGTTTGGAGTGAAAAACGCAACGTAATAACAGCCACTTCTGCTTAATTAGGATTAATTAAGCCAAAAACTAACTGAATAATATTTAGAAGAAAATAAACTTGAATTGAAAATAAAAGAGGGGAAATGATCGTTAAGCTTTTCTTCTTCTTGAACCCACTATCCACCCTATTGCCACACCAACTACAAGTGCGCCTACTCCAGCTCCAGCAACGCTAGCAACATCCGGAGTTGGAACGGAGACGGTGACGGTTTCAGCGGCTATTGTTGTCGTTATTGTTGTTGTTACAGTGATAGTTTTAACCCCAGGGACTTCTACTGCCGGCTCAATCCTTGCGAGCAGGAAGAAGAATGTAGGCCACCAATTGAAGGGCACCATATACATATTTTCTTGCGATGGCCACCCCTTCCAGTATTTTGTGCTGAAAGTTTGCACGAAAGTCTTTTCGACAGCCGGAACAGTTATACAGTCTCTCTGAATAATATAGAAGGCTTCCTCAAGTAATGATGGGACTCTCGGATCGTCGAGAGAGATCGTCCAGAGCTCATCTATTATGGGATCCAGCTCCGGATTCACGTATCTTGGATTTGCACCCTGGATCCCAGGTGTGCCACTTACGTTACCGATCGGCGCATACCACTTGCTGTGAAATACGTCTATGCTTGGAACAGGATCACCCATTATCCAGCCCGGTGTGCAATGTGTGCATATCCTTATGTCATATTCTCCACGCGCAGATAGCTCGCCTGTTAATGCTCCACCTATTCTTGTCGTAGCGTCTATACCAATGGCTCTGAGCTCATCAAGCAAGTCGTAGCCTATGTAGTGTGCTGCATCTTCACCCAAAAGAAGCTCCACTGTAAAATCTGTCCCATCAGGTAATTCTCTCCACCCATCCCCATCCACATCTTTAAATCCAGCCTTATCAAGGAGCTCTTTCGCTTTTTCAGGATTATACTCAAGTAAGTCAACACCATATTCAGCTTTTATTCTTTGTAGCGCTCTTTGAGCCAATGGCTTATATTTCTCGAAGACGCCCCATGAATACGGCATCGGCAAGAGCCAGTCCGTTGTTGGCGTACCATTAGATAACGCGTACATTCGAGCCAGCTTTTCTCTATCCACAAGTAATGCTACAGCCCACCTGAACTCGCGTACGCTAAATGGATATTTAGCAACATTAAATGAATTGATTCCGTATGGGCATGGATCTGGATAAGGTGCTATAACAACCTGGCCTGGCATCCTTGCCATGGCTGTTTTAACAGCCTCCCAAGTGAAGGTGTGAGGAAGAACTACATCCACGTCACCTCTCACAAAATCTTCAATATCTATATCTAGTGGAGGAATCCCGCGCCAGACCACGTATTTAGGCTTAGGTAATATCCCCAGAGTTTTGCCCCAGTAATCTTCTCTTCGTTCCCATATCCACATGCCCAGTTCTGGATAAACAGCGTAGAGTTTATATGGTCCGGTGTCTACTGGCGGCCAATTCTTAAATGTTTTCGGATCAACGTTCTTCCATATATGCTCTGCACATATATAGGGTAGATAGCTCCACATCCTAAAGACGTGGTGGAATCTTGGATTAGGTTTCTTCAAGTATATTACTAAGGTATAGTCGTCAACAAGCTCCACTTTATTAATCCATTCCCTAAGGTACGCTGAACCACCGAACTCCGGATTAGCCATCACCATGTTTATGGTGAAAACGTGGTCTCTAGCCGTGAAGGGATGCCCATCGTTCCACGTTACCCCTCTCCTAATGCGATAGATTAATTTCGTATAATTTTCCTCGTATTCCCACCCAATTGTTCTCCAATATATTATTTCCCCGGTAGCGTAGTTAATGTACCAGTCATACTCCTGCACTATCTGATGCCAACCAGATCCCCATTGAGTCCCCTGAGGAATATATGGATTAGCGGAATCAAACACCGTGAAATACTGTGGCGCCATTATCTCCGTGATAAGCGTCTGTTCTCTGGGAACTGGTAATGTTACTTGCGCACCGGTGTTTTTCGGCAACAATATTATTATGCTGCTAGTCACTAGAAGAGCGGCTAACACAAAATTAAGAAGAGCTTTTGTCAAATTCATAGTAAACTCCCTCAAAATTAATCTTTGAAGAAATTATTATTTAAAACTTGCGCGTTTTAAAGCCTATCTCAGAATTCCAGCATCGTGATCTCGTAGAATTAAACGATTTTGGAAAATTCAATAATCGACATCTTTAAATCTTAAGTTATTTTCACATTATGAGCGATTTTTCTTTTAAAGTCTTCTAAATTCCCGTTATCTTTTTAAGCCTTGGATTAAAAATTTCTTCCATACCTATGTTGATGAGACTTAAGGAAGTAAACAGAAGAATTAATGTTATTGCTGGAGACAATAATATATGGTAGTGCCCTAAGGAAAGAGCGCCAAACGCGAGCGCCCAATTTATCATAAGACCCAGCGATGGGATTTCTCCTGGGCCCAATCCCAGCAGTCTTATTCCTGTCTCAGCAAATATTGCCCCTATTATCGCGTTAGTGAGACCCATACCTATAAATGGAGCAATATTTGGAAGAATTTCTTTAAACATTATTTCAAAACTATTGAACCCTGTTACCTTAGCTAGGTCAATGTAGGGCCTCTCCTTCAAACTCAGTATTTGCGCCCTTATTACGCGGGCGCTTGCTGGCCAACTAAATATCGATAAGACAATGCACATTAAGATTAAATTTAATCTTGTGTAAGCTGCAACGGCTATTAAAATCGGTAAGCTTGGTATGACAAGCACGGTGTTCGTTACACCGTTAAGCACCTCGTCAATCTTACCGCCAAAATAACCAGCCGCCATGGCAACGACAACCCCGATTAAGGTAGCTAGTCCTCCAGAAATTGCCCCTATAAGCAAGGAATTTTTTAGGCTCGCTAATAATAAAGCGAGCACATCCCTTCCGTAATGATCTGTTCCTAAAGGATGTTCAGGGGAAGGAGGTAGATATTTTTCAAAGGTTCCGGATTTAAGAACTCCTTGACCTTTGAGGATATAACTGTTTATTACGGGTTCAGCCAAAGACAATATTATAAACAAGGCGATTATGCTAAAGCCTATATCAAAAATTATTGATCTCTTAAAAAAATTTAGAACGCTTTGTACCTTCTTTTTAAACTCAAGTACTGGTCTCACTATTTCACTCACCGACCCTTATTCTTGGATCGATTAATGGGTACATCAAATCCATTATTAGGTTAGCTGTGAGAACCGTGAAAATCGACATCAGCACGATTCCCTGAATAGTATTGTAGTCAAGGATATTGATGGCAAACTGTAGTAGACCACCTATTCCAGGATATTGGAAAATCCATTCTACAAGATAAGATCCATTCACTATGAATCCAAGTGACATGGCTAATCCTGTTGCTTGAGGTAACAAGGCATTCCTCAGAACATATCTGTTTAGTAACCTAATTTTTTTTAATCCCTTCGACTGGGCAAATAGGAGGTAGTCTTCACCCACTATAGATATTGTAATGAACCTCGCAGAGAGAAGCCAGCCAAAAGATGAGATCAGCACCAGTGATAAAACGGGAAGAAAAGAGTTGTAAAGAAGGTTCGCTATAAAATCTAGAGTAAATATATTTGCTTGAAGCGTTAGCGCAAACCTAGATGGAAAAATGCGGAATACATAAGATAATAGCAAAACTAAGAGTACAGCGGCTATGTAATATGGTATTTGAGACATGGCGAGCGCCATCGAAAAGAGTATGGAATCAATCTTTGTGCCCCTTTTCCAGCCCGCAAACGCGCCCGCTATAGTGCCAACAACCCAAGAGATTACTGTCGCCAGCCCTAAAAGGAAAATTGTCCATGGTAATCTAAAAGTGATGATATCTTGAACTGGAGTGGGGAATGCCACAAAAGATGGTCCTAAATCAAAATTTAGGAAAACTCTTTCCAGGTAACGCTTATACTGTGTGAAAATGTCACCTTCAAGACCAAAACTAGCCTTCCAAGCATTTATAGCCTCCATAGACATCGGTGAAAACGAGTATCTTTGCTCAATCATTCTAACAAAGCGCGTTATCGGATCCCCCGGTATCATACGCAGAAAGAAAAATACCACCGTAAATGATAGAAACAGGGTGATTAAATAAATAATTACCCGCCTAGCAATATAATAAACGATCTTTTTTTCCTTCATAATAAATCATCAACCTTTTAATTTATTAAAATCAAATAAGCATAAAAATCTTTTGTTGCTGCACAAATATGCTCTTATGTAACTAGCCTGCTTACATGAATAGAGGCGCTGACCTTAAAGAGGGAAGAAAGATGACCCTCATGGTCGAAATTGTAAGAGATAAAGGTTCTCCTCTTATTTTAGTGAATGGTAAAGTAATACCTACGATATTAGCTTATACTACGCCGAAGTATTGGTCAGACTTTAGGAGAGCTGGGATAAGGGTAATAACGTATCCGATATCAATCGGTTGGGTTGGTCCGGGAAAGTTTGACTATACTGAAACAGATAAACAAATTGAAGAATTTCTTTCAGTTGACCCAGAAACCCTCATACTTCCACGCGTATCTTTCCCCGGCTCGAATAACGATTGGTGGTGTAAGCTTCATCCAGAGGAACTCGTCAGGCTCTCTAATGGTGAGCGTGGGTCTGGGCATTCAAGCGCTTCATTAATCTGGCGTGAGGAAGCAAGCAATGCCCTTCTAAGATTTATAGAGCATGTAGAAAAATCGGATTACTCAGACAACATAATTGGCTATCATGTATGCGATGGACATTTCTCAGAGTGGTTTGCTTGGGACTCAGCTAATTTTGAGAAAGAAGTTCATAACCTTCGTCATGTTTGCAGCCCAGGTTATAGTGCAGAGCGCTGCCCGACGCCGTGGCCCGATTATTCTGAGCCGATGGTTAGGGCTTTTAGGGAATGGTTATATAGGAAGTATCAGGGAGATGTAGGAGCTCTTCGAAAAGCATGGCAGGACCCAAATGTTGATTTTTCTACAGCGGAGATCCCCTCACGGGTAGAAAGAGTGCGTTCAGGGAACTTTCTTATTCGTGATCCAGCCAGATGTATGAAAATAATTGATTATGATATGTGTCTTCAAGATGTGCATACAGATACACTTTTGAAACTTTGCCGAGTTGCTAAAGAAAAAGTCGGCGCAGGAAAAATTATTGGTGTTTTTTACGGCTATACTTGGACTGGTTTCTTTCGAGGGTTTTATATGCAGAATGCGGGTCACTTAGCTTTCTCCAAAATACTACATTCACCATGTGTAGATTTCATTGCGGCTCCCTGCGAATACGATAACCGAGGAGCTGACGGTGTGTGTTTTTCGCAATCTATACCTGAAACCGCGGTGCTCCACGGGAAACTCTTCTTTAATGAAGTGGATCCAAAAACTTTCCTTACAGATCCGCAGATGAAGTGGCATCATAAGGAAGACCTGAAACCTAGGTCTCTCGACGAAACTATAGAGATCATGAAACGCAATTACAGTTATACGCACAGCATAGGCGTTGGCATGTGGTGGACGGATCTTTTTGGTCAAGGTTGGTATCATCATGAGGAGATCATTTGGGCGCTAACTAAAATCCAAAAAATTGAAGAGAGACTTCTAGATTTTGATCACTCATCAAATCGTGAGATCGCCGTCATTTTAGATGAGAAAAGCTTGTTGTACGAGAGACCTTGCCAAAATCTGATGATGTCACTTCGGTCGGTTTGGAGACAGTGGGAGTTAGCGTACATAGGGGCGCCATTTGACACATACTTGCAAAGCGACTTCATCGATCATGAGGAAACCTTAAGAAAATATAAGATGTATATATTTCCCAACAATATTCATATGTCGGGCGACGAGATGGAGAAAATTAAAGATATTGTGAGAAAAGATAAGAAAGTTGTTTTATGGATCTGGGCGCCAGGTTTTATTATGGACAACTGCGCTTCAGTGACTAATATTGGCGATTTAACTGGAGTAAAAGTCAATTGTGAGAATATTGAAGCCCGTCTCCACGTCGATATCACTAATTATGTTCATCCCATAACAGCGAATTTGCCAAAAGGATCATGTTTCGGTCCAGAAATGAGCAGATGGCATACAGTATTATTTAAGGAGTCGGGTTTCATTGAGGATGATCCCAACTTCACTATAGGACCGGTTTTCTATAGCGATGACCCGGAAGCTATTATTCTTGGAAGGATATCTATAAATGATAAGCCGGGTTTAGTGGTTAAGGAGTTTGATGATTGGACATCGATTTATTCATCTACTTTGATGATATCAAAGGACATCATTAGGAATATTGCGAGGTTCGCAGGGGTGCACCTCTATGTTGAAAGCGGAGACCTAGTGTACAGTAATAAACATTTTTTATGCATATATCCAAGGCTAGGGGGCAAAAAAGTCATAAATCTTCCAGAACCTAAAACAGTCATAGACCTTTGGAACGATAATCTAGTTGCAAAGAATGCGCACAGATTTGAGGTTGACATGGAGCCTAATAAGGCATACATGTACTTACTGAAATAGTGAGTCTGAATATAAGTAATGAGTGCAATATACGTTGCATCAGGGTTGGAGCATGGAAGAAGAATTTGACTTAGATTCGCACCTGTCAAAGACGCAATTGTTTCAGCTTGGCTAATGCTAGAAAAATAGTAATTTAGAAAACGATTTTATGATAAAAATGTGGTGCCTTAACCTACTCCGCTTTTAGGATTTCTCTAGCCTTATCGATGAGCTGGGCTTTTTTACGTTGATGCTCCTTAACGAAACTTGTCACTATTTTTATGAGGCGCATTTTGTCTTCGCCGCACAATATGTTGCCGCACCTGCAGTCATTATATAGGTTGACGACTTCTTTATCATCCTCCATGAAGTGGAAAAGGTACATGTCGAAGATTGGGCATATGTTGGGGTTGCCTCCAAGCCTGCGCTGTTCTTCAGCCGTTGGTTGGCCGCCGGTAAAAGCGTATAGGATTTTCTTAGCTATAGTTTCCGGATCCTCGTCTAGCGTGAAGTAGCTCATTGGGTTACGTTTGCTCATCTTGTAGCCCCCGTCTAGGGCTTTAATGAGCTTATGATATGTGGATGATGGAGGGATAAAGTTAAACTTGCTTTGGAATCGGTTAGCTAGGTCTCTTGTGAATCGGATATGTGGATCTTGGTCGACGCCTACTGGAACAACTGTTGGCTTTGGGCCGCCGAAATCTTCGAGTTGAGGCATCAGTATGTCTCCGGCCTGTATGAGCGCTGACAAGTATAAGCCCATGTGCCTTTCACCGTAAATGGCTTTCATAGTCGCTAGTGTTGCTCCCCTGCTAAAGAGTATGGCGAGGTCTTTAACCCGCTCCTCTTTTGATTGGCGATAAACATATCCTTTCTTGGGATCAAATCCCAGAGCTAAGAGATCAGCGATATTATTTACAGCTATTTTCTCGCTTTCTTCAAAGGGTATCCCGTTGTCTTCATAGGCTTCAATGTCAGCTACGCAGTAGAAAGCCATAGCTCCTTCCTGCTGAAAATATATGATTTCGCGAGCGGTCATCAGCGTCCCGAGATGAAATTCTCCGGTCGGCTTTATACCGCTCATAACCGCGAACTCTCTGCCGCTCCTCATAGCATCAATTATGCGTTCAAAGTCCCTATGCCCAAATATAACGCCTCTCCGCATGGCTGCGCATGGGTTAGGCACCTGCGATAATAGGGGTTTAAAGGGTTGTATTCCAAACTCCGTAAGGAGCCTGTCATAATCCTCGATTATATTTACTCCAAACGGATCTAGAATGAAGCCGCCAGCATCTTTAGCGCCAGACATACACTTGCCCTCACAGCAGACCAATGCTAATGGGGGAGCGTAAACTTAAATGTATTTTAACGACACATAGATTTAAACTATATTTTTATCGCTTTCATTTCAATATGCCCGATAAAATGCTTCAAAATTTGGAGCAGCGTTTTAAAGGTTCAGCAAAACATGTGGTAGAGTTTAACGCGCTTAGTTCGACAAGACTGGGCTGCGGATTAACGCATAGATCAGCTGGATCGATCCATGCAGGATTAGATCTAGAGCATCTTCGTCTTCAGCTTACCCTTAACTAAAGAGCGCGGGAATAAGTTAAGCAGGTGAAATATGGGCGCAAAGATAATCTTAATTTCCCCTAAGTAAATTTTCTTTAATCTTAGAGGTGCGAGGTCTTGAGATTTTACTCCTATGAGTTTTCGATTCAAAGTAAAAGGAAAATGGAGATTATAGATGTTACCAACAGCGTGGGCGGGGCGGTTGAGCGCTCTGGCATAAAGAATGGGTTCGTTAACGTATGGGTTCCACATACCACGGCGGCTATAGCAGTTAATGAGCATGACCCTGATTTATGGGAAGATGTTCTCGCCACAATGGATCGGTTGGTTCCGCAAAAGTCCAATTATCGCCATAACGCCAAATATGGTTGGATACCGAGCGAACAGAACGCGCATGCACATATTTTGAACTGCTTGATTAAACCTAGTATTACGCTGCCGGTAAAAGATGGGCAGATTCTTATAGGCGCATGGCAGTCAATCCTCTTCATTGAGTTGGATGGACCTCGCCTACGCACGGTTCAAGTGCATGTGATTGGTGAGTAACAGCCTAGACCCTATTGCCCAGCCTCCTCTTCTCTACAACCTCTATGAATCGTTTAACATCGCTGTAGATTCTCTCATATATGTGGGCGCTGTTGGAGAAGTCGATGTAGGCTCCGACCTCTAAGCCCAGTTTCTCGGAAATCATTTTCTGGAGCTCTGTCATGGCGAGCATGTTCATATGCATTGCCCTAAAAATATCTCTGCTCCTCCAAGAGGTGTGCATGATCAGCTTGCCATCTCTAACAGTGCACCAGATTCTTTGGAGGCATGGTGGAGAGCCAACCCACATATCTTTCTCCGGAACCCATGTTATAGCCTGCGCCCTCCTAGAATAACTAACCTTACTCAGCTTCTCAACTATGTAATTTATTTGGTTTATTCCGTTCGGCGGATAATTAAACAGGCGCTCGTGATAAGTGTAATGTATTTTACCTTCTTTAACAGCCCAGTCAAAGCTTCCCTCCAAAACCTCTTCAATATATTTGCGTAGTGAATCCTTCATGGCGGCGTATATGTCGCCTCTATGGACACGTGGCTCGCTGAAGGGTTCTTCAACAACCACAAGTAACCCTAAAATCTCTTTCGACTTTTCCCCGTACTCTGTTGGAACCTCAGCACCTTCCCTCCAGCATTTTATTACGGATTCCTCCCAAGCCTCGGCGATCGTGCGTGCTCTAATTAAGGCGCCAATAGCGCAGCTCACGTCAATCAGCCCTCAGAACCTCTAAATGATTAAACTAGGAATTATTTTTTCTAGTAAATTTTTATAGTGGGATTTGTATAAGTCTTTAACTCATACTCCTAAATGGTTAATGCTTATGGAGAGCAGCCCTTTAGACAGCGGGAAACCATGCTTAAAACATAATTGTGCATTGTGCTGCCATGAAACAAGAATGTATCTCACTTGGTTAGACATCAGCAGAATAGTTAAACTAGGTTATTCCGTGAGGGATTTCGCTGAAAGATTCGGAGGAACCTGGAGATTAAAGAATGTTTATGGAAGATGCTTTTTCCTAGATGGCTCCATGTGTAGAATATATAGGTTTAGGCCATATGGATGCCGTTTATATCCGCTGATATATAGTCGAGATGAGCATAAAATAATGTTGGACGATTTATGTCCGCATAAGAATGAGTTCCGTGTTCGAGCGGAGGATCTCAGGATGCTGCTGGGTATACTTAGGATGCTAGGCGTAGAGATACGTTTTTAAGGATATAATGCCAGATTGTTTATTTGGGGAAAGGTTATGTCAAGCTTTGATGAGTTTTGGGAGAGATGGTTTAGAAGGCGCAGACCCTTCTCAAGCTTCTTCGAAGAGATAGATGAAATGTTCAGGGAGATGGAGCGAATATTTGAAAGAGAGTTCGAGGATCTATCTAAGATGGTTCCGAAGGATCTAGTGCGCGAAAGGGTTTTACCAGATGGGAGAAGGATTCAAGAATGGGGGCCTTTCGTATATGGGTACAGCATAACGATAGGTCCTGATGGAAAGCCGGAGATAAGAGAGTTCGGTAACATAAAGCCTAGTGCCGCGAGACCAGGCAGACCATCAATATCGATTAGGGAGGAACGTGAACCCCTTGTAGACATAATTAACACTAATAACGAGATTAAGGTTATAGCTGAAATCCCCGGGGTTGAGAAAGAGGACATTAAGCTCCATGGTACTGAGACAACTTTAACGATAAGCGTCGACACGCCGCAGCGCAAATATTATAAGGAGGTTGAGCTGCCGGAGAAAGTTGATCCGAAGCAGGCTAAATCAACCTATAAGAACGGTGTGTTGGAAGTCACTTTACCTAAGAAGAGGGAAGCTCCTAAGGGCGAGCCGATAAGAATAGATTAATGGGAGAAAACCTCTTTTTCACTTAAACCATTTTATTTATTTCTTTTATCTAATGATTTTATTGGGGCATTTGGGCTGATTAGCGTTGAAGATATTAAAGAGGAAAGTGCTTAAAAAAGTTAAGCAAAATATTCCATGGTTAGAGCACATCATAGATGATGAAAAAATCGCGGGGGATCTTAATCCCTCAGCGGGCGTTGAGATCTGCTTCAGAGAAGGGAGTCTCTGCATATTTTGTAGGGGTAGCAGAATGCTATGTGGGAAGACTAGGTGCCCCGCCATAGTGAGGCTTTACTCGCTCCTCAAAATTAAAGGCCTAGTTGGTTCTGAGAGAGTTTTTGGCTCCTCCCCACCCGGGGTCTTTGTCGGCAGAATAGGGTATCCTTACGTTTACGCAGGTCCCCTGATCCCGCCTGTTTTAGGCGACACATCCCTGTTCGATATGCCTGAGAAATGGGTTGGCAGATCAATGGACGAAATAATTGGCTTTAGAACAGGCTTAATTCGCGGAAAGTTTAGAGTAAATGTTAGAAAACCGTTCAGTAACGAGCAGTTTCTCAGTAGAACTATAGAGATAGCTTTGTCGAGGGAGCCTGTGGATACGGAAGCCCTCTTTAAAAAGAAGCCTTCTGGGAGATTTATGTTCGATGATGAAGTCCAGCCTATGGGTCCCTCAGCTCCTCTATCAAGGATTGAGATCGATAATGCCAAAATAGATAATAGGATTGAGGAGGCTTACAGCGACTCCGACTTGAAGGCTGAGGAGGCTATTCTCAACCTTTACCTTAACGGTGTCCCGGTGTCAAGGATACAGAGGGCGTTCAGCGTCGGCGCCTTCGGCGTTAAGGGGCAGCGTAGAATGGTGCCGACGAGGTGGAGTATAACAGCAGTAGACTCCACGATTTCAAGGAGATTGATAGAGGATAAGGTTAAGGCTAACCCAGAAATAGGTGAATACCGCGTCTACAGCTTTAGCTACCTTGGTAACAGGTTTGTCATTCTCTTGACGCCTTCAAAGTGGAGGTATGAGTGGATAGAAGCCTGGTATCCGGGAACTCTCTGGAACCCTCAGGGTAACAGCATAGCTATGGGGAACGATTGGGAGGGCTATTATGGAAGAACATCCTACGCCTCTCTAGGCGGATGCTACTACGCTGTTAGGCTGGCGGCTGCGGAGTTTTTAGCGAGTGAGGGGAAACAAGCGGGAGTAATAGCCATGAGGGAGATTCATCCGAGCTTCATTATGCCGCTGGGCGTTTGGATTAATAGGGAGTGTGTACGCGAAGCTTTTAAACAAGGATGTGAACGATTTAACACCCCCGGCGAAGCCTTAGACTACGTAGGGTCAAAGTTCTCCATACCCATAGGGGAATGGGTGAGGACGAGCCATCT
Organism: Bathyarchaeia archaeon; assembly: GCA_038859955.1. Classification (GTDB taxonomy): domain Archaea; phylum Thermoproteota; class Bathyarchaeia; order Bathyarchaeales; family DTEX01; genus DTEX01. The sequence goes on along the minus strand of JAWCEH010000026.1, from coordinate 8,189 downwards.
AATTAAAGAGGATATTTTCCAGGAGAAGATTACAAAATATCTGAAGCCGTAAATCTAAAAACGAATGCGTGAAAAAATGGGTGGAGGGGAAGTTTGACTCTATCTTAATCCCTCATATTCTCGCTATTCCTTTAATTAACTCCTTCAGTAGGACATCTGACGCTTTATCGCCTTCCCTCTCCCTTATTTTTAAAGCGTATTCTTTAAATTCGTTAATGGTCACCGGCTTCTTACCCTTCTTCTGCGATAGATATGCTGCTTGAACGATAGCTGTTGTTTCCGCACCTATCCTTTCATCGCAGATAGGCCGCACATTGTTCAGCACGCAGTTACATGCATTCCTTATCTCGCCAGCGAAACTCTGCACCCAAGAGATCTTTCCAAGATTGAATTCTCTTCTCCCGCCTTTAGCATCGCTTATAACTAGGAAAGTTTCGTCGCCCCTAGTCTCCGGCTTAATCTCGCCATTCGTCCCGATTATAGATGTGTCCATGGAATCTCTATGGGACCATGAGCCTTCAACGTGCGCCGTAACCCATTCACCCGCATCGTTCTCGAAGCGCACCAGGACATGGGCATCATCCTCAACTTCAAATGGTCTAAACATCCCCTGTATAATCCTAGTTTTCATACGTATGCATATTCCGTACGGCTCAGCTGCCTTAACGACAGTAGGCTTCTTATCAAAGCCGCCTAGGAACCATGAGCAGGTTATCGCGTGCACACCATTATCTAGAAGAGCGCCGCCCCCAGCGATATCTAAATCCCAGAACCATGAAGCCCACTCTGGTCCACCGTGAGCTGTAGCCAGAAAGATTAGCTGCGGCTCACCTATCGCACCGCTCTCAATAAACTTTCTGATATTATACCAAAGCGGATGAAAGAGCCAGTTCTCATTATGTTGATAAATTTTCTTTGAGTCCTCGACGCTTTCCAGCACATCCAAACACTCGAGGTAGGTTCTAGCCATAGGTTTCTCACACATAACGTTAACGCCGCTTTTCAGAGCCTCGATAGCTATTGGAGCATGGAACTTCGTCGGAGTACATATGTCGATTAAATCAAGATTCTCCCTCGATAGCATCTCTGAGAAGCTCATATATGTTTTTAAGCCATCTACATCCTCCCTCAGTCTCTCGGCTAAATCTACGTTGCCCTCATCCTTAGCCTTTTGAATTCTTTCCTGATAGACGCTTCTAACCCTTCTCTCAGCAGCTTTCAGTACGGCCTCAGATACATCGCATATTGCCACCAGCTGTGCTTCCGCTATATCTGGATACGCTGGCAAATGAGCCCCCTGAAATATTCCGCCGGAACCAACAACACCAACTTTAACCCTTCTCAAGAATGAGCAAACCCCCTTTGAAAAATGAATTCAACTATTTGAGTTTAAAAATCTTTCTTAAAAGTTTTCGTCAGTAAGGATTAATTTTATAAGATAGCCAATTGCAATTTAATATTAAAAAAGTGGTGCGGGGGATCAAATATTAGCTTCGAATATGTTGTTGAGACTGAGGATCTAGCCAAATATTATCAGATGGGTCCCGTGACAGTTAAGGCTTTAGATGGAGTAGACTTGAGGGTTAAACGTGGAGAATACATTTCAGTTATGGGTCCTTCGGGCTCCGGTAAAACTACGCTGTTTAATATGATTGGCGGCATAGATAGGCCTACTAGGGGAAGAGTGTATATTGATGGTGTTGATATCGCTAAGCTAGACGCCTATGAGCTTGCTTGGCTTAGGTGCCGTAAGATCGGCTATATTTTCCAGACCTTCAACCTCATACCCGTCCTAACAGCTATAGAGAATGTTATGCTCCCGATGATCTTCGCCGGCGTTGAGAGGGAGGAGCGTTTTAGGAGGGCGCGAGAGCTGCTTGAGATGGTTGGTTTAGGCGACAGGCTTAACCATAAGCCAGCGGAGCTTAGTGGTGGTCAGCAGCAGCGTGTCGCTATAGCTAGGGCTCTCGCCAACAACCCCGCAATAATACTCGCAGACGAGCCCACAGGAAACCTAGACCTGCACACGGGGCTAGAGATAATAACCCTCTTGAGGGAGATGAATAAGGAGAAGGGCGTGACTATCATTGCGGCAACCCACGACCTCAAGATGATCGATGTGAGCGATAGGATAATTTATCTGCGGGATGGTCGAATAGAAAGATACGAGACTAGAGCCGAAGTATATGTGAGGGTTACCGAGTAGCGCGGGATTCCACGTCTCCCATTTTAGGCCAACTTACGCTACACAATTCTAATTGATGGCTAGCGTTGAATCCTCATCCATGCTATGTTTATGTGATGAGATTGGTAAATGCTACAAAACGTATTGATTAAGTTGAAAAGCGAGTAAAGTAGAATGGAAGAAAGAGACGCTTGAACTAAATTCTCAGTTAACTGGATGCTTTCAAGAAGCGAAGAACAGGGTTTCTAAGGAAAATTTTACTTGCCAGATACGCTTAACCTACTCCAGTCGACTTTCCGGGCAATAGCCTTGAGATGGTTTTTCAGAATTTTCTCAGCCCTCTCGAACGTTAAGCGTCCGGCATTCCATGTTACGAAGGGCGGGTAAAATGATGCTTCCTTGAAGACCGCTTTACCATCTTTAATTTCAAATTTTATGTACCCGAGTTCTCTCAGGTAACATGAGTCGTTAGGGCACAGAATATCTATCTCCTTCAACTCATGTTTTAAATACAGGATCTTATATTCGTCTGGGCTCTCTATTATTCTGCCACAGGGGCATTGAATCTTCTCTTCTTTCTCCAACACCTTACACCTCCCCCTATTCTTCTTCAGCGAAGTATTCTTCAGCCGTAAGCGTGAGACCCCTCCTCTCCTCAATGTTTTCGATCATGCCGTCTCTGAGAAACACCACTCTATCACTTATATCAATCATTTTGAGGTCATGCGTAGCGCAAATGATAGTTGTGCCGCGCTCAGCTTTCAGCCGATATAGTAGCTGAACTATCGCGAAGCCTGTGTTTAAGTCTAGGTTTCCTGTGGGCTCGTCTGCGAGTATTATTGCGGGGTTGTTGGCGAGAGCCCTAGCTATAGCGACACGCTGCTGCTGACCACCACTAAGCTCTGTGGGGCGGTGGTTAACTCTGTCGCCTAAACCAACCATCTCAAGCAATTCAATCGCTCTTTTCTCCCTCTCCTCCTTTGGAACCCCTAGGAAAACCATTGGTAATGCAACGTTCTCCTTAGCTGTTAGGACGGGTATGAGGTTGAAGGTCTGGAAAATATAGCCGATCTTACGGCACCTAAGCCAAGCCATAGATTTTGACGGTATTTTAGATAAGTCCACGCCATCTATAAAAATGTCGCCTTTAGTAGGCCTATCTATGCCGCCAATCATATTAAACAGCGTAGTTTTACCGGAGCCCGAAGGACCCATAATGGATACGTATTCCCCGCGGGACACTTCGAGAGATATTCCGCGTAGAGCGTGAACAACTTCCCCCTTAAGATAGTAATCTTTGTGGACATCAATCGTTTTAACCGCAGGAATAGTTCTCTCCATTTTAAAGGTTTCCTCCCCTTAACACTCAATTGAATAACATCTGACATTTAATATTTAAGTTTTGTTAAACCCGCTTGCAATTAATATGCCTACCCTCATCGAATATTTTTGATACCACCAATTTCACACTCTCTCGCAGTGAAAGAAAACTCTCCATAAACTCTTCGCCCCTACACGTCAAAATATATGCTCTTTTCCTAGAATTATTGTGGTTTTTGCTTTTAATCAACCCTTCTCTTTCAAGGGAATAAAGCGCCATATAAACTGTCCCGGGGCTTACCATAAGGTTAAACTTCTTATTAATAAGCGACATAATATCGTATCCGCTTAAAGAGGATTTTGAAAGCTCTATTAGTATAAATATATCTATAAAACTTTTTAAATACGTCTATAAATCATTTGATTCGTTTTATTTTTGTCGATAGAGTTTTTGATCATACTTATTACAATATAAATTTTTTCTATAGTTAATTAAACAATGAGCGGAGCGAAGCTAGGATATTATTCTCGTGTTTATCATTGTATTACTTTTAGATATTTGTGTATGATAGTAAAAATTATTTATCTTTCATCCCCAAAGAGACGCTTGGGTGTTAAACGTGTGTCTATGGAAGTATGCCTTTGAATTAGCTTCAAAGGATTTGGAGCTGTTGAAAAAGAAGAAGCAGGCGTTGGACGATTTATTATCTTCAAACAGGATCTCTCGGCAAACATACGAATGCTTGGATAAGGAGATAGGTGACGCTCTATCCGATGTAAAGAGGTATCTGGAAAGCCTTTCCTGCAAAATGAAGAATAGGGCTGAGAGCCTGGAGAGACAAGCAGATATATTAGAGGTCTTTCTGGCTAATATTGAGATTCTTCATGCGTCTGGCGAAATAGATAGTGAAACATATGAGAAGCAGAGCAAAGCCATATCTCTCGGCTTAGAATCTACGAGGAATGAGATAAATGAAATAAGGCGCGCGCTAGAGAGCATAACGCCAAAGCCAGCCGAAGAAGCTAGATGTGAAGAGAAGATCGAGGCTCCTTCACCCGTGGAGGAAATCGCTCATCAATCGGTTGAAGTAGTTCCCTCTACTGAAGAGAAGGTGTCTGAGAGTATTCCTCAGATCGTCCAGTGAAGCGCCATTTGCCACAGACTCAGAGCCCCCCATATTTTTGTGGCTTAAATTGATCTAACTATTTTAATCATCACGTCATGTTCGTCCTTGTTCTGACCGCCCTGTCAGCCTCCTCTATCTCAGCCCTCTTCGACTCCTGATATATACGTATTTTATCCTCTAGTTCGGGATCCCCTAATGCGAGGATTTTTGCCGCAGCTATAGCCGCTCCCTCCGGCTCAATGGTTACAACTGAACCTATTCCGCTCGGAACCCTAAGCGAGGAATATATGTCTGCTCCGCCGAATTTTTCTGAGTAGGGTGGGCACGCTATTACAGGCTTCGTGGTGTTTGCATCAACGAAGGCGCTTAAAGCGTTAGATCTGCCGGCGACAGTTATATAGACGATTTTCTCCCCCTCATACTCCCCAAGTATCTCGAGAACCTTTTTAGGAGTCTTATGGGCTGAGGCGATTCTAAACTCGTATTCTATGCCTAAGGCATCTAGATGTTTAGCGATTTCACGTGAGAAATCCATATCGCTTTTTGAACCCATTAAAATTATGGCTTTACCCCTCATCCTCCCTCCTCCTCCCTCCTCCTAGAGCGGGAAACCTATAACCTTATTGTTCTTAGCGGACTCATATATGGCTAATATGACTTCGAGGGATCTCCTCCCCTCAACGCCGTTTACAGCGGGCTCCCTACCCTCAATAATGGCTCTGGCGAAATCCCTTAGGAGCGAAGCGTGGTTGGTTGCTGGAACGAGCTCTGGTCTAGCCCAAGACTTCAATCCCTCCTTCGTGCCCTCAGAGGCAACCTCCTCTTCGCCTAATATAGCCCACCTTTTTAAAACCTCGCCCTCGATTATAGCAGTCCCCCTTGTTCCATGAATCTCAAGCCTTGTTGGCAGACCTGGGTAGATGGCGGTGCTCCCCTGTATCACACCTATAGACCCGTTCTCAAATCTTATTATCGCTGCAGCTACATCTTCAACCTCTATTTTATGGGCGAAAGTGTCCGTTTGAGCCCAAAGATACTTCGGTTTACCCATTATCCATATCAGTAAATCTATTGTGTGAATGGCTTGATTTATTAGGGCGCCTCCCCCCTCAGTCGCCCAACGCCCCCTCCAAGGGCTCTCGCTATAATATTCTTGACCCCTAAACCATTCGACAACTGCTTCGCCGAGAATCAATCTTCCAAAAACGCCGTTGTCCGCCGCCTCCTTCACTTTTCGCATGGTTGGGTCGAAGCGTGATTGTAGAATTACACCTAATTTAACGTTTTTTCTCCTAGCAGCCACTATCATTTCATCTGCCTCTTTTAGGCTTATAGCCATCGGCTTATCCACCAAAACATGCTTGCCGCTCTCTATGGCATCTATAGTCATAGCGTAATGCTGATAATGCGGCGTGCTTATTATGACCGCGTCTATGGGAGCCTCTTTCAGCATTTTCTTATAGTCCGTGTACCAATACTTCAAGCCCCACTTAGATGCAAAGTCTTTAGCTTTTTCTTCTCTCTGGCTGGAGACCGCGATAAGCTCAGATACTCCTTCGCTGGCTATGAGCGCTAATCCGTTAGCGCAGAAATTCGCTCCGACACCAGTCCCAATTATACCGAATTTAATCTTTTGATCCATTCTATCACCATCAGTAATCTTATCTGTTCCTGAAAATATGCGTGGCGCCTAACGTATAATTGTCAGCTACGTGAAGAAGGGCTTCCTTCTCTTTACGGCTTCGATGAAAAGATCCCTTAAATGTTCGTCGCTAAATCCCCTCCTTATTGGATTGATTAGATCTACGAGGTTATCGTTTCTAAATAAGCATGGTTTAAGCTTACCGTCGGATGTTAGCCGGATCCTGTTACAGTGTAGGCAGAACTCCGTGTTATGCATTGGTTTAACAACTTCAACCTCAACCCCGCTCTCCAGAACATATTTTCTTCTATGATGCATCGATCTAACAATTATCTTTGAAGATTTATCCCTAAGTTTACCCTCTATATCCTCTAAATCCAAGTGATATTTCATGTAGAATGGGGTTTCGCAGGGCTGCTCAAGCTCAATTAACTGTAGAACCAGCCTATTTTCTTCAGCGAATTTAATCATATCCTCTATCTCATCGCAGTTCACTCCTTTTAAGAGAACCATGTTGATTTTGATCGGGTTTAAGCCAACCCTGGAGGCTTCAATTATCCCCTCAACAACTTTCTCATGCGCATCAACGCCCGTGATTATCTTAAATTTTTCCGCGTTAAGCGTGTCTAAACTTACATTGACCCTTATAAGTCCCGCTTCTCTCAGCTGCCTGGCATATTCTTTAAGTAGGAAGCCGTTTGTAGTCATCGATATATCTCGTATTCCGGGAACGCTGCTTATCCTACGGACGATTTCAACGATGTCTCTCCGCAGAAGAGGCTCCCCGCCGGTTAACTTAACGCCGTAAATGCCTAATGAGGCTGCAACCCTAACTATCCGCTCTATCTCTTCGGCTGAAAGCTCCATTTCGGAGCTATCTAGCTGACCTTCACGATGACAATAAATACACTTGAAATTGCATCTTTGCGTTACAGATATCCTGAGGTTTTCAACTGGTCTGCCAAAACAATCCTTAATCGCCAAGCCGATCACTTTGCTCGCTTAAAGATATAGGTGGGGATACAACGATTTATTTTTATCTGAAAATGATCGCGACGGTTTATTTGAAAAGCATTAAAGGATAGGATTAAAAACAGCTTATTTTAGAGGAGAGCGTCCTTAATGAACCCTCGTGAAAACCTCCTCTTAGCTATCAGGCACGAGGAGCCCTACTGGCTTCCATGCCCCTCTTCGATAGATCAGCAATAATAATTCATCATGGTTTAATTGAAAGATGTAGCTCTGGATTGGATTCTTGGGGTGTGCGATGGGAATTAAGGGATAACCGCTCAGACAGCTTCCCAGTAGATCACCCATTAAAGTCCCCAGACATGGTTGACGATTACCCGATGCCGCAGCCGCAACCCCACATAATTAAGCGGGCTATAGAGGAGGCTTCAGGGGTTGATCGGAGGAGAACCGTGCTTTTGGGCGATAACGGCTGGGGTCTTTTTGAAAGGGCTTGGCTACTCCTAGGCATGACAAGGTCCTTCGTCTGGTCTTTCCGATATCAGGACGCGAAACTATTTGTTTAGCTCCATTAACTCTTTGATGGAAGAAGAGCTCTTACGTCCCTCTGAGGTTGCTAAGAAGTTCGGTATTTCAGTTAAAACGCTTTGGAAGTGGCAAAGGAAAGGTATTATTAGGGCTGTTAGGCTTCCGACTGGTAAGCTCCGTTATCCTAAGAGTGAGGTTGAAAGACTATGGAGGCAGTTAAGAGTTCTTCTTCCAGTTCATGCTTGAATACAAGCTTAAATGGCTTAACCTACCAGTAAAATACGTTGACCCTAAAAACTCCTCTAAAGCCTGCCCCCTGTGTTCAGGAAGCATGAAATGCGAAGAATGCGGATTAACAATAGATAGAGACATAGTAGCAGTATTGAACCTTCAGATGCGGGGAGAAGGGCTCCCCCAA
>JAWCEH010000025.1:0-26947 GCA_038859955.1 Bathyarchaeia archaeon | reverse complement strand
TATTGATGAAATTAACCGTAATGTTGAGAGGTTGAGAAGCCTATACCCCGACAGGCTTAGGCCGAAGATCATTAGGGTTGTCTACACGAGCCTAGCGATGCCGGACTTAGTTCAGAGGGCCGAGAAAGAGGGTATATGGGTCTTGAAGGCAACCGGCGACATCGTTAAGCCTAGAGATTTACCGCCAAGTTACTCTTGATCCGCCCTTCGGCTGGATTAATGATTTCCAAATGCAAATTTTAAGAATTTAAAATCAGATGAAAACCGGAAAAGTAGCGGGCAGCCTTTTCCAAAAAACTTTAGTCCCGTTCAAATCAACAATAATTACAACCCTGGAAATGTGCTGTTGCGAATTCGGCGATCAAATGCGCAGAAAAAATAGGGCCCCCGGGGGGTCTCTGTCTCTCCCTCAGCCAACCTAGGCAAAAATGCTTTATAATCAGACAAGGGATTCCTACTACTTCAATCAATTCCTTAAGCATAAACACTGAAAACACGCAGAGATCCATATAGCTGTGAAAAGAACCATTTTCATCGAGCACAGCGATGAATATGCCTTAAAAGTGGCAAGCGATCCTATAGAAATCAAACCCCACTTTAGGTTGACTTCGACCGCATACGCATGAAGGATGGGCTAATGTTTTTTAGGAAGCACGGATAAAAATTAAAATATATTGAGTCGCCGGCGTAGATTGCCGGGGTAGCCTAGCCTGGTTTGGGCGCCAGACTCATAATCCCAAAAAATAGGGTCAGATATAACCGAAAAATAAGAGATCTGGAGGTCGCGGGTTCGAATCCCGCCCCCGGCACCAACCTCTAGGGTTCAAGTCCCTTCTCCTCCTTTTAAATTCGGAAATAATGAGTTTAGCGTGAAGAACAAGATCTACGATTATTATGAGAGACTTGAGCGCTATAAGAGAATTTAAAGAAAAAAGATAAGAATATTAAAGCATTTAAAGGGTTTAAATGAGCTCAGAAGCAGGTAGTGCGAGGTGAAAGATTGGTAAAGGTTTGGCTTATGTTAGTTTTGAGCATACTGCTACTCTTTCCATGCATCCTTAAAGCAGAGTCGGGTGGAACTGTTATTGTGCTGCCAAACCATACTGGATGGCGTGATGCTTTAGGCTATTATCGCGTTTCAGGTGAGGTGGAAAATGTTGGGAACAGCGCTGTAAAGGATGTTTGGATCACTGCAACCTTCTATGATTCAAACGACAATCTAATAGGAACAGCATACGAACACGCATACCTGCACGTCCTCTTACCGGGAAGAAAATCTCCTTTTGAAGTGCTTTTATCAACAGCAGCGGCGAGTCAAGTTCACCACTATAGCTTAAGCGTCGTCGCAACAGACACGGATCCCATTCCGGATGGCTTAGAAATCCTTTCAAGCAACTCTTATATCGATATTACGGGCTCTTTGGTTGTTGAGGGTAATATAAGGAATATTGCCTCAAATACAGCGCACAGTGTAAGGGTGATAGCCGCATTTTATAACGAAACAGGATACGTAGTGGCAACATCATATTCATATTTAAGCTCCCAAGATTTAAGTCCAAATGAGACGGCATCCTTTGATATAGTGTTAAGCTTTAGTACCGGGAGAGTGCCGTTGGTGGCAACCTATTCTTTAACTGCCGAGTCGCTGGAATACGCTGTTATCCCTGAATTCCCCTCGGCTACAATTTTAACAACATTTTTAACTGCCGCTCTTCTCATCACAGCAACCGCAAATTTAACCGTAAAGCGGAAATAAAACACATTTCTATTAATGTTGTGAGACATGCGTTTAGAAGACATTAGAGACTGGGTTAATATTCTAGGTTTACAGAGTGTTAAGAATGTAAGAATTTTCATACCTAGTGATATATTGAAGAGACATGATTAGGTTAATGATGTAAAATCGACTATGATTAAGGCATCATCATAGTCCACTCTCCCTCCTATATTCCATGCTGAGTAGAATAAAAACGATTAAGTTCCATCTTTGGCTTATGGCCATCAAGCCACAGCCGTATACCCACCTAGGGGAGGGGTATACATCTATTGACAGACAATTCTATCAATAGATGAAAAAGCGGTTAAAATTTGCTTTTCTCCATCTTTCAATATTCTTCTTAGCCTTACGTGACTCCCTCTCCAGGATATCGCTTGAAAAGCCAAATTTAAATAATACTCTAATTAAAGCCTTTAATATTCGTTTCCCATTCTTTCTACGTGGTGTACTTAAATGAAGGCTCTAATTGTGTCTGGTTCCCCTCACAAGAATGGGCTTTGTGCAGCTCTATCGAATGAAATCGCTGAAGGTATTAAGGAAGCTGGAGGCGATTTTGAAATAGTTTTTCTAGCGGAAAAGCATATTGGTTCCTGCCTTGCATGTAGGGGTTCACAATGCTGGCAGAAAATGGAATGCACGATTAAGGATGATGCGCTTGCATCTAGAAAGAAGCTTAATGAATGCGATGCGCTAGTATTTGTTGCTCCCGTATATTTCCTCTCGGTTAACGGGTTAGCTAAAGACTTCATTGACAGAATGAGATACTATAAGGAAACTGGGAAACCCGCTATAGCGGTATCTGTAGCCGGCGGCACAGGCAAGGGATGCATATTCGCTTTGCAGGAAATCTGCAGATGGCTTATCATACTAGGTTTTCGCCCAATAAGTCTCCTGCCAGTCACGCGATATAATTTGGATTTAGCGCTTATAGAGGCAAGAGCGAGCGGAAGAAAGATTGTTGGTATCAAACCTCAACGATTCTCTAACTTAGCTGAAAGAATAGCCTACTACGAATCCCTACCATACATGAGGTTTAGAATGATTGATGAAATCTTATATCTTGCCAAGGAAGCCGTAAATGGAATAGCACGCAAGGGAAGAGCGGACTTAATAGCCGAGATAAAAGAAAAAATTGCGGTAGGAGAATCTCTGCTTGAGACAGGCAGGTTCAATGAGGCCCTAGAGATCATCGCGGAATCTCACGAAGAAAGCATGAAAATCTTTAATGAGATAACCCGCTAATCCAGCCGATTTTTATTCTCGCTGATCCCTGAATATTTTCATCTGCCAACTGAAAGTAAACCAGAGTATTCCCGATATTTTTCATCTACCAAAGAATATACGTCGATGATGAAGCCCCTAAAGAAACGATATGAAAGTAATTAAATATGCATGCCTAATTTATTAATTGTCGTATCGCGTGGTGAACAAGGCTGTCCTTCGAAGAGACCGAGGTTATTAAGCGGAGGGCTGAGGCCTTCCTAAGAACCGCAAAATACTTACTTGAAAATGGTGAATGTGACCTATCAGTCTTCAATCTGGAGCAGTATTGCCAGCTGATTTTAAAGTATAAATTACTCGTTAAAGTGGGTTCATATCCAAGGACGCACTCCCTTAGACGGTTAATAAGAGAGCTCGCCAAGATAAATCCTAAACTACAATCCCTCATCAAGGATGAAGACAAGCTGCATTACGTAGCTAGGCTTGAGGAAGCCTATCTGACCTCAAGATATATTCCATACGTCTACGAAGAGAATGAAACCCGAAGCCTATTTAAGTTCGTGATGGAAGTGTTTAAGCCACTTATAGATGAGGTTTAATGCATTCCAAAAACCGAGAGTTTGGAAATTACATGAAAGTGGCCGGAAGGGTTAAGGAGATAGTGCATAGCATAGATCCTAGCGCAAAGGTCTACGTCTTTGGCTCCGCTGTTAGAGGCACAACCACGGCCATGAGCGACATAGACATTCTAGTTGTTACCAGAATGATTGAGCGAAAGTATGATATTATGGTTAAAGTGTATGAGGCTGTGGAAGAAAACGTGGAACTGCACGTTGTCACCGAAGAGGTTCTGGAAAGATGGTATAAAAGGTTCATACCGGCTGGAGAGCTCACGGAAGTATAAGAAAGCGGAATAACTAGAAAGCCGAAAGTCTTTTATAAATACGTGGTATATCTCAAGTGTTGGTGAAGATTTTGTCCAGAAAACTACGTTATGAGGAGCTTCTACCCCATGAGATGGAAAATATCATGAGAGATAAACCCCTAGTTTATCTCCCGTTTGGTACATTAGAGTGGCATGGGCTCCACTTAGCGTTAGGAAACGACGCTATTAAAGCTCACGAAATCTGCTTACGTGTAGCTGAGAAAGCTGGAGGAGTTGTGGCGCCACCAACATACTGGGCGATTGGCGGTATGCCTCATCCTTGGACAACAAGATTTAACGAGGATCTAGTGGGCAATCTATTTTACTCAATCTTTGAGCAAATGGAGCACGTCGGCTTCAGGGTTGCAGTAGCAATCACCGGACACTATGGAGTAGAGCAAGTTTACGCTCTAAAGAAGAGCGCATGCAACTTTATGTACAGAAGCTCCATGATTGTAGTGCCGTTGCCAGAATATGAGGTTGCATATGAAAAAGGCTATCGAGGTGATCACGCAGCCAAATGGGAAACATCAATTTTGTGGGCGCTTAGGCCAGAACTTGTTGACATGAATCGATTAAGCAGAAATTTGGAGGAGCCGCTGGAAGGGGTGATGGGCGAAGACCCAAGGGTTTACGCCTCAAAAGAACTTGGAGAAGAAGTTGTAGATCACATAGTCAACAAAATATCAGAGATAGCAGACAGATTACTATACATCGATCCGCTCGGCAAATCACAATATCTGAGGGCACTAAACATTCAAACTGAAATCTTAACAAAAGCAGTAAGCATGAAAGAGGATGGGTATGCTATTCTGAGAAGCGTAGAATACGAAGCGCTCGCCTGCAATTTATGGAATGGACGATACGTTGAGGCAATAAAAAATGGAGAAGCGCTCATGTCAAAGTTGAAAAAGAGCTAAAAACTCCGTAAAATCGCTGCCCTATCCTTGCCCGCATAAGAGCTAAACCTAGAAGGTTAAAAAGTTCATTGCTACAGTTGATATTCCCTAGATTTCAATCTGAACTTTAATTGGCTCTCCAACCTTATTTATGTGAACGTTAAAGCCCTCCAGTATCCTCTCGAGTGGAAACACGTGTGTAACAAGAGTTTTCACATTAACCCTTCCGGATGAAACGAGCTTTATAGCCGTTGGAAAAACATTCGCATATCTGTGAACGCCCAGAATATCCAGCTCCTTCATTATGATTTTATCTATTACTATTGGAACGTCAACGAGAGGATATCCGACGAGAACTACCCGCCCTCCCGGTTTAACAGCATCTAACGCCTGTTGAATAGCCTTTGGAGAACCCGATGCCTCAACAATAACATCGACACCCCTGCCATTGGTAGCTTCCATAATACTGCTTACAGCATCTTCTCTTGTAGCGTTTACGGCCACTTCAGCACCAAGCTTCATGGCGTACTCAAGCCTATAATCGACCACATCCACAATGAATGTTTCAGTTACACCATGGGATTTAACCGCTTGGAGAGCCATCAACCCAATTGGTCCAGCGCCAAATATGGCAACCCTATCGTGAACGGAAACTTTCCCCCGCTTAGCAGCCATGAGCCCAACGGCTAAGGGCTCTATCATCGCCCCCTCCTCATAAGTCATATTGTCAGGCATCAGGTGAATATTTTCCTCCGGAGCTAAAGCGTACTCGGAGAAGACACCATCATAGGGTGGGGCGCCGTAAAAACGAACACTCGGACACAGATTATATCGTCCTGTTCTACAGTATTCGCATACACCGCAAGTGAAGCCAGGTTCTATTACAACCCTCTGACCAACCCGAACATTTTCTACTCTATCACCAACCTCTGCAACCTCGCCTGAGCACTCATGCCCCAATATCAAGGGTTTATTAACAACAAACGATCCTATCTTACCATGAAGGTAGAAGTGCACATCTGAGCCGCATACCCCAACCCGCTTGATTCTGACGAGAACATCCCTTGGACCAATCCGTGGAACGTCAACATCTTCGATTCTCATATCTAAAGGTTTATACAAAACAGCCGCCCTCATCTTTCCCATAAAGCATCACCTTTTCAGGAAACATTTACTAATGCGCTTTAGATCGACTTAAGCCTTTAGGTAACCTATCTATCTTTTAATGTCATTAAAACATTATATCTAACTTTGGAGCTGATTTATTTCATGCAGGGTATTTTAACGATAGGTGAAATCCTCGTTGAGATTATGCGAAAAGAGAAGGATGTGCCATTTAATTTTCCAGGCGAGTTTATCGGGCCCTATCCAAGCGGGGCTCCAGCAATTTTCGCTGATGCAGCCGCCAAGCTAGGTTTTCCATCAGCCATAATTGGCGCTGTTGGAAATGACGAATTTGGTATGCTTGTGCTCAATAGGCTTAAAAACGATGGAGTAGATGTCAACCACATTAAAATTTTAAGGAATTATCTTACAGGCATAGCTTTCATATCCTACTTTTCCGATGGATCAAGGAAATTTATATTCCACCTTAAACATTCGGCCTCTTCACGGCTTTCAGCAAAAGATATAGATGAGAACTATGTTGCTCAATTCAAGCATTTACACATAATGGGCTCAGCCCTATCGACCAGTAGAAGCATACGCCAAGCATGCTATAAAGCCGTGGAAATAGCCTACAACAGAGGCGCAAGCATATCCATAGACCCAAATATTAGGCCGGAGCTAATGTCCATACGAAAAATAAGGGAGATCTGCAAGCCTGTAATTGACAAAGCGAATATAATCCTGCCAAACATAGAGGAACTGAAAATTTTAACAGGTACAAAAGACATGGATTCGGCATGCTCGAAAGTGCTGAAGGAAGGAGCAGAAATAGTCGCTGTTAAAATGGGAGCCCAGGGGTCAACAATTTATTGGGGGAATGAAAAGAAGCATATACCAGCATTTAAAGTTAGAGAGGTTGATCCAACCGGTGCCGGCGACACTTACGACGCAGCATTCATCGTAGGGTTGCTCAAGGGATGGAGCATCGAGAAGACTGGCTACTACGCCAACGCAGCCGGCGCACTAGCCGTAACAAAATTCGGGCCCATGGAAGGATGTCCAACTCATAGAGAAATCTTAGAGCTTATAAAGAGAGAGCGGCCTGAAATACTAAACATGTTTAAAGCATAAAATTCTAAAATGAATCCAAGAATCCAAACGGGAGATCTACCTTTACTACTCTAGTATTCATTCATGGAAGGCGGAAAAATATAAATGTAGGAAAAGCGAAGAGAAGGTGGAAGAATATGAGTGCTTGGCTAAATAAGCTGAAAGGCGAAAAGATATTTGTAGTTCAGGGAGCTGTATCGCTATTTCTCCTAATAATTACAGTTCTAGTCTGCTCTCTAAGTAAAGGTTTACCTGAAGAGAACGGCATCATATCAGCAGCCATATGCATATCAGTAACGATTTTCATTGCAATAGCATCAACCTCCCTAAAAGAGGGGGCTGAAGGAATCGCGTTCGCATTTATAGGGTCACTTATATCTGGAATTGTAGCATCTATGGTCGGATCAAGGATAACTTTCGACCCATCATTTCCATTCAGAAGCTATTTAATATCATCACTCATCCTTGCCATAGCTCTCTCGCTCAGCTGTAACCTTTACATGATGCCGGAGAAACCAGATATTCATAAGGATGGCTTAAGAGGAGTTCTATCCTGGATTTGCGTAACAGCAATAGCAATACTCATAAACTTCATAATAATATACTGGCTCCCAAAGATAATTTAGTTACTTCGCAAAAAACGCTATTTTAAGTTCCTTCTTCCCCAATATTCTATTCCACAATACTTATCTATTCTCTTAAGCAATCTCTCTTTGTGCGTTAACCTAGGTTGATAATAATGAACTATGCTATAGCAACTCTTGGAAGCCACTCCGCACTACAAATACTGAAGGGTGCTAAAGATGAAGGGTTCAAAACTATTGCCATATGTAAAGGCGACCACGCCTTCATCTATAAGCATTTTGGTGTTGCAGATGAAATAATTGAAATCCCATCGTATGATAAATTCCATACTGTAGAAGGCGATCTTATAAAACGGAATGCCATATTGATTCCCCATGCATCGCTAATAGCCTACGTGGACCTAAAAGCCATCGAAAACATGAAAGTTCTCTACTACGGAAATAGAAAAATTCTCTTCTGGGAGAGCGATAGAGATAGGCAGCGAACATGGCTCGAGAGGGCAGGGTTAAATCTGCCGAAGGTCTTCAGCGACCCCTCAGAAATAGACAGACTTGTCATAGTAAAGTTTCAGGGCGCAAAAGGTGGCCAAGGATACTTTTTGGCTAGAAATGAACGTGATTTTAAGCGAAAGATAGGATCAGCGGAGGACTATGCAATACAAGAATACATTGTTGGAGTACCCGTCTACATACATTACTTCTACTCAGTTATACGAGGCGAACTTGAGCTTATGGGTTTTGATAGGCGCTATGAATCAAACGTAGACGGAATCGGGAGACTGCCAGCCAACCTTCAACGCGACCTAAAGGTGACATACACGATCGTCGGGAACTTCCCGCTTCTGCTCCGCGAATCCCTCCTACCAGAAGTCTTCAGAATGGGCCAAAGAATTGTTGACTCATCAAAAGAATTATGTAGTCCAGGAATATACGGCCCATTCTGCTTGGAAACCGTTGTAACACCAGACTTAAAGTTTTATGTCTTCGAGATCTCAGCGCGAATTGTTGCTGGAACAAACGTTTTCATGGAGACATCCCCATACGCGATTATCAAGCATGGTAAACCTATGAGTACCGGGCGGAGAATAGCCCTGGAGATAAGAGAGGCAATAGAGCAGGACAGGCTGAAAGAAATATTAGGGTAAGCACGAATAATATTTTTGGCGGTGATACCACTTGGTTATCGAGAGAAGCGATATTCAGAAAATTATCTCGGAATATAATCCCAATAAAATAACTATTGGCGTTCTAGGTTCCCACTCAGCCGAAGAAGTCGGCATATCGGCCAAGGCATTTGGTTTTCCAACTCTTGTCGTCTGCCAGAGGGGTCGAGAGACTTTGTATGCGGATTACAATAGGTATTTGTTTGACCACGTAATTCTCCTAGATAAATTCTCGGATATTATAAGGGAGGATGTTCAGAGAGAGATGCTGGAGTTAAATACAATTTTTATCCCAAACAGGTCGTTTTCGGTTTACGTTGGATATGATAATATTGAAGACAAATTTAAGATTCCAATGTATGGAAATCGCTTTCTCCTAAGGGCTGAGGAAAGAAACGCGCCACGAAACCAGTACTGGCTCCTGGAGGAAGCAGGCATAAAAATACCTAAGAAGTTTAACAGACCTGAAGAGATAGATAGGCTCGTCATAGTTAAAGTTCAGCAGAAAAAGAAGCCTCTGGAGAGAGCATTCTTCTACGCTTCATCACCAGAAGACTATTATAGGAAAGCAGAAGAGCTCATAAAGAAGGAAGTAATAGACGAAGAAGGCCTAAAAAAGGCTCGAATAGAAGAGTACGTTCTAGGACAAAAGTTTAATGCAAACTTCCAAGGCTGGGCCCAAAAGGAACACTTTGGAAACTTCGATTTTCTGGGGTTTGACGATAGAAAGCAAACAAACCTGCATGGTATACTAAGTCTCCCAGCAAAAGATCAGCTGACGCTAGATATTCCAATCAAGAATGAGGAGATAGGACACTATGGGCTGACGATGAGGGAATCCCAGAAGCCACTAGTCTACGAAGCCGCCGACAAATTTACAAAAGTTTGCGAAAGAGAGTATCCTCCTGGCATAATCGGCTTATTTGCCCTCCAAGGCGCCATAGCCTACGATGCCGATGATCCAGAGCAAAAGAGACTTGCCTTTTACATTTTTGATGTAAGCCCAAGGGTTCCCGGAAGCCCATGTGTTGGACCAACATCGCCGGAAATGCGCAGATTAACCCTAAAATACCAAAATATTATTAGAAGATATGGCGTTGACAGAATAGAATCTCCGATGGATCTACCGATGCTTGAAATCAAATACGCTGCTGAAAATGGTAGGCTAAATGAAATCGTAACTTAAAGGGTGACTCAGCATGGTTTCATCCTCATCCATAATCCACGATATTTTAACCAGAGTTGAGAAATCAAAGTCAGAGCTAATTTCAACCACATCCAATCTAATAAAATTCCAAACCATCTCGCCGCCAAGTAACACGCGTGAATGCGCAGAGTACATCAAGTCATACTTTGAAGCCGCCGGCATAGAGACTTCCTTATATGCTAAAGAAAAAAGTAAAGTGAACGTGCACGCCAGGGTTCCAGGAGGTTCATGCAAAACCATAGTTTGGCTAGGCCACATAGATGTTGTCCCAGAGGGCATGCGGGAGAAATGGATTCACGATCCATTTGGTGGAACAATTGACGGCGAAAAAATCTACGGCAGAGGCGCAAGCGACATGAAAGGCTCCTGCGCAGCAGCCATGATTGCAGCAAAGATCCTAGGCGAGATTAAAGAGAAAAACCAGGCTACAGTAGACTTCTGGTTTACATGCGATGAGGAAGTCGGCTCACCAGATGGAACACGCTGGCTTATCGAAAAAGGCCTAATAAAAGGAGACGCATGCTTAATAGGCGATTCACTTAGCAGAAACCCAAGTAAAGAACCCTATATAGATGTTGGCTGCAAAGGATATTTACGCCTCCGCCTAAAAGCTACTGGAAGAACAGCTCATGGAAGCATGCCATTCTATGGCGATAACGCAATAGAGAAGCTGCTTCCAGCGGTTGAGCAGATTAAAAAAATTAGCAGTTACCCAATAAGCCTCCCAGAAGACCTACAGGGCCCGATTGAATCAAGCATAAAATATCTTCTCTCGGGCGGAGAATTAAGTGATAAACAAAAATACGCCATAAAAAGAGCCTTCCACAATCCAACCGTAAGCTTAACAATGATAAGCGGTGGAGTAAAAATTAACGTAATACCAGATTATGCCGAAGCATCCTTCGATATAAGAATAAGCCCCGGCGTCAATCCTGAGGCGATTGCAGAGCAGATCCGCAAATTAATCAGCGGCTTCAAGGACGGTGGAGTTGAGGCTGAAATAACAGGCTTAGAAGGCGGATACTACGAGCGATGGGACTCAAACTTCGCCGTAAGCGTAAGAAAAGCCGTTAAAACGGTAACTAACATAGAACCCCAGCCAAAGATACTTCTGGGCGCGACAGACGCGATACCGGTTAAAAAGGCATTAGGGGTTCCATGTCTAGGCTTCGGCGCCGGCATAGAGGAGCTGGCTCACGCGCCAAATGAGTATGTTACTGTGGATGGACTTATGTCGGCCGCTAAAGTTTATGCCATTCTCCCGCTACTATTTTAGGTGACCGCCTATCCCTAGCTCGGACTTTTAACGCGGGCTTTTTCTCTGCGCATAATTTCGTTGGCAACTATAACCCCGCTCGCGCTTGCCTGCACTAATCCACGGGTTACCCCTGCTCCATCGCCTATTGTAAACAAGTTTTTAACTCTCGTCTCCAGATTCTCATTCAACTCGAGTCTCGAAGAGTAAAATTTCACTTCTACGCCATAAAGCAACGTATCCTTTGAGTATAATCCAGGCGCAACCTTGTCAAGCGCCATAAGCATCTCTTTAATATCCGTTAAATACCTGTAGGGTAAAACAAAACTCAAGTCTCCTGGAGTTGCCACCTTAAGCGTAGGCTTAACCACGCTCCGGCTTACCCTTTCCTCAGTTGACCTCCTCCCAAGTTCTAAGTCGCCTAAACGCTGTATAATCACGCCGCCACTTAGCAGATTCGCTAACCTAGCAATGTATTCGCCGTATGCTATCGGTTCACGGAACGGGTAAGTGAAAGACGTGCTTACAAGTATGGCGAAGTTCGTGTTTTCCGACTTTCTCTCCGCGTAGCTTTGTCCATTAACGCTTATCACGCCGCCATAAGACTCAGTAATGACTTCACCATACGGATTGACGCAAAAAGTCCTAACCTGATCATCAAAAGCTTTTGAGTAGTATACAAACTTTGGTTCATAAAGCGTATTTGTAAGTTCCTCCATAGTCACAGCTAAAACCTCAACTCTAACGCCGACATCAACAGGATTATTAAGGGTCTTTAACCCCAAAGATTGGGCTTCGCTCTTAAGCCACTCGGCACCGCTCCTACCAGGCGCAACAATAACATACTTCCCATAAAATCTTTCACCGTTATCAGCTTCAACCCCCATCGCCGCACCATTCTTCACGAGTAAACTCTTAACCTCAGTTCTAGTCCTCACCTCAACGCTATTATTTAATTCTCGACGCATCTTCTGAAGAACCTCAGCGCACTTCTCAGTTCCAAGGTGGCGAATCTTCTGCTTAACAAGCGTCAGACCAGCAAGCGCCGCCTTTCGCTCTATTCTCTCAACCTCATCCAAATCCTCGCCGTAGACCTTCTGCACTCCGCCATACTTCACATATACACTGTCAACATACTCTATAAGCTTCGAAAGTCTCTCCTCACCCACATACTCACTCAGCCAACCGCCGACAGAAGTAGATATCGTCAGTTTACCATCACTGAAAGCACCAGCACCACCCCAACCAGAAAGCAGAGAACACGGCTCACAGTTTACGCAACCTAAACCCCTAGTTGCCGGACACCTTCGCTTACCAATATCAGGCCCCTTCTCAAGCATAAGAATCTTAAGATCAGTATTCCTCGCAAGCTCTAAAGCAGAGAATATCCCAGCGGGTCCAGCGCCAACAATTATCACATCATACTGCTGCAAGGCAAATCCTTCCAAAAACAGACTACAATAAAAAACTAAGATATATGTTTTCTCAAGATTCGCTACAAACCACATGCTAGGATATATAAACCCTCAACTACGCTCTTCCCGAAAATTCCGAATCCCCAACAAAATTCTCGTTTAAATGACACTTCGCTTAATGCATACTCGCCGCTTTTACCTACTCCTGCGCTTCTACGGTGGTTCTAGACGCTTAATAAGAGAAGCGCAAAAAAGGGTAAACTAATGACTTAGTGCTTTTTCTATTCTTTCGCATGCCTCTTCTATTCGCTCTTTAGGCTGAGTTATCGAGAATCTTAGGTATCCTTCTCCATATCTTCCGAATCCCACTCCCGGGGTCACTATTACACCAGCGTCTAAGAGTTTTGATGTAAACTCTAATGAACTTCCTCCACACTTCGCCCAGACGTAAAATGTTGCCAATGGTTTCTCAGCCTTAAGCCCAGCTGATCTCAACCCTTTAAGCAACGCGTCTCTTCTCTCAGCGTACACCCGGTTCATCCACTTAATGTACTCTGGTGGTTCACCGTTAACGTAACTTTGTAGCGCTTTTGCAGCAACCTTTTGCACATACACTGGAGGTCCCGAATCTATCTGCGACTTAACCTTCACTAACCCGTCTATTAGCTCGCTGCTCCCAACAGCGAAGCCGATTCTGTCCCCAGTCATATTAAATGTTTTTGAGCATGAATGGAACTCAACTGCAACCTCCATAGCACCTTCAACCTCAAGTATGCTTGGAGCCCTATAGCCGTCAAACGCTATCTCCGAGTATGCATTATCATAGCATAAAATCACATTCTTTTCCCTAGATAAATCAACAATCGCCTTCAGCTCATCTTTAGTCATTACGCTGCCCGTTGGATTATTCGGGTAATTGAGAAAGATCATTTTTATGCCATCAAAATTCAGCGAGTCTAAATCCGGCTTAAACCCATTCTCTTCAAGAAGCGGCATCGTAACCGGTATGCCATCGCTTAATAGAGTACTGCCGTTAGCGTAAACCGGGTATGCTGGATCCGGAACTAGAACTCTATCACCCGGGTTAACGAAAGCCCTTGAAAAATTTGCTATGCCCTCCTTAGAGCCGATTAACGCTATAACCTCCCTTTTAGGATCCAAATTCACATTAAAGCGTTTTCTATACCACTCCGCAACTGCTTCTCTAAAGTATGGTTCACCTTGGCTAAAGGAGTAATTATGGTTCCTCGGATTCGAACTCTCCTCCCTTAACGACTCTAAAACGAATGGCGGCGGCGGGAGATCCGGATCACCTATGCTCAGCGAGATTAAATCTATACCCTGCTGTTTCTTCTCGTTTATCACCTTCTCCAGCTCAGCGAATAGGTATGGCGGAAGCTTCCTAACCCTATCAGCCAACTGAAACCTCAAATCAATCCCTCCAAATCAATTACGCCACTATATACTTTTTCAGCGGGCCCTGTCATAAATACTCTATCATTTTCAGCGTATCTAATTTTTAGTTCCCCACCTAAGAGCTGAACCGTGCACTCGCGGTCTACTTTGCCGAGTATACTTCCAGCCACAACACTAGCACACGCACCAGTGCCGCACGCGAGAGTCTCACCAACACCTCTCTCCCAGACTCTTACCTTAAGAAGATCCTTTCTTAACACTTGAACAAACTCAACATTGATTCTTCTTGGAAACATTGAGTGGTTCTCAATCTTAGGTCCATAGTATTCAACGGGAAAACCTTCCACCTCATTAACAAATATTACGCAGTGCGGGTTACCAACCGAGAGACATGTTGCTCTGAAAAGGGCATCATCAACCTTTATCTCCTCATCTATAAATTTTCCCCCGCCCACAACTGGTATCTTCCCTCTTTCGAACAATGGACTACCCATATCTACAGTTGCGGATCTAACTCTTCCATCAACTATTTCCAACCAAACACTTTTGATACCAGCTAACGTTTCCACATTAATCTCTCTTTTGTTAACTATGCCATTTTCATAACAGTATTTTGCCAAGCACCTTATACCATTCCCGCACATCTCAGCCTCACTCCCATCCGCATTAAATATCCTCATTTTAACATCGGCAGCAACAGAGTTATAGAGCAAAAGTAGGCCGTCAGCCCCAACTGAAAACCTCCTCCTACATAGTTTTCGAGCCAGTAGGCTAATAGCATCATCGTTCAGCTTCCCACCTCTATTGTCAATCACTATGTAATCATTTCCTAAACCATGCATCTTCCAGAACTCCAACTCAACCATCATGTTCCCTCTCAACCATATTCATAAGCGTTAAAAGAATACGTAGGGAAAGTTTATATACGTATATCCTATAACTATGTTATAAGGAGTGGTTAAGTCTTGAAAACGGAAGTTGAAAAAGTAATAAAAGAGATTCAGCCGAGCTTAAGGGCTGATGGAGGAGACATAGAACTAGTCGACGTAACCGAGGATGGAATAGTGAAGGTTAAGCTTAAAGGCGCGTGTGCAGGTTGTCCATTCTCAATGATGACCCTGCAATTCGGCGTGGAAAGATACTTGAAGACAAAAGTTCCTCAAGTTAAAAAAGTTGTGGTTGTATAGCTGAGCGGAAAATTACCTATCAGTATATCGGTATTCCCTCATTTGGATCGCGTACAATCTTCATAAACTCCTCTAAAATTTTCTCTGTGATTGGCCCCATTTTTCCCTCACCTATCCTCCGCCTGTTAACTTCTCTTATTGGCATGATTTCGGCACCTGTTCCCGTGAGGAATGCTTCATCAGCACTGTATAATTCGGTAACAGTTAGGTTGCGTTCTATCACCTCGAAGCCTAATTTTGCAGCTATCTTCTTGACCACGCTCGCCGTTATTCCCGGTAAGGCCCCGCTTGACCTGGGTGGAGTATAAAGCCTTCCGTCTTTTACAATGAAGATGTTTTCGCCCGTCGCCTCACATATATACCCATTAGCATCTAAAATTAACGCTTCATCCGCCCCAGCGTTATTGGCTTCAATCTTAGCCAAGATGCTATTTAAGTAATTTAGGGATTTTATCTCATGCGATGTTGCATCCACAGAATCCCTTCTAGTCCATGAGACTATCATGCTTATGCCTTTCCTACGCTTCTCCTCATCATATAATCTAAGCGTCGGCATAGCTATAACTACAATCGACGGCTTAGAGCACCTTCTTGGATCTAAACCTAAATCGCCAACCCCCCTAGTGACTACCAGCCGAATATAAGCGTCGCGTAAACCATTCTTTCTGAGCGTTTCAAGAACGATGTTAATCATCTCATCCTTAGCTAATTGTATATCCAGCATTATTGCATGAGCCGAACTATATAAGCGGTCTATATGCTCCCTAAGCTTAAAAACTACGCCGTCATATGCACGTATGCCCTCAAAAACCCCATCTCCATAGAGGAAACCATGGTCGAAAACCGAGATTTTAGCCTCATCCTTAGGATAATACTCACCGTCAATATAAACTAAAAGGGTTTTATCCCGCAGCCTAATCACTCTCCTCTAATCCAAGGCAGTTAAATCACGACATAAAAAATAATTTTATTCTATCTGCTTAAAGAACTTTATGCGTAACTTCCAAATAAACTGCAGCCGAAAAGATACCACCATAAACCAGGGGGCAGCGTAGCATCAATCCAATTCAATCACCCGCCGATAACCCAACCATCAAAATAAGCCAAGACAACGCAACTACAAAAAAGGATTCCCGGAACCTCATTCTACACTGCTATAAAAAGCCATAGCAACTAATGTTCAAATCAACTTCTTGTAGAAAAATGGAGACCGCAACCCTAAGGCCACATAAAATAAAAAACCCCTTTAATACCTATCAGCGATGATGACATTAAAGAAATAGATATGCATAAAATCGACTAAGGAATAGTTGCAGCCTACCCATAGAAGCGCGGTCTCTTCGATAAGGCTGCTGGAAGCGTTAGAGGCTTAAATGGCTTTCCTCTAGTCTCCTCCTTTATCTCGTTTACTAGATCATCCAGACTCATCATCTTTATCTTGCGCTCACCTTTTAAACGTCTATCCCTCACAGCCAATCTTCCCGTTGAAACCTCCTCTTGACCAATGACAACTATAAAGGGGATCCATTCCATCTCTGCTTCTCTGATCTTCTTCTGCATCGTTAAAGGCCTATCATCCCAGTCAGCTCTAATATTGCGCCTCATTAAATCCTCAGTTATCTTCTCAGCCTCGCCGTAAAAGGCCTCACTAACAGGTATAACTCTGACCTGAGTCGGTGATAGCCAGACGGGCAGCATCGGTGTCCCCCCACTTTTCTGTATCTTGTAAGCTCTCTCCAGTAATGCGTATACGTCTCTCTCAATCGCGCCGCTTGGCGAACAATGTAATATCAGCGGGGTTCTTTTCTCCCCCTTTTCATCAACATATAATATTCCATATCTCTCAGCGTTCTCTATGTCTATTTGGTCCGTTGATAAGGCAGAAGCCTTATCCAAATTATCAACGAAATTAAATTCCCACTTCAGGACGAAATAGAAGAAGCGTTCATCCCACATTTCAACTAAGGCCGGCTTACCAAACAAGTTAACAAGGGAGACTATAAAATCCTTATTGGCCATATAAAAGTCTCTCGTGAATCTTATCGCCAACTCGTAATCATCAAGCGTTAACCCTATACCCTCAAGAGTCTCCATGCTCAGCTTAAACCTTTTGATAGCCTCCTCCTTCGCCTGCTCCATATTAGCGCAAAGCGCGTGACAGTCCGGCATCGTAAAGGCCCTAAGTCTCCTTAACCCGGCGAGTTCACCGCTCTTCTCCCTCCTAAAACTATAATGCGTTAGCTCATAGATTTTAAGCGGTAGATGCTTATAGGATATCTGTGCATCATGGAGCATCAGGAACTGCCCGAAGCATGCGCTGAAGCGCAGAAATAACTCTTTATCCTCCGATTTGACGATGTATTGGCGAGCTGGAAATCTATGCAGATAATTCGCCAACGCCGGATGCTCAAGATCGTACATTATTGGAGTCTCAACCTTTAGGGCACCGTAAGCGACAACTTTCTCTGTTACAAAATCCTCGATGAGAGACTTAATCAAGTTACCCTTAGGATACCATCTGAAGTTACCTGGATCGCTAGCATCCTCATAATCAGCGAGCTCAAGTCTCCTCATTAATACTACGTGCGGCGGAGTTTGCTGAACAACCCTAGACTTAGATATCTCGTAGGTAGCGAATTTCCTCAAGTTCTCATATCCCGTGAAATCGAACTCTTCAATCGGAATCATGCTTCCGTCTGGTTTAAGAATAAACCAATAGGACTTTATCTTCTCCTCAGCCTCCAAAGCCCTAGATACCATCTCGCCCTTCTCAGCAGCCTCTTTCCCTCCAGAAACTATTGACTTAAACTGTTCAGCTAATGGGTGACCCTTAACGGATATCGAGAATTCCTTGCACCAACCGAATGGTGCTCGATAAACCTCCACCCCAAGCTTTTCAGCATAAGCCTTCATCTCCTCTAGGACCCTAAGCGCCTCAAAAGGACCCGCCAGATCAGCGCTTAAATGAGCATAGGGGTAAATCAGTACACGGTTTGCCCCCACTTTATCAAGGAAAACTTTCACCTCATCTATAGCCCTGCGCGCAGTCTCGAGATCATCGTCTCTCTCAACACAAGTGAACAAAACAACCAGATCCTCTATGCGATAAGTCTTCTGCTCAACATCCTCAGCCTGCGAAATCTCCCTCTCAACAGGACGGTACTCAATGAAGTTTGAGTGGAGCTGAAGTATCTTCAAGATTTAAGCCCCATCAGCAATTGGATACAATTATTACAGTGATACCGTTCCCAAAAATAAATGTTTTCCGAAGTTTTATAGTCGAATAAAACTAAAATGGCACTGTTTTCCTCCACTTATCAACTATCTTATCTTTTTTAGTTGCCTTCTTATACTCCTTATAATGCTCTTTACAGAGATATGCTCTCCGACCACCTTTAACCCTCAGACCAGCGGCGTAAACTTTCTCAAAATCTAGGGAGCGAGCTGCCTCTCTGTCACATCCCTCAACACTGCATTTGGCGCCCTTAGAGATTTTCCCCATCGACATATGCCCTCTCAAATCTTTTAAGCCAGATAAGGTATATTATCCGGCAACCAAGATTAAAACTTTTCATAAATCTGCGTCGCCCTATCATAAACCTCTCTCTTTCCTCCAAACCCTCTCGGCCCAGCCCTCTCAATAACGAAAGATGACGCGGATACGCCTACGCACGTACACC
This sequence comes from Bathyarchaeia archaeon, assembly GCA_038859955.1. Classification (GTDB taxonomy): domain Archaea; phylum Thermoproteota; class Bathyarchaeia; order Bathyarchaeales; family DTEX01; genus DTEX01. The sequence goes on along the minus strand of JAWCEH010000025.1, from coordinate 8,001 downwards.
ACAATGGATCTTCGCCCTTAATATACTCAACTAAAAATGCTCCTATAAAGGTGTCACCAGCACCGGTAGGATCCACAAAGGTTTTAGGTTTGATCGCCGGCACAATAAAGAATTTATTATTAAACGATACGTATGCGCCTCTTTCACCCATCGTAGTTATAGCTACCTCTACACCGTAATCTCTAATCTTTCTAAGGGCTTCAGTAGCATCCTGAATACCAGTTAAAACCTTCAGCTCCTCCCCAGATGACTTGAAAATCTCAACATACTTAAGAAAACCTAGATTGCCTATTCCATGCAGACTCACTTTCCCAAGATCATTGAAGCGCCTAAGCAAACCCTGCGGGTCAAGCGAGAGAACTGGAGCTATATCGCTAGCCTTCATTATTAAATCTGCGGAAACCTCATTAGCTATCGGCGATATATGTACCGCCCTAGCTCTTAATGAAACCGGTAAATCCTCAACATTTATTGGAGGAGCTCTACCTTTCAAAATCATCTCCCTTCCGCCATCCGAATAATATTTTATCAAGAAGCTTGTTGTCTTAGATTTTTCATCCGTCTGTAGACCGGATAAGTCAACGCCCCTTTCTTGAAGCCACCTAACATATCTAGATGGAAAATCTCCTCCAACCCTTGATACAACAGAGACCGATGCATCTAAATTTCTGGCCGCTAGAGACGTATAAGTCGGAGGTCCACCAAGCATTTTTCTAGGCTTTACTCCGCCAGGTAGAATTATGAAATCAATTGAGAAGTGCCCTATGGTAACTACATCAAACACTTTCTTCCCCTCTAAACAAACCATAAACATTGTAGATACGGCATGAAATACGTTATAACCGCTGAAACCACCAGCGATGGCAGCAAATTCGCAACCTTTATCTTCCTTATCTCAAGAATATTTACCCCCAACCCTATTAAAACTATTCCCCCAGTCGCACTAAGCTCATTTATAACGGCTTCAGTGAAAAAGACCCTCGATAAAGAGGCAAGCATAGTTATTCCACCCTGATATAACAGCAGCGGTATCGCCGAGAAAAGGACTCCTATGCCTAAAACAGAAGCAAGCGATATTGACGCAAAACCATCAAGCATAGATTTAGCATATAAAATCGAAGGGTTCCCACTCAATCCATCCTCTATCGAACCAACAATAGTCATCGAACCCATACAGAAAATTAGAAAAGCAGTTATAAAACCCTCAACAAATCTATCCTCTTTAGAGCTAAATCTCGACTTAATAAAGTTCCCAAAACCCTCAATATGTTTCTCAATATCTATAATCTCGCCTATAACTGCACCAATCAGCATACTGAAAAATAACACAACCAAGTTGCCAGTTTTCAATGACATCTGAAAACCAATGAAAAAAGTCACAAGCCCAATAGCCTGAAAAACAATACTCTTAATTCTATCCGGAAACTTTCCACGGAAGCCTAATCCAATTAAACTACCAATTACAACCGCAATAGCATTTACCAATGTTCCCTGCATGAAATAAATTAATAACGAAAGTATTGAAAAGATTTTTGAATAATGTTTTTCTAAAATGTTAGAATAGTTGTCTGAAAAATTTCTTAATTTGTTCGCTGAAAAATTAACTCTCTACTTTCTCTTATCTTTTCAATTTCCTCCCTAGTAAGTGACGTTTCAGGCTTCTCTGGGAAAAGACCTCGTGGTCTATAAATTAAAGTTAGAATTAGAACGATGCCTAGAAGCAAGCTTTCTATCCAAATGGGGGAGAAGGGCAAAATGGACTCAAGATTCGCTTTATAAAACATTATGAATCTTTTTAGTGTAATAAAGAATATTGTCCCCGCGGCTGTACCTTTGTAATTTGCTAGTCCTCCTAATATCACCATGGCGATCGGCCAGAACGTCCACTCAACTCTATCAAAATGTAGCCCAACAACATAGCCTTGATATAGGGCGAAAATGGCTCCTGCAGCTCCTGTTAATGCATAGGAAACCACCATAACTTTGACATATAATTCCTTTACATCTCTTCCAAGCGCTGCCACGCTTATTTCATCATCTCTGACGGCTTTAAGAACTCTGCCAAGTGGAGATCTGCTAACAGAAACAAGATAGAAAGCGGTAATTGACAAAACAACTCCGGAAGTGGTTATTACACCAATCGAGCGTAATATTCCAGGTGAAATCGTTGATGAACTATAATATGTTAGCCATCTAAATGGATCAGGAACGGGAACTCCAAGTTCCCCTCTGATGAATGGTGGCCAGTGGTATACGATGGTGTTAAAGCTTATTTGGATCGCAAGGAGAGTGACACCTAGATAAAAGAGTCGAATCCCGCGAAAAATAGGTAACGAAGCTAATAGTCCCAAAGCACCGCCGGCCACCGCTCCTGAAAGTATGGTTATACTCAGTAATCCAATTGATAGAAGAGGATTCCCACCTAAAATTGCATTTATCTTATCTACAACTAAGTGAACGTTCTCGAGATAATCCCCTTGAAAACCAAGTAGGTAAAACATTAGTCTTCCCGGAAGATATCCACATAAGAAGCCTCCAGCCCCAGCAGCCATAGCTCGTCCAAAATCAGGGATACCAGTATAACCATAAACCATATTATAGCTTAAAGTTATTATCAAAAAAATAATAATGTAAATGATTAAAGTCATGAAGAATTCGAGCCCGGGAATCGGTATCATCGTTTAAACCTCCAATATCTCTTTATACTAATGAAGGCATTATGTAATCTTTCAATGATAACATTCCAAGGTAATCCATAAAGTCCCCTAGGAAATACTGTTATCGTTATTATCATCATTAGCAGCGCAACTAGGAAACCATATGGTAAAATCCACGGACCAACAATATTAGCGAGGTAGGGAACTAAAAGAACCTGGGTCATCGCAATAATGTAACCCCCAACAGTCGCATCATAAATTGTTGAAAAACCTCCCAAAACGCATGAAGCGAAAACTGATACAACAATAAATAGGGATATGGTTGGATTCGATATCCAGTTAACTGGAAAGAATACTCCGGCCGCCGCTGGTAGTGCTCCAGCAATGAACCATGTAACCATACATAATAATTCCGTGTTAACTCCTTGGCACTCTGCTAAAGATTGATCTTCACCCATCGCTTTCATAGCTATCCCTATATTTGTCTTAGTAAAAATCAAATGTAGAAATACAAGAGTAGCAACGAAAAATGATGTTGATACTATGAAGACACCGCTTAATCCAGCAAAATTAAAGTCGTAGGCTGATAAAGTAAAGTCTCTAGCCATCACTTTAAAAGTTCGCGTAAGATAGTCAGCGTATATGTTAAGTAAAGCAATAAGAAGAATATCAAGACCTAGAGTGGCGATCATTATTTCTTCACGTGTAGCACCTCTTCTCCTCAATGGCTTGATCATTAACTGATATATTACTACCCCGATTATTCCGCCGCAAATGATGCAAGGTAGAAGCGATGAATAAAGATCCATTCCAAATAGTTTGATGCACGTAAAACTTATGTAAATGCCTATTGTACCAAATGTTGCAACAGCAAAGTTCGGCACATTAGTTTTAGATAATGCAAGTGTAGCAGAAATCGCCATAAGCGAAACTATATTAGCAAATACTATTGCGTTTTGAAGTAATGGAGGTATCAAAGTATTCTATACCTCTTATCTTAAGAAAAATCTTCAAGTTTTTAAATTTTATGTTTTTGTTGTTTTATCTAATAATCGTCCGTGAAAAATTTTCCATTACCAGATAATGAAAGAAAAATTGAGCGATTTTCCAAAGAAAACACGTTAAGACTTAAACCATGCTGTTGACACGCAGACCGAATTAAAACCAACCTCATCCAAAAGCTGATAAGCTCAAAATCCTACTAAGTAAATCCACGTTCACAAACCTAATCCACAAATATTTTTCAGTACCCTAAATCCAGAGAGAAAATATCCTGCCCATGAATTTTCATAGAATTTAAGCCGCTTAAATTTTGTCAAGAAATCAGGTTTTCTCTATACATTAAGTAATTTTCGCAATTCAAGAATCTTTCTTCCCTACTTTATCTTATTTCTATCTTATACAATACAATCAAAATACTAAATAATCTCAATACTATCTCCGCAGTATAATTCCTTGAATGCAATTGGTAAAGTTTCAGCGATTTTCTTCTTCGCTTTAAAACCAGTACAGTGCATTGGAGCTATAACCTCTGGATTTAATTTTTTGAGTTCATGAACAGTTTTCTCTATTATCTCTGAGGGGGCATCTATTAAGTGAAAACCTCCAATTACAGCGCGAATTTTTCTTGCATCAAGTATTTTTATTCCATGCTGTAACGTGTTTATTATCCCGCTGTGACCGCATCCAGTGATCATAACAAGGTCATCATCTATTTTTAGAATTAATGCTTGATCGTCAAACAAGAGGTCTTTTTTGAAATCATGATCTTCGATTATGTAGAAACCTTTTACTTTTTCAAACTCTGTGACTCTTGGTATTTCACCGGTTACCATAATATTTTCTGCGATACTTAACGGGCTTCTTGAAGAAACGATGATTCCACCTTTCTCTTTTACTTTTTCCCATGAAAATGGGGGACCAGTATATGTTAATTTCTTTATCCCTAAGCTGGGCAAAATAGCATATTTTTGTTTTAAAGCGTCTGGATGAATGATTATTGGTAGCGGTTTATTACTTCTTTCTAAGACTTTGAGTAGGCCTCCTGTATGATCGTAATGGTTGTGGCTAATCACTATTATGTCGATTAAGCTGAGATCGATTTTCAATTCCTCAGAGTTTTTGATTAGAGGCTGCCCAGTTAAACCGGTATCAAAAAGTATTCTAATAGAAAAATCTTTACTTTTAGCTTCAACAAATAGTGAAAGCCCGTTTTCAGCCAGAATTGGGCCCTCATAAAATGTAGTATTATCAACCAAAACCGTAATTTTAACTGACTCTATACCTTCCATATTTTATTACCCATTAAATACCGAAATATTTTTCTTTTAGATCCGGGTCCCTCAGCATCTCTTGCGTTGCTCTATGGTCTTTTATCTGCCCACTAACAAGTAGAAAAGCTTCATCCCCAATCTCTAAAGACAATCGAGCTTTTTCCGCGGTCATCACTATTTGTGTGCCAACTTCTTCATGCACCTCTTTAATTTTCTCATATACTTCCACCGTGAGTTTCGGCATTAAGCCCTCAGTAGGTTCGTCTAACAATAACAGTTTAGGCCTTTTCATTAAACCCATAGCTATTGCCAGCATTCGTCTTTCGCCCCCACTAAGTCTATTTGCTTTCCGATTAATGTAGTCTCTCCTTGCTAAAACAGGAAAAAGCTCCAGGACTTCCTTCATAAGGGAGGCGCGCTCATTATCCTCTAAAATATAACCTCCCAACAAGAGATTTTCCTTTACCGTGAGATTTTCAAAGAAGCTACCTCGTTGCGGAACATAAGAGATCCCGAGTTTTACTATCTTGTTTGTCTGCAGACCAGTTATATTATTATCATTAAATAAGATTACCCCTGAATATATATTTGTAAGCCCCATTATAGTTCTGAAGAGAGTTGTTTTCCCCGCACCGTTTGGCCCAATTATAATAGTTATTCCGCCTTTTTTTAAGTTCATGGAGATGTCGAAAAGCACTTGATGCTTCCCATACCCAGAATTCACATTTTTTAATTCAAGCATAAATTCACCTCAAGTAATACTTTTCACCAAGATAGCTCTCAATGACTTCGGGTGCTTTCACAACATCACCGGGTTTTCCCTCAAAAATTATTCTTCCGTTAGCCATCACGTAAGCGTAATCAACATATTTTAACGCTATATCTAAACGGTGTTCGATCATTAAGATTGTAAGATTACGTGTTTCTCTAATTTTCTGTAAGCGCTCAAGTATCATGTGAGAGAACGCTGGATTAACACCTGCTATTGGTTCATCTATCAAAAGCATTTTGGCGTTACTCATCAAAGCTCTTCCAACCTCCAAAAGCTTTATATCCCCTCCACTCAACTCGCCACCTAATTTGCCCCATTGATCTTCTAAGCCTACAATCTCAAGCACTTTAAAAGCTCTCTCAATATTTTCTTTTTCAATTTTTTTCCAGGAGAATCTTAAAGGTGCCTTAACAAAGCTCTCGCCAGGATTTTCCGTCGCCATTAATATGTTTTCTAGAACTGTTAAGCGGGGAAAAATTCTTGGAATCTGAAAACTTCTCGCTAACCCAAGCCTAAAAGTGTCGATTGCCGAGAGCTTAGTTATATCCCTTCCATCAAACCAGACTTTTCCTTGATCCTTCTCAAGGTATCCCGTAACAAGATTCACTAACGTTGTTTTCCCAGCTCCGTTGGGGCCAAAAAGAATAGCAAAATACCCTCTTTCAACTTCTATACTAACGTCGTTAACCGCTATAAGGTTTCCAAATTTTTTTAGAAGATTTTTTGCCACTAAGATCGCTTTTCCATCCATAAATCGTTTCTCTACCTCCAAACCGAATAAATTAAAAAATAGTGAGGTAAGTGATTGATGCTAGAACCTCCTAATCTTCCTTCCATTCAACAGAGTCTGCTGCAGAATAGTAAACGCCAACCTCTTTCCACTCAATGCTGCCATCAACTTTTACGGGTCGCCATAGGCTATAATCCGCCATTGCCAAATCCCCATTTTCATTTAAAACTATGTTGCCAATAGCACCAAAGTAGGAGCCCGCAACCTGAGGCAATATCTCCTTAACCTTCATTGAATCATATTCATTTACAACAGCTAGAGCTAATGTAACAACCCACACTGAATCATAAGCTGAATAAGCATAAATTGTCGGCTCCCTCCCTAATTTACCCACAACTCTCTCCTTTACATGTTTGTATATTCTTGTTTCTGGTATCCTGAACATTGTGCTTGTAAACTTTGTTTTTAGTGCAAAGTCTACTTCAATTGGATGTTCCTTCATGTCTGTTAGCTCTGGAAGCATGACTGTTCCATCTGTTCCAAACCACCTAACTTTTGCAAGATCTGGATAGTTTGATGCCGCTACAAAAATTGGTAAAATCTGAGCGTAAGCAACCGCGTAAATTCCTATCTCCTCTAACGAAATGCCCCTTGTTTTTGCCTGCTGAATAACATTGTTAATGCTTTCCACTATTGGAGTGAACTCAAGAGTATCGGGGGACCATGGGATATGTTCCAGTACAGTTCCACCTAAAGAGACAAATTTTTCCGTTGTCGAAGAATCTAGTCCTACACCCCAATCATTGGATATATAAACGCTAACCATGTATCTAACGCCGACCGAATACATAGCCGAAGCCGCTGCAGGTCCTTGCAGGTCGTCAATGGCACAGAATCTGAACAAATTATCATCAGGAATACTTAATGTTACTGCCGTTGCAGATGGGCTTATAAAGAGCACATTATTTGTTTGAGCTGTTGATCTAATCGAAGCACACTGAGGGCTCATCATCGGACCAAGCACAATACGTATCCCTTGCCCAACAAAGGACTCAAATTTTGAAAGCGCTACTTCGGCCGATGACTCCGAATTTTCATATAACAATTTAATTTTCCATTTGGCTCCTGACTTACTTAAGAATGCGTTCACATCCTCCTCGGCTACTTCATATCCTGCCCTTATATCCTCACCATATTTTGTTAATGCCCCGCTAAGATCAACAAGAACGCCTATTTTGACCTCCCCAACCAATACTGTAGGAACCTCTTTTGGCGCACTTAAGAGATTAATACCATAACCTGCTCCTAGGCCTACAAGAAATAGTGCTACCATTAAAACTGCCAGCATTCCTTTTTCCATAATTCCCTTCCTCCACAAAAAGATAAATAATAAGTTTCTACGATATTTAAATTTTATTTTGAGCGTTAAAATCTAATAAAATAAGGTGAATAAATACAAGTGTATAATTGATAATTCTTAAAATTTAGGATTGTTAAAAAGCGTAAGGTATAAGAGGGTATTCTACTCTTTATCTTGTGGTAGAATGGAAGTGATGCTGGTTTATGCCG
>JAWCEH010000024.1:0-26991 GCA_038859955.1 Bathyarchaeia archaeon | reverse complement strand
CTACCACCCAAAGATACCGTCACACTGTACATAAGCGATATAAAGGCGCTAAAGGAAAAATTGCTACCTTTAAGAAATCCAAGCGTAACAATAAACGGAAAAACTACGACTTTCAATGTAGAACTACAACCAGATCAATACTTAATATTCAAACCTGAAATGAATACTTGTAAACTGTATTCTGCTAATGGTTTCGTTTTGAAGGACGTAGAAGTAGAAGGTGAAATACCAATTATACGGAAAGGAATTAATCGGATAAGCTTCAATTGTAAACTTTCATCAGATTCTTCTCAAAAAGCTAAAGTTAAGATATCATTGATAGAAAAAGTTGGTGGTTAATTTGAAAGCGAGAGGCGTAGTATTTGCAGCTCCAGAAGAAGTTAAGGTTTTAGATATAGAAATCCCAGAGCCAAATCCTAACGAAGTACTCATCAAAGTGTTATACTCAGGTATAAGTATAGGTACAGAACGCTGGATTTTAATAAATAAATATAAGGGAGTTTCATATCCACTTGTTTCAGGTTACCAGTTTTGTGGTATTGTAGAAGAAGTCGGCTCAAATGTTCCAAGTTTACACAAAGGAGATATTGTATTCGCCAGAAGCTCTCGCATATTGGGGAATATACGTCCGATGTGGGCTGGACATGTAAGTTATGCCGTGGTGAATGCCACCCAAGTAGTAAAGGTTCCTGAAGGCGTAAATCCTATGGAAGCTTCTCTAGCTGTAATGCCAGCAGTTCCATGGCATGGTATTCAATTGACAAAGATATACCAAGGTGATCTAGTAGTAGTAATTGGTATGGGGCTTATTGGACAAATGGCAGCTCAACTAGCACAGATGATGGGGGCTAGAGTAATCGCTTTAGAAATTTTGGAAAGAAGGAAGAAACTTGCAGAACTCTACAGTGCGGATATTGTTTTAAACCCGCTTAAAGATGATGTTGAAAGTTACGTAAGGAAAGAGAAAGAAGAAGGTGCTGACGTAATCATCGATACTTCTGCAAACGCTGATACTATAAATACGTCTTTTAATTGGATTAGACGTAATGGTAGATACTGCTTTCAAGGGTATTACCCAGGATTAACATGTATAGACCTCTTTCTTCCTCACGTAAAGCAGATAATGTTCTTTAATCCAACTGACTGTGAGGGGATAGATAGAATGTTAGAGTTCATGGCTCAAGGTAAACTTAAACTTAGACCATTGATAACTCACCAATTTAATGCAGAGGATGCGCCAAAAGCCTACGACTTAATGCTTAGACAGCCGGAGGAAGTACTTGCTATGGTACTAAAATGGTGAATCTAAGGAATTGTAAGAGGGAGGCTCATGCAAGCAGCTGTTGTCAGGAGAGTGGGTGAAGTAGTCGCTGATGAGGTGCCAATTCCAAAACCCAACAAATATCAAGCCCTAGTCAAGATTATATGTGGTGCAACGTGTAATAGTACGGATTATCGTATTGTCCATGATAACCTTCCATGGCGGATGGCTTATCCATGTATTCTCGGACATGAAAGCATTGGGCGTATAGTATCTATAGGCTCTAAAGTCAAGAATTTTGAGGTTGGCGATCTAGTTCTTAGACCGACAGCTGTTTATCCAGGTGAAAAACTAGATGGCTATTATTCTGGCTGGGGTGGTTTCGCGGAATATGGATTAGTAACAGATGTTGAAGCTATGATTGTTGATGGGATTAATCGAACATCCATTAACTCTTATGCTTTTCTACATCAAAAAGTTCCGCCTGAAATAGATCCCACGGATGCGGTTATGATTATAAACCTACGCGAGATAATGCATTGGGTTGACAGCCTTGGCATATCGGCAAATTCAAGCGTTCTTGTAATAGGTGATGGACCAGTAGGCCTTACATATGTACAATGTGCTAAAATTCGCGGCGCAAATCCAATAATTCTCGTAGGACACCGAGATGAAAGGCTTAAATTAGGGCAAACCATAGGAGCAGACTATACAATCAACAGCCACTATGTAGACTTCACGGTTGAAGTGAAAAACATTATAGAGTCTAAGGCTGTCGACTTTCTAATCGATTGTACGGGCGATCAATCAACTTTTAACAAGGCACTGAACATACTAAAGTCTAATGGAAAGGCTGTTGCATACGGTACGCCAAAAGTTCCACCAACAGGTCCACCACCCAATGATCCTCGTATAGCAAAAATAACACCTAATGAGCCGAGAACTCATGATGAAATAATCCGTTTGATTTTAGATGGTAAAATTAACCCTAAACATTTCTATTCGGAGCGTCTACCATTGTCTAAGATTTCCGAGGCCATTGATAGGATTGGTAAGAAAAAAGCTTTGGCAAAGATAATTATTGACATTAAAGAAGAATGGCGCATGTAGAAATTTTAACAATACTTAATTTTCATTATAATTTTCCGTTTCTATGCTTTGTGACTTAATTCTCATTTTCGTATTCTTCCTCGTCTCCAGCCATCCATATGAATCTTTTAAATGAAAATCCACGTGTTAAATACGAAGATCAGATGCCTACCGCATGTAAAGCTTAATTAAGCCGTAAGGCAATTTTTTACTTATTATAATTCTTTGATTTGAGAATTAAAAATAAAAGTGAAATAAGATAGCCGTCATTCTTCAAAGAATTTGCTCATAAGTATTTCATGTATTCCTTTAGAGAAATGCTCTCTCAAAAATCCCTCTGGTATGAAGCCATGTTTCAAGTAGTACATTATAGCTGGCCTATTTATGTGGGAAACAGTTGTATATACTTTTCTAGCTCCTTTAGACCTTAGAAACTCTAAGGCTTTTTCCATAAGCATAGACCCTATGCCTCTCCGCTGGTATCCTGGATCAACAGATACTATGCCAATTGATCCTAACCTCGGGCCGGGTTGGAAAGACGCTACTATATATCCCACAACCTTTCCATCAAACTCAGCAACAAAGCCTTTTACATTATCTCCCTGCGACTTTGCGAATTCACAAATCTGCTCAGGTTTAAATGATTCACGCAGATACCTACATGCTTCAACATCATCCCCCCTCTCCTCATGAAATTTAAAAAACCAATTAAACCCCTTAAGAAGAACACTTGAAATATATTCAGCATCAGACTCTTTAAGTTCTCTAATTCTTACATATTCCATCTTCCATCACCTTTTTACGCCATTCTTCTAATATGGATAAAAGAATCTAACAATCATCATCACACCACCTATTAGAGAAGCTATTAGGCATCCTACAACGATTCCTCCAGCAACCGGTGCCCCATATTCCTCATAAGCTTTGCTTCCACCTATCCTGAGAGTTAGAGTCTTAGCTACCCAAGCCACAAAGAATGGTAATGCCATACCCCACTGATAGCCATCTAAACTAAAGGCCATGATAAAACCTATGGGATCCAAGGGGAACCATATGAATTTAGCATGTATAAAGCTGAGGAGCCCGACAGCAACAATGCCCACAAGTACATTAGGCATCCATTCTACTGGGTTGCCAGGAGATGGAAAGCGGTTGACACCCTCAGGAGTATAGCATGCAAAGTACATATCAAAGCCTATATAACCAGAGATTGCTGGAAGTTTGCTAACACCGAACATGTAACCAACCCATACGAATGTTATGTGAGTCATTATCGCGGCTATAATAGTTGACGTTAAAAGGACTTTAAACGCGTTTTTACTGCTTACACCAGTTAAACTAGCCATACGATACGACATGAAGCCTGTCCATAAACCGGGCCACCCATCTGAGGGCGTGTCGGCACCCCAGTTTCGTGCAAAGTGTGTAGCCAGCGCGCAGTCTCTAGTCATAGGTGTAGGAACGTCTGGCCATATAAGCCATCTATGGAAGAAACTTCCAAATTGATTAGCCCTTGTGGGAACACCTACTATACCGACTAAGCGAACCTGTGCAAACCAGAAGATAAATGCTGATATCGGTATTAGAATTGCTGCAAATAGACTTATACCACAGAGCATAAATAAGACACTGATTAAAATAAAGGATATAATCGTTGTTATATACGCTATTCTATATGGAATGGGCTCTTCATTCTCCATCTTACGCAGCTCCCCTTTACCTAGAGCCGCCTTAATGGTATTTATCACGTACTTCCTAGTGAGGATCAAGTAGAATAAAGCGAATCCTATTAGTCCTCCAACGTGAGATACACAAAATAGCCTAAGTGGTGGGTCTCTCAATGGCGATGGTGTGCACCAGCCTCTACCACAACCACCTATGCTCTCTATTCCTGTATAGTAACCCATAATATATGCTACCTGGACTATAATTATGTTAATTATCCAAAATATGAGAGAGCTCAGCAGAATGTTTAGCGGAGCAAAATAAGATAAAGCCCAAACCATCGGATGTTTATTCAGTATAGATAAACCAGCAATACTGGCTAATGGATGACCTGGTGGAACCCACCAGCCGCCTGTTGCACATGTATTTACACGCCAGCCATATATATCTGGAAACCATGGAAATATAGCTACGAAAGTTATGGGCATTTGAACTAATAATCCTATGATTATTCCTATGGTGAAAAGTTTGGTTAAAGATGGTACACGCGATTCTGTGGTTTGAGCTGATACAACTCTTATTAGTTGGTATGCTGGCATCGTATGTGGAAACGGTACCTTCTCAAGCTCTATCCATTGACGCCTGAAAATCGAGGCTATAGATATGAAGTAGAATGCAAATAGAATATGAAGTATGCTCCAAAAACTAATAAAGGGTATCCAGTCTATCCAAGGTATGCTAGCTGTTCCAGTTATAATCTGATTAACTAATTCTGCCTGAGGGGCCATAAACTCTGGAAGAAGCCACTCAGCAATAGTTGGGTTTGAAACTCTAAGGCTAAGGTGACGCATTAACATACAACCTGGATACTGCTGGTTTATAAAGTAGCCAACACCCACCCCTATAATGTATAGATATGCTAAGGTTATTGAACTAGCCTTCTTTTTTAAGAAACTGCTTTTCACAGCTAAGGCCTGTACGGCTAAGAACACTATAATTATAAAGAACGGTGTTCCAATAAACTCTGGACCGCAAAGGACTATTCCTAGGCTATTAGTTGCAAAGAATGGAAATGGAAGAAACGAATACCAAACAGTACCTAAAAAGCCTAGAAATGTACTTAATACTATAACTAGAAGCCACGGAATTTTCACTTCTACTCTTTCACTGCCCGTTTTTCCCATCGAACTTTAATTTATGCGTTATATATATGCTTTTCGCCTCTACGCCTTAAGTTTTAAGGGATTGTTTAGGAGCTGTTCAGCTAGATTCGAAATGACCTGCGAATCCTCCGTTGAGAATATTTTGCGGAGTGCATTACCTTTTTTCCAAACCGAAGTCACACACGTCTCCCCGATGGCGTTATCTCCCATTGCAGTTTGGCTTTTCAACCGGATTTTTCAAACATATAGTCTTCTAGGCCCAATCCCCGATATCCACAGTCCTTCACTCGTAAACCTCTCCAACACCCCATCCTAGGAGAAGGCCAAAAGTCCATATGGAGAGTTGAAGGCCTCCACGATACATGGAGGGGAAAAACACTATTTCAGCACCATTAGCCGCTAAACCTTTAATAACGTCTTCAAAATTTAAATCGAAACATATCTAAAATGTCTAGAATAATAATCAAAACAAAAATAATTATTAGACACAGTAAAATTTAAATTTTCAAAAGTAAAAATTTTATGTAAATGAAGATGGACGCGAGAGAGGAAAGAGTGCCTTGGATATATACGACACTTCTTGCTACTATATGTGCGCTCATAGGACCAATATGGTTGGCCTGCCTTCCTGGGTTTCCATATTTTACTTCATACAACTTGGGAAGTATAGCTTGTCATTTACATGTAGTAGCTTTGCCATGGATTATCATGCTATTGATACCACCTCTTACAAAGATAAGACCTCTTAAAAAGAAGATAACCCTCAGAAACCTTGCTTATATTTATATCGCAACTATGGTGACGGCCTTCTATCTTGATCCGCACTGTTTTGCTATTCCTGGATCTATTTGGGTTTCTGACAGATTCCTAAATGTACCCGAAGACATTTCATTGAAAGTCATCCCAACATATGTGGCCCCTCCACCAGATGTATGTAAACAACTAATCATGGGTGGCGTACCAATACCGTGGGATCAATGGGTGGTGCCTCTAGCTTTCTGGTACGTGTTTGATGTGGCAATGGCTCTCTTTATGTTCTCGTTAACTAACATCTTCAGACATCACTGGATTGACATCGAAAAGGTTCCTTACCCCCATACTGTGGCTATAAGTGAACTGATATCAGTCGTTACCCATTTTGCTGAACCAAGACCCAGTATGGCTAAGAAAATAACACCCTTCGTCATGGGAGTATTTATTGGAGTTTTCTACCAAGCTACGGTTACGTTGGGAGCCTACTTCCCTTGGTTCCCAGACCTTTTCGGATGGAGAGTTAATACGTGTGCTAACGGCTTCTGGAATATGCCATTTGACGTACCTGCTATTAATGCTATCGTTGGATGGACGGGTATAAATAAAATTATAGCAGTCTACTCCATAGCATTCTTTATACCATTGAAAGTACTATTTAATACATGGTTCTGGTACATCGTTTATCTTATAGCTGTGCAAATTTCTTACGTAATGGGCTACTACACTAACATGGAAACACGAGGGGGATGTGGCAAAGTATACTGCCGTCCTTCTGTGATGAGTGATCCCCCACTTGTACTTGCAGCCGTATTCAATGGAGGAATACTCGCATTCGTAATAATGCATCTAATTAGTATAAGAGGTTACTTGGTTAACACATTAAAGGCTGTATTTGGTAAGGGTGAACTCGTCAAAATAGAGAGGGATGAACCTATGAGTTATAGAATGACCTACATTATCCTGACAGTAAGTCTTGTCGTTCTTATGACGATACTTTTAGCATTGGGATCTGGACCTACAGGAATTTACGTACCATTAACAATATTTATATTATTCCTATTTAATTTACGCCTGTGGGGTCTAACAGGATTCTGGGCAAAAGGAAATAACTACCATTTTGGAGGTATATTTGGTAAATATACGTTTTGGCCAGGGCCGGCTCCTCGCCCACCAACAACAGAGTTCATATATAGTAATGTAATAGTTCTGATACAAGATGATCCAAGCTGGGGTTGGTATGGTACAGCTTGTGCGGCATTTGCATCCTATCGCATCGCTAGTCTAGCAGGAATAAGTAATAAGAATGCTGCAAAAACCATGCTTGGAGCTATGCTTGTAGCACCTTTGTACCTAATCTCCTTCCTCATAGTACTGTATACTCTTGGTGGTGTATCTAAGATTCCTGCCGCTGGTTGGATGCAAGGCTGTGGATGGGCATCATGTGCATATAGAGCATCATGGGAAATGAAGCCAGGCTTTCCAGAGACTCCCCAGCTTTTAGCAGGATTCATCACAACAGTTATATTACATTGGCTTCATGCAAGATTTATCTGGTTTCCCTTTGAACCTATGGGCTTCCTGCTCGGTTTTGCCTCCTATCCAGCAATCCGAACCGGGTATTGGTTTCCTTGTCTTATTGCTTGGATTGCTAAAATGCTGATGTTGCGAATTGGTGGAAGCAAAGCTTATGAAGAAGTAGGTATGCCAGTTGCAGGGGGTATATTGACAGGTTCGATGTTCATCGTGTTCATTGGTGGCATTCTTGGCATCTGGAGAACCTTCTTCCCATTCTAGAAAATTTCATCCCCCTTTTTATTGTTACTATTTTTTAAACACTTATGAATTTCATTTTCTAGTATTTCAGCTCAATATGAAGTTATCTACAGACCTTCGCACATACCATATTAGGCTGAATAATTAGTGGAATATATGATGTCTCTCGATACACTGAAGGACACAAATTTAGAACAGGTGAAAAATATGGTTTATTCTGTTATGGTGCTCCCAACTCCTTGTAAGTTATACTTCTTCAAACACAACCATCGAGTAGCCATAGTGAAGCGGTATTACAGTACTTATGTATCCATTTTTGATCGTGAAAGACAATTCTTTATGTTCAGGTGCTAAGTAAACGCGTTTGGGCATACGCCCATCTAAGCGTAACGATACTCGTACCTCTCTAAGTTCGATAGGCTCTTCAATCATATCGATAGTAGAACCACGTCTTTCTGGTACATATGATAATATGTGCACCATACGGCGATGCGTCTGACCTGTAACTGTAACTCGAGCAAAAGAGGGCAATCCTTGAACCCGTACTAACGGATCTGGGAGCAACATTTGAAGTAGATTGGAGATAAGTTGACGCATAGGTACAGAGGCATGGTGGTAATAACCAGTGAAAATACCACGGGCAATATAAGCTACAGCCTCTTTTCTTGTTACAACTGGCCTTCCAGTTTTCTTAGCAGGTGGATTGTAAACGTAACCATGTTCACCATCCCAGTAACGGCTATAGTATGGTGCAATTATTTCTCCTAAAACCTTGGTCTCTGGTAATGCCTCCACCTCAACTCCATTAGAGTAAAAGTCCATTGGCATATCCGGTAAACCTTCTGTTAATGGTGGATATGCTAATAAATATGCTGGGTTGTATGGGTCATCGCCTTTAAATGCGACACCCCATTCATCTTCCAATATAAACCGTTCCTTACGGTAATCAAGCCCAGACCAGCAAGATGCTAGAATCTGGCCTCCTGCGTTTAGATGGACTTTTATCTTCATAGTCATCTCGTCATCTAACAAAACTAAATCAGGCAGTACTAGAAGACGATACTTTTTCCAGTTAAGTTTAGGCGTTATAATATCAAATTGCATCTTCAATTCGCAAAGCATTCTAGTAGCTCCTCTTACAGCCTCCATACAACGGGGTTGTTCTTCATCCATTAATGGATGTTGAAATGTAGATTTAGGTGCTACCAATGCTATATCCGTAAGAGCCACAGCGTCTTCAAACCATGGCTCGAACTTCTGAAGTTTGGAGTAAATCTTCCGTACAAGGTTAAATACAGCTCTATTGATATCACCTCGTGGATGGAAGTGATCACCTATTGTTGTACGCATTGCGTTAGCAAGCCCATATAGACAATCGTATTCTAGGCTTGCTTCAGTACGTATTCCTCCAAAATCGCCCCAGCCACGATGGAAACGTCCAGTCATATTTAAAATTGGTTTACCGAGATTTCGAGCATAACGGGCATATACTGGTAAAGCTTCATATCCCCATCCACCAGTTGGTAAGCATTCATACTCTAAATATGTCCCAATATTCTGCTGATCTTCAAATGGGATACCGTTGAAGTATAGAAGCATATTCGGCTTTAAACTATTAACGGTTTCAGCAATCCGTTTAGCCATTCTAATGATCTTCATATGATTGTATTCAGCCAGTTGTTTAGGATTTTTCCAGTCATAACCGAGCTTCTTCATTTCACGTATGCATTCAACTCCAATACAGGGCTCTGTGTAAAAACAGTCGAGGAAGAGGCCGGAGATTGGATATTGAGTAACGACTTCTCTAATCATTTCTAGGAGATGCTCACCATATGGAGTATTATAGCACATCTGCCGGAAGAAATGATCTAGCCGATTAGGCTTGTAAGTGTATCCTTCTGGAAAGAGAACGGCCCAGTCTCTATGTAGAAGCGCCTCCTCGTGACTTAAACCGCAATTGATGTAAGCTGATATTGCGATACCTGCTTTAGCACATGCCTCGGAAATTTTGCCAAATAAATCGTACTTAAGAGATGGGTGTCGAATACCTACTTTGGTGTTGTAGTATGCCATACCCAAGTTGCAACGTGCAGGAAATACCACGTAGTCAACTTTGCAAGCCTTCAGATGTTCGATAAACGCGTTAACATCAAAATTTTCACCAACATCTGGACAAGCAGGCATTGTATGGAAATCAAAGAAAAGGGCCCATTTTGGATTATGCATATTATCTAACATAGATAGTCAAGATATTGCTTTCACCACATCTATAAAAATGTTTTGTCATGATTCCTTTCCGACCTAAAAAAGAATATGCTTAAATTAAAGTGCCCTTCCAACACTCCATTTAACTGAAAAATTAACAGACTTTCTAATCTAAAAACTAGGATGAAAAGTACCTAATTGAAATGAAGGGAGAACTATAAATTTAAAATAGTATTTATGGATAAGGTTGAAAATGGAATATATGGTGGTTATATGGCGAGATACGTTCATGTTTCAACTATCTCCTTCAGTGGAGCAGGGTTTAGCGAAATAGGGGAAAGTCCGAAGAGTAGAGCTGAACGTAATCTTGAAGAAGCCATAAAATTGCTTAAGAGAGCCGCTTTAGATAAGCCAGATATCGTTTGTCTTCCCGAAGCATTTATAACATTAGGCTTAGAAATTAAAAATTGGCTTCAGATAGCAGAATCTGTTCCCGGCCCTACTACTAATGCTATAGGTGAAGTTGCACGACAATTTAACATGTACGTGATCTGCCCAATTATAGAGCGGAAAGATGGGAAAATTTACAACTCTGCCGTCCTCATCAACCGTCAAGGTAAACCTGTAGGTAGTTACTATAAAATGCATCCAACAATCGGTGAGATTAAAGGGGGTGTTACACCTGGCGCTAATCCAACAGTTTTTCAGACAGACTTTGGACGGATTGGTTGCGCCATATGTTTCGATTTAAATTTTGAAGACGTTATTAAAGGTTTAGCGGCTAATGGTGCTGAAATAGTGTTTTTCCCCTCCATGTATCGTGGAGGCCTTCAACTCTCCATATGGGCTTTTAACTTTGGCATATACATGGTCTCTGCATATACTGGAGAAGGAAGTATGATAGTTAACCCCCTCGGAAAAGTCGTCGCTAGTTCTAGTATTCATGAGCCTATAATCTCAAAGACAATAAACTTAGACTACAAAATACTCCATATAGACTATAACCGTGATAAATGGGAAGGTATTAAAAGTAAATATGGGCCACACGTTGAAATCGATGTAGCATCCTCTGAAGGAGTTTTCTTACTAATTTCACATCTACAGAATATTTCAGTTGAACGAATAATAGAGGAATTCCAATTAGAAACTAGAGAGCAATACTTTAACCGTGCTCTTAACATACGCAATAGTGCTCTTAAAAATTAAGTTAAGAAAACTAATGGAAATACCTAAATTAGGACATTTGAAACCACTAAGCATCTAAATTAGTCTATAGCCATTTTCACATAATACGGTGGAGTTGCATTCTCTATAAGCATCATATAACTTATTCATTTCCTCCACTGAATTGAAGAATCCGATTATATGCACAGCGCTAAAAGATTCAGTCTTTCTAACTGGATATCCACCTATCTCTTGAATCATACAAACGTAGCCTCTCTGATGACACCATGACTCGTAGACGATTGAGGGGTTTAGGGTCATACCTGCTAGCCATGGTCCACCACGTATCTTATAAGCTCTTATAAAACGTTGAGGCTGTTGGTTTACTCCACGTCTGTAAAAGAATCTAGCGTCAGGTGGAAAGTCTTCAAGAAACTCAATAGCGGGGATAAAGCCATAATAACTGAGGTAGATAGATTCAAACGTATCGCCTCTGTTATGTTTAATATGACCTGGCATATCTATCCGGAGGATTAGTGAATCCACGTCATTAGCACTAGTTATCTTATCGCACGATATAAAGAACCGTCTCCCATTTTGGAATATGAGCCACTGCTCCCAGAGAGACCCTGGTAGTCTGTCTAAAGTTGCTATAGTAAATTTAAACCACTGCTTAATTGCAACAAAGTTTCTTCCCCTGAATATTTCAAACGGCAACCGTTTCGCCTGGGTACATATCTGAGGAAGCTCTACGAATCGTTTCGGTATATTTCCGTGAATTTTGTCCCCCCAGCGATACCTATATTCTTCAGGAATGGGCAAATTTCTATCGTCGCCAGGCTCTAAAAGAAAATCTACTATATCCAAACCAAAACCAAGGTCTCTTGCACCAGTAGACTTGTCTATTAGGGAGGCAACGCCACTCACGTAACCTTCTGTTCGAATAGTAGTTTTCAGAAAATCTGTTTCTACATAGATTTCAGCTTTTGTAGTTTCTACTTTCATCAATTCTGTTTATTTAAGCTAAAAACTATTAAAAATACTTATCCATATCAAACTGAAAATTTCCCTCTACTCTTTCTGTCTGTGAAAGAATTTACGCTCTTTAATAAGACCAACGCACCTGTCATTATATAGCTTAATTTAGCCCCTACAAAGCCATATCTAGGGCAATAAACACCATTATTCCACTTAACACCTTCTAAAAATTATTTGGAGCAGTCTCTTCACTCGAAAGAAGACAAAACATCCATAAAGAAAACATTAGAAATCAAGCGTAAAATTACCATCAAAGAACGAATTATTTTAAATTTTTACTTTTCTAAAAAAGAAACAATAGGTAAAAATTTTAACTGATAAAACAATGGGTAACAAAGCAAGTTTTCAGTTTCAATTATATATCTTCGGGTCCTACTGAACCATAATCTCATGGTTTACTCGCCCAACTATTTTTCTCTATTTTCTTGGGCTCAGGTATGCTTCCAGGGATGAATCATTTGATTAGCTCTATGCTAGCTTCCGCGATCTCTCTGCCAGCCATTGGTGTTAGAAAGCTATGTAATCCCATTCTAGGC
This sequence comes from Bathyarchaeia archaeon, assembly GCA_038859955.1. Taxonomy (GTDB): domain Archaea; phylum Thermoproteota; class Bathyarchaeia; order Bathyarchaeales; family DTEX01; genus DTEX01. Next base: position 14,344 of record JAWCEH010000024.1, on the reverse strand, counting down.
TCATATCCTCCACCAAAGGGACCCATAGCTTCCTCCGTTGGTACATACCCTATGCAACCATTAGCTAGCTCGACGATAAACGTATATGGGAAGTGGGAAGCTTTTTTTATCTTTAAGCCCAGTTTAATCGTTCTTGTGAAACTCTTCTTCTTTCTAGATATATGAATTTCTGGGCTGTTGCTATAGGTTTTAAATCCTCAGCCTCAATTTCCACACTAACGTTTGCTAAAACCTTAAGAACTTCAGCACCAACCTTTTGCCCTACTCTGCGAGCCGCTATTTCACCAAATTCGATGGCTCTTAAACTCAAATTATTAACTTGTAACATCACCACATGCCCCATTTAAGAATACAATTATCGAATCTTCACTCATAACACTTCGGATAGCCTTATCTAAGTAATATGGCCAATCAGCTGAGCATTCTTCTCCTCCTCCATTGCTGTACCATGGCATGCAAAGTTAACTACACAACCTAGAAACTTTCCGTTTAAATCCCATGCATTTGTCATACCTACATCTGGGTCAATTGGACTTGCTGTTTCAATGATATCCGGATTTCCTTTACCCAGATGAGTCATCTGCTTCCCATTTTTCATCTTAACCGAAGGAGACAGAGTCTTCTTTTCCAATATCTACAGCACAAACAGCCCCATTCCTCCATTTGTCAGCTAGTATTTATTGCTGAAGCAATCTTACGAGCCAACACATCTAAATAGTTTTTATCGGCAGATGGAGTTGTTTTCAGTAGATATTTAATAAAATCTGGCTCAGACAAATTAGAATTTATCTCTTCCGAATCACCAACCCACTCAACCGTTGGGCCATCATTATGAGTATGCGAAGCTCTAATTATTATGTTAGTTGACGGGATACTACATTTTTCGTCAGCTATTTCTCTTGTAACTTCAATTACTGGAGATTTCAAAGATAAGGCGTCAACACCTACTAATGCAACTTTAACACCATCGTTCTCAAAAACGCCAGTCTTAACATAAAGATGGTCGTGAATATTCCATAGATACCTCTTAGTGAAACCTCCTGGTGTTTATGAGCCCAAGGCTAGTGTTGTATCTACACTAGCAAATCCAACTTTCATATGGATCATCTGAATTATTCTAAATGTGGAACTGGAAGCCAAACGCCTCCCTTAACTGCAGACTCGTGTGCTATTAGCCCAGGAATGGTCATATCAACTCCTTTGATAACATTAATTGGTGGCTTTCTGTCGCTTTCTATGGCGTCTATAAAGTCCTTGACGAGGTAGTACTCACTTGTACCATGAGTGCCACTTCTCTTTGCCCCCTCGGGCGCGTTCGGATCAGAAATAGGGCAATCTATTTCCCTAGCTATCTCATCTTCACCTTCAATGTAAATTAAGCCTCTTTCTCTTCCCATTCTAAAATTAGTATTCTCTATGCAACCTTTAGTCCCATAAATGACATAATAGTGGAATGGGGGTTCTCTGGCTACAACTTGGCTTCTTAAGACTTTTATTATTATACCCTTTCGTGTCTTAAAGAGCGCTACTTGCATGTCGATAGCTCCATCAGCGTTTATATCTGGGACAGTATATTTACTAGTGCCTAATGCCATAGCCTCCGTAACGTAATCATCAAACATCATAAGTAGTGGTCCTAAGCTATGTGAAATATAGTGGATAGGAGGGCGAAACACTCTCCACAGCAAGTTACCAGACGATGGATCTCTTAACAAGCGTCTTATTTGATGGATGTATTCTCCTTCAGCGTAATATATTCTGCCAAGCCTTCCTTCCTTAATCATCTCCGTCCATTCGCGGATAAAATGAACATAACACATATTCTCTGCTAACATGTACTTCATTCCAGTCTTCTTCGCTACGTGAACTAATTCCCTACATGCTCTCACATCGTGCGCAGCCGTAACCTCACAGAGTACATGCCTCCCGCTTTCCATTGCTTTTATGGACTGTTCTGCATGTAAGTAAATAGGGGTCCCTATAAATACTATGTCTACATCTGCCTTCTTCAGGAATTCATCATAATCCTGGAAACATTGAGACTCGCTAAGTCCAAGGGACTCTCTTGCTTTCTCAAGGGCCATAGGGTTTATATCGCATAAAGCAACAACCTCAGTTCTGGGATCTGCTTTAAAAAGATCTGCGTATACTAATCTTCCACCGACGTGTCCAACCTTCAACTTCCTCATATATCCACCTTCCAATACTTCCTCTAAAAGTTATTAAGGCTACCTCATATAAATCTAATATCCACTTCTGGAAGTTGGGTGAACTCTCCTGATAGACATTTTTCTCTGATTTCAAATAACTTGTCCTCAAAATTGAATAAGAAAACTAGCATAAAGCTTAAATCTCTTAATGTTTGAGGAAGTAGATAGTCTGCTTTTATTTTCTCTATATTAAGTATAAGATTTTTTTGCAATTCTATTGCATATTCGATCTGATTAATCACATCATTAATTATTTCCATGGATTTCTCTTTACTCTGCGCATATACTTCTTGAGCCATTTTGTACTTTTTGAACGCCTCTAGAATAATTATAAATATTTCGATAGTGTTTTGATACCTCATACATTCTACTTTATAATGATCCAAAATTTTAGGTAGGCTTATTCTTGTATTATTTATTAAGTTAAAATATTCACTAGCGCTTTTTGCAATATCATGATATTTGTTGAGTTCTATTAAATACTTGTCGCTCCTTTTAAGATTATCAATGATTTCCTGCGGGTATAATCTTGGGTAATTTTTGTCGGGATGTACATATGAATATGGATAGTAGAAAAGTTGGGAAAGCCACGAATTGGCTTCGCTTCCTGCTGAAGATAACATTTCAAGCTTTAGAAAAGCTTTTAAAGCCTTTTCATATTCGTCTTTAAAAATAAATTTAGCGTATTTTTCATTAAATTGCTTTAAATCTCTCTTTTTCATTTGATTCCACGAAAACTCTGATAGACAATAATAGTTTTTATGGAAACTGTAATCGAACGTACAATAAGCCATAACGCCTTCAGCTCCTCTTTCGAAGCCCTTTCTTAGCATAAGATAGATGTTTTCTAATAGACTTTGATACATCCACCAGAAGTAGTAGCCACCCATTGGAACAACCCATCTAATTAATCCAAGTTCGGAACCAAAATAGCCGAAATCAAATCGGTTTGTTTCTAAATCTTTCTCATTAATTCCGTAATACCACCATCCAATTATAACTTTATCTATTAACCCATCTTCTTTAAGACGCTCTGCAAATTTCTCTAGCAGATTCATTCTAGTTATTTGATCGTTCCATACACATATCTTGTTAATGCCCCTCCCCAAAAGATGTTTAATGATACTTATAATGTATTCGAGAAATAGTCCTTCTTTAGTTTTTTTGCAACATTCTACACATTTGCACCAAGGATCAACGACACGTTTAGGATCTTTAGGATCAATACCTATAAGTGGATATATTTCATCTAATTCTATGTGGAAAAAGTCGATGTTATTCGGTTTAAGATACTTATCTATTATTTCATCATAAATATCAAACATAATCTTTAATGTATTGGGATTCGTGAGACAAAAACCGTAATTAGTTGGATTCCCATTCTCCTCTATTGCTGAAATTTCAGGATACTCTCTTGGAATCAGAGTATTATGGCCTAAGCTATTAAAGGCAGGACATACTATTACATTCCTTTTTTTACCGTATGCTATTATTTCAGAGAAGAAGTCTTCCACGAAAATTTTAGGTAGATATGTTATTTTAACCCAGCTTTCATTTATTGAAGAATAATAGGTTATGGTTTTTAATGTTCTCAGTCTAGGATAATTTTTCAGCGGTATGAAGAGAAACTCTGTTATTTGATTATCGTATTGTATGACCCAACAACCATAAACTCCTATACATAAAAAGTTAAGTTTTAAACTAGCCATAAAATCTATGAGCGTCTTCCAACCATTTAAATCCATTAGATCTGGTCCCCACTTACTTTCAATGTATAAGCCACGGTACTTATAATCCGGCCAATCTTTTACTATAACTTTTGGTAGAACCATTTTTCCTCCCTTGAGTTTTAATAATTGCTTCAGCGTTTCTCCTGCGTAGAATGTCCCCGCTGGAGTATTACCAGCAACTATAATTTTTCCATCTTGGATTTCTAAAACGTAGCCTTCTGGACTATTCATATTCAACTTCGCAGAAAGAAGATGCTTAAAATATTCTCCAACAAAAATAATTTTCTGTTTCTTACTTACTTTATACTGATTAAGAACTTGCAAATGCGATTTAGTTAACTCCTCTATTCTTTTGGCAATTCTAAGAGCAGTTTCAACTTCTAAGGGATCAGCATCATAACTATGAACTATCTTATACTCTCCATCAACAACTACTTCTCCATTTTTATAGATAACTTCTTTTGGTTCTGGAAATATAATAAATTCTCCATCAGATTCCATTTAATCACTCTTTTTTAATTTATAATTGAAGAATTAAAGAATCTCTATGGCTTTCTTTAATTTAGCTGACTCGTAGCATGCGGAGATTATCTTCATATTCCAGAGGCCAAGTTCACCGCTTATTTCTGGTTCTGTGTTATCTAGTATAGACTGGGAAAGGTGATCTACTTCAGCAGCATACATCCTTACAACATCATATTCTATTTTTTGAGGTTTAAATTCTTCGACGATTCTTTCCTGTTTGCTTTCATATTCTTCTTGAGGATAGTAATATAGAAATCCTCTACCAGTAGGTTCTTGACCAATGCTTCCTTCTATGAGAACGCTCCCTCGAGTACCGTATATCTCAAGTACGTTTCTAGAGGCTCTATCAGGTATGTTGAAATAGTTGTCGACGACTCCTATTGCACCATTGTCAAAGCGTAGAAGCACCACCGAACTATCTTCAACTGGGTATTTATGAACCAGCGTATCTTGAAAAGAGAAAACCTCCTTTACTTTCGTTGACAATAGTGCCTCCAAAAGGTCAATGCAGTGAGAACCCATGTCTATTAAACTACCTCCCCCGCTGAGCTTGGGGTTCTGCCTCCATGCCCCCTCTATCTTTGGATACCAACAGGTAAGTTGGGCTCGCGCTAAAACAGGTCTACCTATTACTCCGTCGCTGATAATTTTTTTAATTTTTTGATGCAGTCCATGAAACCTCATCATGAAACCAACTCCAAGCTTCACATTATTACGTTTACATTCTCTAATCATGTCCTCGCATTCTTTGACGTTTATTCCAAGAGGTTTTTCACACAATACGTGTTTTCTTGCTCTCGCAGCCATGATTACCTGTTCGTAATGGAGATAATTGGGAGTAGCTATATAAACAGCCTCCACTTCTCGATTTGATAATAGATCTTTAACGTCAGTATACCAGTAGTTCACATTAAATTTTTTGGCACACTTTTCAGCCGTCTCTTTAGTTCTACTCTCCACCGCTATAATCTCCGACTTCTTACCAAATTCAATGACCTCTGGAATAGTTCTTCTCTGAGCTATTCCACCCGCTCCAATTACGCCCCATTTAACTTTATCCATATCCCCATCTACCCTAAAGAATTCATTTGGCATAGTAATCTAATACCTTCTTTATGGCATCAGCTATCATATACATGTGCTCTTCTTCTAATGTTGGGTAACAATGAACAATGAACGTCCTCTTTTCAAGCCAGACGGCGTTTGGGCAATAAACTTTATCGTATCTCACGGATTCTGGGTTTGTGTACTCCTTTGACCTAAATGGAAACTTAACTCTTCCGAATCCATTGTGCTCTAAAAATGCCTTCTCAGTATAGCATTGAGGCCAGAATGACCTCCACGCTGGGACCCCTTCTGCGACCAAAGCCTTTATCAACGTATCCTTATCAACCCTTATACTGTCAATGTCAACAACTATGGGGAAAACATAAAATCCATTTACCCTTTCATTATTATGAACTGGAAGATATAATACTTGTGGGACTTCTTTAAGCTCTTTTATCAAGACTTCACCGTTTCTTCTACGTCGCGGTAAATTCCAGTTATCGAGTCTCTTCATCTCGGCTAAGCCTATTGCTGCCTGCATCTCGGTCATTCTGTAATTGTACCCCACTCGAATATGAATATAGTGGAGTGTCCCTTCAAGTTCGAGGAGATTCAATCTTTTTTTGGCATCAAAGCCATGATCTCTAAAGGACATGCACTGCCAATAGAGCTCTTCATCATCTGTAATTACTGCTCCCCCTTCACCTCCTGTTGTGAAGGTTTTATTTTGGCAAAAGCTAAAACATCCAGCATTACCTATGGAACCGACCTTCTTACCCTTGTACATTGCTCCGTGTGCTTCTGCTGCATCCTCTATGACATATAGATCATGTTTTCTTGCGATCTGCATTATTTCATCCATTTCACAAACATTTCCGTAAAGATGGACGGGTATTATTGCTTTAGTTCGTTCTGTAATCTTCCTTTCAATGTCCTTTGGGTCGATACAATGATCCTCTCTTCTAACATCTGCAAAGACGGGAATTGCACCTGCTTGGAGAACACAAAAAGCAGTCGCTATAAAAGTATAAGATGGTACAATAACTTCATCACCTGGGCCTATTCCCAATGCTGCCACAGCTGTATGTAAAGCGCTGGTACCACTATTCGCTGTTACACAATATTTCACATGATTCCACCTAGCCCACTCTTCCTCAAATCTTCTCCCCAGTTCGCCAGTCCAATAATTAACTTTTCCACTTCGCAGAGGTTCCATGGCTGCTTGGATTATGTCTTCTGTAAACCAAGGCCATTTCGGAAGAGGCTCTTTTATTATAGGTTCTCCTCCCTCAATAGCAGGCTTGCCAGATGTACCCAAAATTCCACCAGATGTATTATAAAAAACTAACTATACTATAAGATTTGCCACTTCATTTTAAAATTTAAAAATAAGATTTACAAGTGGATGTATTGGAAACCATGTATATAATCTTCTCAAAATGATGTTGCCAGTACTACTGTGAAGCATATGGCTCCACTAAGATCTATACACTCTAATGGAGGGACTTGGCAGACTTAAAAACCCGTATGGTCATTGAGTTCCTAGAAAAGACAACGCATGTTAATGCATTCACACTATGGTACATGAATACTTGACACAAATATTGGAATAATAGTAATGGGAAAGCTATCATATAATTTACAATACTTAGCATTAATATTTCCATTATTAGTTTTAGTATAGTTAGTATGGAAAATTATTTTCATAAAACTATCAGATACCTTGATAGACTTTGTCAGAGTTATTCTCTAACTGTCTCATATAGTCTATTCATTTTTTCCAACGCTGTTTCAACCATTGCGTCGCCTGCCTCGGGTGTTAGAATGTTTGGTCCTATCGTAGTTTCATAGCTTCCTGAAGACGTTAAATCGCCTTCTTCTCTGAATGCTTTGAGTGTTGGAACATATCCTACGTAGTCGTTAGCGAGCTCACATATAAACGTGTATTTGAAAGGCGACTCCTTCTTTATCTTTAAACCGTGTTCTACGAATATTTCACCTGGAAGCCCGACTATAGCTGCTAGATCACCTACGGCTAGTACTTGAACCCATGTTTTAACATGTTTTGGAGCGTTTATAAACTCCTCCAACCTGGGATAGAAGAAGTACTTTAAAGCGTAATGCCGCATATTGACGGCTTTAACTTCTCCTCTTGCAAGTTTCGATGCGAATTTTAACTCCTCCTCCGTGGGGAACCGCCTCGGGATTGAAACCTCCTCCATGGATGCCGCCAGTTTCAAACGGTTTTTAAAGTGCATCTGATTCCAAGCCCATATTGTCTTCCCAGCTAGAAGAGATGCTACTCGTTCAGCGTGTCCGAAGAACTTGTTCACCTCTTTATGAGGCTTCATAGCGTCAAACATTATAACGTCTCCACATGCACCGTTAGCAAGCATCGCTACAAACTCTTCACCCCTAATACGTTGTATAATATTGGAAAATACGCCGAAGTAGTCTGCTGAAATCGTATACATATCCTCCCTCTTCTCAGTAGGACTTAAACCAGCATAATGCATAGCATAATTCACCATCAAGCCCACAGTATCACCATTCGGCTTTCTAACGCATAAGACGTTGATCTCAGGGTCTACTGGACCGGCTGGTTTAACAATATTGGGGTTTAAAATGCCTGGGTTTGTCCATACAGTTCCATCTTTCATGTAGAAACGCCTATTCCCCAGAGGTTTAGCCTCCTCCTCTCTTTCAACACCCAGTTCAACATCTGTAAGCCTGTTTACCGCCAACTGTACGGCATCCGCAATCCTACGGGTTAGAAAACTTCCATAATCCATGTCTCCTACATCAGGACCAGTATGAGTATGAGTGCAACATATTAAAACATTCGATGGAGCTATTCCAGTACGCTCATAAACCATACGTTTCGCCTCATCCAAATACCTACGTTCAACACCGATCAAATCGCAGACAACAACAGCAAGCCTAGTTTCACCATCGTCTAAAACGAGAGCTTTCGCGAACAATTGATCGTGAATGTCTCTTGCAACCCTCTCTTCGAAATAGCCGGACATCTTAATACCCAAAGGAGGAGTAACATCTACAGCAGCAACCCCAGCCCTCAAACAACCCACAGCAAACACCTTAAAATTTCTCTCGCAAATTTATTTAAACCTTGTTGTATTCTCATACGTTGCAGGATTATTGGCAATAGAATTTTTTGGAATCATAATGAGCCCTATTAAACTTCTTAGCAATTACATGATGAATTTATGCATCATGAATACTAAATGAAGTATAATTTTGAGGAAAAATAAAAAAATAATGAGTTCTATATTCTTGAATAAAGTGCATAGAATCCCATAGCGGCCATAAATATTTCTAAGGTGACCCCTAATACAAATCCTCCGACAAATGGCATAACTTGTTCTTCGTAAAGTTTACTTCCACCAATTTTAAGCACTAAGTATTTTATTATTCCTGAAATGAGTGCTGCAGACCATGGAGGAAGCCACCACCATGCTACTAATGCTGCTATTGGATCTGGTAGCCATAATATCTTCGTAGAAAGATATCGCATAACAATCATAAATATAAAGCCAATAGCTAAATGTGGTGCAACTTCGGATATTGGGGTTCGAGTAGGAACATTCCAAAATCCTCCACTAGTAAAGGACTCTATCTCCATTATAAGAACGAGGGATGGCGAACCAGTCATAGCGATCTTACCACCATACACTCCAGGTAAAACTATTTGCATTATATGGCCCATGAAAACGGCTGTAAATAAAGCAACGGTCAATACTTTAACTATATTTCTGGGATGTACTCCTGTAAGTCGACCAATATGATAGCTTCCTATGGAAATGTAAAACGAATTACCCCAGCCAGCGAGATTTCTATGACCAATCCAATGCCTACTTAATGGTCCTATTAAGGCTAAATCCGTAGACGTTATTGGTAGATAAATGTCTGTAGGCCAAGTCAACATTTTTATTAAACCTGGGGTTATCCAGAAACATGGAGTACTTATAGTAGCCAACCTGGCCCATATAATTGTTGCTACAATCCATGTTATTAAACCAGTTAATGTTGCTACAAACGATACCCAAGGGCTCATGCCAGTATACATAAGGAAGATCACCATCATTATAAAGAATATTATGAATATTACCCATGCTGTTTTATAAGACATTGGCTCTTCCTCTTCTTTCGCCGACGATTTTCTGAATGCTACCTTTAAGGTATTAACTATATAGTGTCTCTCAAGGAGAATGGTAATGACGAACAACCCTAATCCAGCACCTGTAATTATAGCAGAGAAGTAATAGGGTGGGTCTCCATAGGGTGTTGGGGAACACCAATATCTTCCGCAAAAGCCAATGTTTTCAATACCAGTATAGTAACCAGTATACCAAGCTATGTATAGAGCCAACTCCAATACTAACACATAGAAAACCATGGCTATTAGAGAGTTTAGAGGAACCAACATAAATATTGCATACGTCAAAGGGTCTTTATCGAAACCTAAATTCCAGGGTTGACCGTATATAGTGATCTGATGTAGACCGGGACCACAAGTATTTGTACGCCAAGAGTAAAGATCTGGAAACCATGGAAACAGATTAACACCACTTATTGGTATTTCTAATAAAAAGCCAGCAATAAAACCTAAAATAAACGCTGTTCTTCCAGTCCATTGTCTATTCTTAACGTTATCTAAACCTAAGATTGAGGTATATGCTAGGGTAACTTGGGGAAATGGCAGTCGTTCAATATCTACCCATTCACGACGAATAATACTTGCAAAACCAATACAGATACCTATGAAAAGTGCACTGATCAATGTATGCCATATCATAGCTGGGAGAAGTACATCCCAGGGTATGTTAAATATACTTCCACAACCATTTATAAGTAAGGTAGCTGCATCTTTCGGAACTGCTACAAACTCTGGTACATACATTAATACTGTTTCTGAAGTGACAGTTCTAGCGAGAAGCAGACCGATGTCCCACCACCATGGATTGCCAAAGTTTGAGAATGTGGCTGCTGCGTATGTAATTATGTATATGTATGTCAACTTAGTGATATTCATGTATCTTTGCAAAGATGGGGATATCAATTTAAGTAATCCTAGAATCAGTATAGTAAAAAATGGCCAACCCATGAGGTCAAAAGCGAGAACGCTGACACTTTGAGTACAGTATGCTTTAGAGGGTAAAAAGTATATGAAAACATTGAACACGAAAGTCAATAGAGCTGTTGTAATGAAAGTCATTAGCAGGGTATGCACACTAACTTTTTCCGATAAGTTTTCTTCATCCATCGACGAATATTTTTCGTCTATTCTATTTAAGTTTTTTTATTCATTGAGAGTGAAAAGAGATAAAGCTACTTTAGAGCTTGTTCTAGGGCATGGTGCGTCTAGGTGGCGAAGCATCCGGCAGATCTTGAATAGAGAGACATATAAAGGCATGTTATGCTTCACTACACCCTCGTGAACGGATATGAAGGGTCTAGAAGTCAGCTTATAGAGCTAATGGATAAACATGAAGAGTGTGAAGAAGAACCATACTCTGAGGCTGAGCCTAGAATAATGAGATATAGTCTCAGTCTTATCATTAAAGGTTTTGCTATAATCTTTACACAAATACTTCTTGTATCCTTGATACCTACACCACTTGACAACCTCTTTAGAACTACATAAGAGATAGGTAACATCTTCCATCCAGTGAATCCTGCGGGGCATAGCAACGCATACCCCCTCACTCGAAAGAATCCTAAGAAGCTCTAGAACAACCATAACAAGCTAAAGAGAATGGGCAAATAAAACATTACCAACAACATTCCTATTTAGGAACAAAGTTTCTATTATATAATAGATTCAATATAACGTATGGAATTACATATATCATTTTTATGTCTAGAAGATATGAATTTTACATCCATTTCTCAATTTAACATCAAAGGAAAACTTTTATATTAGGAAAAGCACACCTCATAAAAGGGGTGGTTTTTGAAAACCACTACGCTAATTGAAGTAGCAAATCGTATTGTGGAAGAGTATGCTGACAGTATAAATAGGTCTTTGGAAATTCCCCGTGAGGAGTATGAGCAGAGGTGGTTACATATTCAACACGCTATGGCTGTTAAAGGATACGATCTACTGTACGTTTGTGGGAGTGAGTTGGATAGGAGTGATGCTGCTTGGCTTGCTGGAATATTCGACCCAATGATTGAAAGATATGCTGTAATACTGCCCTCAGATGGAAGACCTATTATTTTAGCCGGGTCTGAGGGTGGTCACGTTCTTGAGGAAGCTGCTGAAAAGTCTGGAGCCGACATAGTATTGCTTAGAGAATTTCAGATTTCTGATGAAGAGTACCGTTGGGCTCGCTTCACCAGTCTTGGAGACGTTTTGAAGAGATTGGGCTTACTTGGAAAAGTAGTGAAAGTCGCCGTTGCTTCCGCGCCTGAGTTCCTACCATGTTCCCAACTCTTTATGCTTCAATCCATCTTTGGAAAAGATAACGTGATAATAGACCCTGAGATTTTACGGTTGATAAAGTATGAGAAATCGGATATAGAGTTAGCGGTGATGCAGGAGGCTAATAAGATCGCGGAGGCCGCGTTGAGAGGTATGCTTGCCGTTACAGTTCCAGGTGTTACTGAATTACAGGTTGCTGCTGTAGGAGACTACATAATGAAATCTTTAGGTGCTGGGAGAACTGGCTTCTGTACAATTGTTACATCAGGGGATAGAAATTACACGGTTATAGGTCCCGCGTCTAACAAGGTTATTCAGAAGGGGGAGTTTGTTTCACTAGGTGTAAGTCCAACTTTCAACGGCTACCACGGTGTTGTAAGACGTACTGTGAGAGCTGGTGAAAATCCAAACCATGAGCAGAGGTCTTTTATCAAGGCTGTTGAAGACCTATATGTAGTTGTTATGGAGGCTGTTAAAGAAGCCGCTAGAGAGGGACTTCCATCAAACTACATCGACAGGCAGGGAAAAAGGTTTCTGGAGAATCTTAAACTTAACACCTTGAACGGCGACTTTGGTACACCTAAAGAACCCTACACCTTCATACATAACATTGGCTGTTCAGAATGCCAAGAAGGTTACGGCGCTGTCACTTCACATACGGAAAACCAATTAGGGCATGAAGTGGCTCTCGCAATAGACGTAGCCTTACTTGGGTTTGAAGAGAGAGGTAAACCTATATTCCCAGTACTGTATGCCGTCATCGAAGATGCTTTTTGGAAGAAGGGTCCGCAAATAGGCGTATACAATAGGATGCCTTTAGACGTTCAACACCTCGTTGGAAATACAGAGCCTATTGGAGGCAACGTTAACCCATACTACTCTATATTCAAACTTTGAATTGAAGGTGTGATTGATGTCGGATGAATTCACATACTACGACTTAGTGAAAGGCGTGAAGAGCAACGATATAAGTTTGATCTTCGACGGCTGGTGTGGGATAGATGAGAGAATTGCGATTTTAAGCCCTCATGACGACGATGCTCTGCTCGGCGCAGGATACCTCATATTAGGGGTTATGAAAGCGGGGGGTGAGCTCTACATCATAATCTACTGTAATGGATGTGGAGGATATAGTAGCGTAGAATTGAAGGACAAGATAGTCTCCATTAGGAGGAGCGAGTCTTTAAACGCCTATTTAAGGCTTGGAGTTAAGGAAGGGAACATAGTGTATTTCAACTATCCAGATTTCAGTTTAAAGCCTTACATCGGCTTCCTCCTTCCAAACGGCTCTGAAGGAACAACCAGTGAAACGATTAGACTATTAAGGCGGATTAAACCGACAAGGCTAATCGTGCCGAATGAGTATAGAGAACATATGGATCATGATGCCTTATCATACATAGGCTCCTATGATGGTCCTCAAATCGGAGACCCGGTTTTAGTAGACTTAGGATCACCATTTACAGTGAAAAGCTATCTAAAGTATTGTGTTTGGGGAGATTTCTCACCCGAAGATGCACTTCTAACAGGTAGGAGTCTATCGCTACGGGGGAATATCGTAGTGAAAGTGAAAAGTGAAGTTGAAGAAGAAGTCATTAAAGCACTTGGAGAATTTAAATCGCAGAGGGAAATAATTAAAAGCATTGTGGAGAAGAGAAGGGACAGACTTTTAAACGGGTATTATATTGAGGTCTATCAAAAATTCAATCCGAGACCGGGGGTTAACTACAAGCCTTATAAAGAGAAAATAGCTGAAATCGATAGGTTTAACGTGGCTTGTTGTTCAGTCTCCGAAAACAATATATCTAGGGTGGAATGAAGTTCTTAAGACCTGTTTTGAAGTTGTTAAACGTAGGGATTATTGGGGCTGGGAGTAGAGCTAAAAGCCACATTTCCGTACTTTTAAAGCTTAAAGATAAGTATAGAGTAGTCACTGTTTGTGATGTTGATGTACTCCGTGCAAAAAACGTTGCAGATGAAATAGGGGTTAAAGCTTATAATGATTTAGAGAAAATGCTAAGTGAAGAAAAACTTGATGCTTGTTTGATAGCTGTTCAAGCTGAAGGGCATCATGTCGTAGCGAATACCTTGGCTCAAAAGGGGATAAATATCCTCACCGAAACGCCGATCGCCATAACAGTTGCATGTGCAGACTACATGATTAAGGCGGCAAGGGAGAATAGCATTCTCCTGGAGGTTTCAGAGAATGTCCCCAGATGGCCTCAAGAGCGTCTAAAGCAGAAGATTGTGGCTGATGGGATTTTAGGTGAAGTTAAAAGTTTCTATCTATCATATGTATCCGGTTCATACCACGGTATTGCAGCGATAAGAAGTATACTTGAATCTGAAGTAAAAAGTGTCGTAGGGGTCTTCCCACCTTTAGACTC
>JAWCEH010000023.1:0-27046 GCA_038859955.1 Bathyarchaeia archaeon | reverse complement strand
GGTTATGGAAGAGTTTCCGGAAAACCTGGTGTCTTAATATCAACTGCTGGTCCTGGAGCCACGAACACTGTTACCGCAGTAGCGCAGGCTTTTGTTGAGGGGGCTCCATTAATTTTAATTGCAGGTGGTGTTTCAACTAGATACTTTGGCAAAGGTCAATATCACGAACTTAGAAACTTTGAAGATCAACTAAAAATCTTTGAACCTGTAACGAAATTAGCTATAAAAGTGAAAAATGTTGAAGAGATCCCTATTTCAATCTCTAAAGCATTTGCTAAGTCTGTGGAAGGAAAGCCTGGGCCTATATACATTGAGGTACCTATTGATGTTTTAATATCTGAAGGTGTCTTCCATGAATATCAACGTACGACTCCTAAACTTGTGGAGCCGGATAAGGAGTTAGTAAAGAAAACTATTAACTTAATATCTTCAGCGAAGAGTCCCGTTATCTTCGCCGGGGGTGGAATTATATCGTCGAATACTTCAGGGGATCTTGTTGAACTAGCTGAAATTGTAGGAGCACCAGTTGTAACAAGTATTATGGGAAAGGGATCTATCTCACCTGATCACCCATTGTATGCTGGCGTGGCAAATGGAAATATGGGAGATGAACTAGCTCTAAAAATTGTAGAAGAAAGTGATTTGATGTTAGCTCTTGGAACACGCTTCAGCGAGTTGGGAACGGGGAGATGGAGTCTAAAAGTTCCAGAGACTATTATACATGTAAATATTGACGAAAATATCTTTAACAAAGTTTATCCAGCTACCTTGGCAATTAAGAGCGATTTAAGGCCTTTTTTAAAGACTATTATTAAACACCTTAAAGCAAGGTTTCTGGAGAAGAAAATAAAGAGAGGCGTAGAGAGAATAATGAAATTAAGAGAACACGTTGTTGAGTATCCTGAAATGGGGTATAGTGAACAAAGGATAAATTATAGCGATATTATAAAAGCATTAGAAAAGATAGTTAACAATAATACAATTGTTACGTGCGATGCAGGTTGGAATCAAGTAGCTCTCTTTCAACTTAAGGTATATAGGCCCCGCAGTTTCCTTTCACCATGTGGGTTTAATTCTTTAGGATATGCAATTCCTGCAGCTGTTGGTGCGAAAATCGCAAAACCCTCCGCAGAAGTTATAGCTACAGTGGGAGATTTTGGGTTTTTATCAACATGCATCGAATTGGCTACTGCTGTCAGGGTACGAGCGAACATACTAACTTTGATATTCAATAATGGATGCCAAGGCGTACTTACTTTCCATCAAAAAAGGTTTTACGGTAGGACTTTTGCAACAGAAACACATAGCGTAAATTTCTCAAAGCTTGCTGAAGCAATAGGTGTAGGGTATATTGAAATAACAAGGCGTGAAGAATTAAGCTCAGGAATGGAAGAAGGACTTCAAGAAAGCATGAAAAGACCTGTAATGGTAAACATACATGTAAATCCAGACGCTCTGCCTCAAGCAATAAGTCGGCTCGCTTTCAGGGAAAGTTTATTGAAGAGCTCAAAATAGTAATAAATTCGAGGAAAAAATAGGGGTCAAGCGTTTACTTTTTAACTTTGGCTTCCGCAAGCACCTTCTTCAAAGCTGGTACAATTTTAAATAGGTCTTCAACTATAGCGTAATCTGAGTAGCCGAATATTGGCGCATTTTGATCTTTATTCACTGAAATTACTAGCTCAGAGCTTTTCATTCCAACAACATGCTGAAATGCTCCGCTAATGCCTAGGGCTAAATAAAGTTTTGGCTTTATAGTCTTTCCTGAAACTCCAATTTGCCTATCGTATGGAAGCCAACCCTTGTCTACGATGGGCCGGGAGCAGCCTATAACTCCGCCAAGTAGATTAGCCAATTCTTCAATCATTGGTATGTTATTTTGCTCTTTAATACCTCTCCCTATACCTACCACTATCTTCGCACCTGATATGTCGACAGCTCCGGGTGGTGGTGAAACATATTCTATGAATCGCTTCGTTTGCGCCTCTTCCAGCGATACTCTCTCCTTAATTATTTGTCCATTTTTTGGCGGAGATGGTTTTTGAGCTTTAAACGTTGCCGGTCGAACTGTTACGATATAACTTCTAGATTGTCGGACCTTTAATATGGCGTTTATTTTTCCGCCATAAATTTGGCGGGTAACCTTCAATTTTCCATCTTCAAATTCTAGATTTATACAATCGGTTGCTAGTGGTATTCCTAAAGAGACTGCTAATCTCGGGGCAAGTTCTACACCATACGAAGTATGTCCGATAAGCGTTAAAATAGGTTGGTAGCACTTGATCAAGTATTCCATCACCCTCTGATAGTCGCTGGAAATAAAATATTCAAGTCTATCATCCTCCACAACGACTACTTTGTCGGCGTACTCGGTTAAAGCCTTTGCAATATCCATAACATTTTTGCCGAGTAATATTGCCGTTAAATTTGCGTTAGTATTTTCGGCTAGCTGTTTGCCTTTTGTCAGCATCTCAAAAGTTATATCTCTCAGTTGACCCTGTCTGTGTTCAGCCAAAACAAATATTTCGTTCATTTATAATAACCCCCTCAACCTTAAAATATCAACGATTTTCCGTCCAATTTCATCCGGGCTTCCTTTAATAAACTCCGCTCGTTTTTCGGCTGGTGGAATATAGAGCTTCTCTATTGTTATCCAAGACCCCGCATAGCCAACGTCGCTTTCATTTAATCCTATATCAGCTAATCCTAAAACTTTTATCTCCTTTTGCATGGCTCTACGAACACCTATAATTGAGACATAGCGCGGCTCATTTATTCCAGACTGGATCGTGAGAAGAGCTGGCATTTTTACTTCAAGTCGTTCCATTAATCCCCCCTCAAGTTCACGGTCTACGATTGCTTTCCCATCGCTGAACTCGATTTTCTTAACCATTGTGACATGAGGAATGCCAAGAAGCCCTGCTAAAGCTGGTCCGACTACTGCGCTTCCGTCATCTTCAGCCTGAGCCCCCGTGAGAATCAAATCAAATCGCATATTTTTGATAACACTATAGAGAATTTTTGCTATGACATAGGCGTCAGAACCTACTATTTTTGGATCAAATACACGTATTGCATAATCCGAGCCGCGAGCCAAACATTTTCGAAGCGTTGAATCAGCTTCCGGAGGCCCAACAGTTATCACAGTAACTGTTCCACCGAACTTCTCCTTTATCCGTACAGCCTCCTCGCTAGCGTAATCATCAAACTCATTTATATCAAAAACTAAACCAGTTTTTTCAATATCTTTGCCACTGCTGTCTATTTTCAGCTCTGCCTCGGCACATTCCGGCACATGTTTAACGCAAACTATGATGTCCAGCTTTAATACACCCCCCTTTAATAAAATTTAAATAAAGCTTCAATATTTAATTTTTTTTGAAAAAGAAAAAAGAGTAGGTAAGGAGAGCTGCGATGGTTAAAACATTTGAAGAATATGTCGAAAGCTTAAGGGATGGAAGGGTCGTTTACTGGAATGGAGAGAGGATCGAGGATGTTACCAAACACCCGTACTTTATTGAAGCGATCAAAAGAGCTGGCATGGACTATAAATTATCACAGGATCCGAAATTCCAAAAAATACTTATAGAGTATGAAGGCGGGCGTCCTGTCTACTTCGTTTACAAACGAATGCGAAATGCCAACGACTTATTAAGGAAGCGCGCAATAATCCAGTTTTTGATGCGCATGGGAGGACTCGGTTCAAGGTTCACAGGGATAGACGCTGTACAAGCACTCTGTGTCGCAACTAAAATAATGGACGAAGACTTGGGAACGGATTACTACAGCAAAATGGAAGAGTATCGAAAATATTTCATGGAGAATGATTTATCCCTAGCTATGGCAATGACCGACGTTAAAGGTAATAGGACGCTTAGACCGTGGGAGCAAGTACAACACAAAGACTTCTATCTAAGAGTCGTTGAAAGGAAATCTGATGGCATAATTGTTAGAGGAGCTAAGGCTCATATTAGTTTTGCACCTATAGTAAATGAAATGCTTGTAATGCCTACAAGAGCTATGCCAGATCCAAGAGGCAAAGACTACACAATAGCATTTACAATTCCGGTGAACACTGAGGGAATTAAAATTATATGCCCTGAGCCACCACCTGAGGGCGGCTATCCTACAGACGCCTTAGTAATCTTCGACGATGTTTTTATACCGGAGGAAAGGGTGTTCATGAATGGAGAATATCAATATGCTGGTGTATTTGCAAGAATGTTCGCTAACTTCCATAGACTTAGTGCAGGAGCTTACAAAACAGTGGAGATAGAGCGAATAGTAGGTGCAGCAAAGCTAATGGAGGAATATAACGGACTTGAGGGAGTAGGCCACGTTAGAGAGAAACTTGCCTGGCTAGCATGGTGGTATAGCTGTATTGAAGCGTTAAACAGAGCGGCTTGTGAACGCTGCGTATACGATAAGCGTGCGGATATGGCCTATCCAAATCCGATACTTTCTAACGCAGCTAAGTTTATGTACGCTGAATATTACCATCAAGGAATAAAATTTGTTCAAGACATAGCTGGCGGGATTGTGGCGACAATGCCATCGTTTAAAGATTATGAAAATCCGGAAACCCGCCCATATATAGAGAAGTATCTTGCGGGAAAAGATGGAGTGCCCACAGAACATAGACTGCGTGCTATAAAGCTCGCTCAAAGCTTAACAAGCTGCAGGCATGAAGTTACGACGATACATGCAGAAGGTTCATTGCAGATGCAATTACTGGAAACATACTATTCATTTGATTGGGAACGTGTCAAAAATACAGCCAAAGTAGCTGCTGGTATTAATCCTGAAGAGGAAAATAAGAAGTGGGTTAAATATGCTTTAAGAGACGTTAATGAAGCGGCAGGTATAGAAGTAGAACTTTAAATTTTTTATCCTAACTTTAACTTTCTTCATCAATATAATTAAAAAATAAAAGGTGAAATGAGTGAATTTTGAATGTTTTATTAAGTCCTCGGTCTCATAAGTTTCTCAATTTCGTAAGGACCAAACAGTATGCGTCCGATGCCGTCTAGGTGTATCTCTGATACACCCTCAACAATCACATTTGAGAGGGCGGATAGATAACGCCGCGTTACCGGGCAATCCAGCGTAAAAGCGTATCCTCCAAAGAATCTTATACACCTATTCACTGTTTCTACGAGAATTTCTGAGCCAAGCCACTTGGCACTGGAAGACAACCTGCGTATTTCGTCCCGTCCAAATACTTTTTCTCCACCCTTAGCGTCCATCCACAAAACTTTCCAAGCGAGTAGCTCCGCTGCCTCTATCTTGGGTAAAAGCTCTGCAATTGTAAACCTAACATGCTGATAGTCACAGATTGGTCTACCAAATACTTTCCTTTCCTTAACCCACTTTATCGTTTCTTCTATGATTCCCCTTGCCGCAGCACAGGATGACAGCCCGACGGCTGCCCTTGCACTATTTAGATATTCCATTCCAAGGTAGAATCCTCTATTAATTTCACCTATCGTGTTATCTATAGGCACTCTGACGTCTGAGAATGAAACTTCGCCGAAAGGACTGTGGGGCCAGCCGATGTCTGGTAAAGGTCTAACTTCAATACCCGGTGTTTTCATGTCCACCTCAATCCATGTAAGTCCTCTGTACGGTGGAACAGCTTTTGGATCTGTCTGAACTAACACGCATCCATACTTTGCAATAGGCGCCGACGTTATAAATGTTTTAACACCATTAATAACCCACTCATTTCCGTCCCGTACGGCTTTTGTGTCTAAATATCTCGTAATTCCTAAATCACTTCCGCCAGAAGGTTCCGTAAACATACCGCAGTGAATGGCCTCTCCTTTTGCAATTTCAGTACATATCTGTTCTCTCATCCATTCTGGTCCATAATGGTATGGAATGTCTGCTCCAAAATTCGTGGGAATGGGAAGACCAGCCCTTGCAAACTCGTATCCGATAAGAGCTGCAGAAATCCTATCTAGTCCACCGCCCCCATACTTTGGGTCCCAAGTGGAGCATATAAAGCCTAAATCAGCGGCCTTTTTCAGCAAATCAAATGGCACATATCGCTCCTTCCAAACTTTATCTAACAATTCTGGTGTTGCTTCCTTCTGCGCAAACTCACGAGCCGCCCTTTGGATCTCTTTCTGCTCCTCAGTCAATTCAAAGTCCATATAACATCACCTTCTGAATTTTTAGCTTGATTTCTAATATAAAATTTTCCTCCACTTTTCATAGAACTCTCCATTAAATTTGTGTATATGAGTTTATAGGTGCTTATTCTCTCTAAAACACGGGATTATTTTTTCGCTATATGCTTTAAGGGTCCAGCGTGGATCTGGCCCGATGTTCATGAGCAGAAAATGTCTTACACCTGCTTTAATATATTCTTCGATTTTTTCTATACAGTCCTCAATGGTTCCTGCTATGCTAAAGTCTATAGCGGCCTGGTCGGGTATGAGCTCAGAAAACCGTCTATCTCTAAGAAATTGCGCCTTCCGAGGGTCTCTTAGATATTCAAAAAATGATATTGATTTTAGGTCTTCGGGAACATTATAACCAGCCTCGCTTAATACTTTTGGAGAAGTGATTATTCTGAATTTAAAGCTTAATATCCGTTGAAGGGCTTCTTCGCGTCTTTCAGAAACGGCAGTATAGAGATATAAGCCCGTATCTATCTCGTCAATAGATCTGCCCGCCCCCTCCGCCCCCTCCTTAACCATTTCAAAGCGTTTTCTAAATAATTGCGGTGGAAGCGGAATAGACCATAACCCATCTGCAATCTCTCCTGTTAATCTTAAAGTTCTAGGAGCATTAGCCCCCAAGTAGATTGGCACCCTATTATTTACTGGTGTGATCTGCAAAAAGGCGTTCTTTAACTTCCAAAATTTCCCCTCAAAGTCTAAAACTTCGCCATTCCATAACCTTCGCATAATTGTAATTGCTTCAACCATCTTTGCGACTGGTTTAATTTTCCAGTCAATTCCCAACGGATCTAAGTTTATTGCTTCACCCGCCCCTAATCCAAGCGCTACGCGCCCTCCTGAAAGCTTCGAAACAGTTGCAACTTTTTGCGCAAAAACAACAGGGTGATATCTGTGCGGGTCGCTGACAGCCGTGCCCAATAAAACCTTTCTAGTTGTCACAGCCAAAGCAGACAATAAACACCAGGCTTCTGGCACTATTCCCTCTTGGAATAAGACGTGATCCGGAACCCATAAAGAATCAAAGCCTGCCTCTTCGTTCAAAACAGCTATCTTTAAGAGCCTATCAACCGGGGTAGCGGGTATGGGTAAATAACAGCCAAAGCGGACTTTTCCCATGTAGGATCTCCGGACTACATCCTTATACTTTTCCCAATTACTTAAATTTTTATGTTTTATGGTTTTAAAATAGAACTTTTACTTCGTGGACTTAGTATTAAGTAATATCCTAAAAGCTTTTAAGTTCTTTTGAATAATGTAAAAAAGGTGAAATGAGATGGTTAAAGAGGTAGTCGTAATAGACGCCGTTAGATCACCTTGTGGTATCAGAACCACGCGGAGATATTCAGATATATGTAGGGTCATGCCTGATGAACTCTTAGCTTATTGTCTTAAAGGCTTGATTGAGCGGAATAATATAGATCCAGCAATAATTGACGACATAATCTGTGGCACGTCCGATCGACCCCATAACTCTGGCAGAATTGCTTCCCTCATGGCTGGTTTTCCTCCAACCGTAGCCGGCTGTCAAGTTAATAGGCAATGCGCTGGCTCACATTCAGCTCTTCACTTTGCTGCGTTTGAGATTATGGTTGGTTACTCTGATATAACAGTAGCCTGTGGCGTAGAGTCTATGAGTAGGGACTTTGACGTTGACCGCGAAGCTCATCCAACACAATCAAGGCGGGGAGCCCCAGTTCCACCCGACTATGTGCCAGATATGCTAGTGGAAGTTTGGAGAAAGTATTCGCCCACCGGGATGCCCGTTACTATGGGGCAATCTGCGGAAGCAATAGCGCATAAGTATGGTTTTACAAGAGATGAATTAGATGATTTTAGTTTCTGGAGTCAACAAAAAGCGATCAAAGCAACACAAGAAGGGAAATTTAAGAAGGAGATAGTGCCCATCCCCGTTAAGATGCCTGATGGAACGGTAAAAGTTGTCGATGTGGACGAGACTATAAGGTTTGATGTGGACAGGGAGAGAATGAAAACGTTACCTTCAAGCTTTATACCTCCACCATTTATGGGAATAACGGAAGGAAAAATTACTGCAGGAAACTCTGCTCCAGTCTCGGATGGAGCTTGCGCCGCGCTTCTTATGAGCAGGGAAAAAGCAAAAGAGCTTGGATTAGAGCCTAAGGCCGTTTTGAGGGCTGACAGATTCGCTTTAGTAGGAGTCGATCCAGGTCCATATCAGCTCACAGGCCCTATCCCTGCAACCCAAAAAGTTCTGCGAAGGTCAGGCTTCACCTTAGAAAAGATAGAATGGTTCGAAGTTAATGAAGCGTTTTCGTCGGTGGTTTTGGCGTGGTGCAAAGAGATGGGAGTAGACCCGTTTGATCCACGTTTGAATCCTCATGGAGGCGCTATAGCGCTTGGCCATCCGCTTGGAGAGACCGGGGTAAAATTGTTGGCTACAGCTATTCACGGCATGGAGGATAAAGATGCGAAATACGCTCTTATAACAATGTGTGTGGGATTAGGGCAGGGTATAGCCACAATAGTCGAAAGAGAGACTTAAAATTCCTTTAAAGGAAGATAAATCTTGAATATAAGACAATATTTTTATATATATATTTATGGCTTTATTTTAATGTTAGCTTCCGGAATGGTTCTCCCAATTTTTCCGCTTTTTTCAAAAACGTTGACAGAATCTTACTTCTTAATAGGTCTTGTTAGTTCTGTATTTTGGATCGCACGTTTGATCTTCGAAGTTCCAGCAGGTCATATTGCAGATGTTATATCGAAACGTGTGTTAATGCTACTGGGCATTTCTATAAGCGGCCTCTCTCTCTGTTCCACTGCACTAGCAGCAGATATTTTTCAGATAATGGCGTTACGTCCAATTAACGCTATTGGAAGCGTCCTTTTTTTCTTGTCCTCATTAAGCTATATTGCAGAAAGCGCCCCTGAGGAAATCAGAGGAAAATGCATTTCCATTCTTCAAGCAGTGGAATTTGGTACACTTAGCGTAGCAGCCCCATTGGGTGGATACCTTGCATCTCTGGTAGGATATAGAGCAACTTTTTTTTTAAACGGATTAATTTTGCTTCTGGGATCTTTAATTCTTATCTTCATTCCTTTCAAGGAAATATCACCGTCAAAGGATGGTATTAATACATCGCATTTCTCAAAAGACATGTATAAAGGTTTTTTAAGAATGCTTTATAAAAAGGAGGTCTTTATCGCGAACATAGCGATACTTTCCATTCAATTTCCAGAAAGTCTTGCGATGCTTATGGTTCCATTGTACGCCAGAGAAGTTATGAAGCTTGGAGAGGCGCAAATAGGTCTTATAATGGCACCGCGTGGGTTAGGTGTTGCTATAGGAACACTAATTGGAGGTGTCCTTTTTGATAAATACCCAAAAGCGTACTCCCTTACTTATTTTTTTGCATTTGCTCTAGTTGATTTTTCGATAGGCTCTTTCATATTGGCTGAAAACCCTCTTTCGCTGTCTCTACTTCTCTGTTTAATATCGGTGGCTTATGGAATTGCATATTCGATTACACCATCCGTAGTGGCTTTCTCTCTCAAAGGAAAATCCTCTTTAGGTGTCGCCATGGGTGTTTGGAGGACATTTTTTGACCTTGGAGGAACAGTTTCTCCATCTATTTTATCAAGTATTGCTGAAGTAATGGGATTACGTTACCCATTCTTTATGATGCTTTATTTAGCATGTATCATTTGTGTACTTATGGTATTAAGTTTTAGTTATGAAAAATTCATTGCGAAGAAAAAAGAATGATTATCGAGAAAATAAATTATTTACCCTTCCAAACTGGCTGCCGTTTTTCCATGAATGCTCTAATTCCCTCTCGGAAATCTTCTGTTAGCCTGAGTTTAGCGCCAGCCTCTTTTTCGAGCTTTAAGCCACCTGCTATGTCCATCTCGATTCCTTTATTCATAACTTCTTTAGCGTACTTAATTGCGAGTGGAGCCTGGCCTGCAAGCTTCCTTGCAAAAGCCAGTGTAACCTCTTCAAGTTTCTCCATCGGCACAACCACGTCTGCTAAACCAATTCTTTCCGCTTCCTTACCGTCTATCATATCACCAGTAAATATTAGCCGTTTAGCTTGAGATAAGCCGATCCGTCTTGGAAGTCTCTGAGTAGCACCCCATCCGGGTATAAAGCCTCTCTGTATTTCCGGTTGCCCAAATTGGGAGTTTTCCGAGGCAAATATGAAGTCGCAGGCCAGGGCTAATTCGCACCCTCCACCTAAAGCGTATCCATTCACCATTGCGATCAGAGGTTTCTCGTAATTAGCGATATAATCCATAATGTCTACTGGAGGTTCAGGTCCAGGACTTGGTTGAAAAGCCTCAGTCATATCCCATCCAACAGAGAAACTATACCTGATTTCCCTCCGTCCTTCCTTTTCTCTAATGCTTGGGGCTCCCGTAATGATAACAGCTCTGATGTCGGGATCATTTTTAATCTCTTCCAGAAGTTGATATAATTCCATTCTCACTTCCCTGTTAATCGCATTCAATCTTTCTGGACGATTCAATGTTATCTTTGCAACTCCATCAATTTTCTCATAAATTAATGTTTTGTAAGACATTTTTTCACCGTTAGTTTATTCTTAGTGGAGAGATATATAAATTTAATGACACATAGTCACCACCCTTGCTGAGCATTCAGCCAAAAGCAGGCGGAGGTTAGGAGCTATATGTGCTTAAGAATTTTACGGAATAATCTTTTTTACTTTAAAACAATTATTTTAAATCGATTTTTGTGTACATGCATGCCTCTAAACAGTCATGGCACTTTTGTCTTTGCAAATTTCTCTGAATCTGAATGTAGCTGTCCGCCTGTTGCCCAGTTTGTCTTAGGCGTTTCGTATATGATTATTTCTACAGCTTCCCTGGGGATTCCTATATCCTCAAATACTTTGGTGATCCCTTCAACAATCTTCCGTTTACTTTCTATGCTCATGCCAGCCCATACAGAAACCTGAACCACCGGCAAATATCCCACCTATTTCATGTTTCTTATAGAGTATTTTAAGCTAGGAGCAGGTCTATAAATGTTTCTAAGTTTTAGCTTTTTCAACGCCGTAACGCTCCTCAACAATCTCCTTTTAAAGATGCTTCGGTTTATGCTTCAGCTGAAGCTTCTCCTTTATAAGCCTCAGGAGCTCGTGCAGAATCCTCTGTTAAAATTGAATAGCAGGTTAAATCTAGCTAAACATGCAGCTCGATTAGCGATCGTGCATGAAATGATGGTGGCTGGAATCTTAACAGTTTAGAATTTGAGGGGGATTATTAATGCTAAAGGGACTCATGATTTATGGCTTAAAGCTTATAAAGCTAGGAACATCATTTAATAATAGGGTTGATCTAAACATTAGGTTTCTACTTCATTTAGCTTTCATTTCGAAATATCCCATTCCCGAGGTTTAGAGCTAGGCCAAGATTTTCTCGCGTAGTGCCATACCTGAACCTAAGTCCACAATCTTTTTTGAACCTAACGTGTATTTCGTTTACCTTTGCATCATGCCCGTAACTTGATGTGCAAGCCTAAATAAGGCGATTATAGGAGACTTAACATAGAATTTTGAAATGTTGCCAGTTTCCAATTTGGTCTATTGAGAGCGAGTTTGCACAGATAATGCTGATGGTATCGGCTGAACAAAGCCGTATTAAAAGACAAGCCCGAGTAAAATTACAGCGTGCCGGTTAGCATTTTAATGTAGACTTCACGTAGTCCGATCGTCCGCTGACCAGCAAGAATGTACACGACATCCTCAATAGTACAATAGTTTGCTAAGTGAACGCAGGGTAATCTACGGTTTGGAAAAGAGGCGGAGTGCCAAGGTAGTTTATACTTTCTCACTTGTTTTTATTACTACCTTCCTTTTAGCTTCTATATACATTTAAAAATAATTTCCCAAAACAATTCTTACTATCACTTAAACAATTTAATAAAGAAATATAAAATATATAAGAATAAACTTTAGAAAAATTATAACGATTATCCATGGAATCTCTAATTAAAAGGGTTGCCGAAAAATTGACAATTTCGAAGTATGCCATTGCACTTACAGGAGCTGGTGTTTCAACCGAATCAGGGATACCCGATTTCAGAGGCCCATCTGGCATATGGACCTTGAATCCAGAAGCGGAAAGAAAGGCTTATCAGATGTATAATTTATTCTTAACTAACCCCAAAAAATATTGGGAGGAGGTATTAACTAGGCGTTCCTTTTTCGGAGATTTAGAGAAAGTGCTTCCTAATCCAACACATTTTGCTCTTGCTGCGCTAGAAAACATGGGAATATTAAAGTGCGTCATCACCCAGAACATTGATGGGCTACATCAGAAAGCTGGAAGTAAAAATGTTATTGAATACCATGGAAGTATGTTTAAGCTAAGATGCGTAGACTGTGGTACGAGATATTTAAGGGAGGAATATAATTTAAATGAGTTGAAAGCAACTGGTCGCCTCCCTCCATTTTGTAGAAAATGCGGAGGAGTTTTGAAGCATGACACTGTCTCATTCGGGGAACCAATTCCACAAGACGCTATAAATCGCAGTTTAGATGAAGTACGGAAATGCGACTTCATGTTTATATGTGGGACGTCCCTCGTTGTTTATCCATTTGCTGAATTGCCATGGATTGCTAAAAGAAAAACACCACCACCAGTTATCGTAGAAGTCAATTTAGAACCCACTTCCGCCACTTTCCAAGGCGTCTCAGACTATTTCTTACAGGGAAAAACTGGGGAGATCTTACCAAGAATAATTGATGAAGTTAAAAAATTGATGAAAACTAGGTAGTCTCATAGGTTTACATGACGCTTCTTATACATCATGCCTATAATTTGAAGCGTACACGTGGAAATCGAGGCTCAATTTTCGAAAATATTTCATTTATTTTAAACACATATAAATTTAAACGTTTTAAGTTAATATATCAACAAAAGTAAAACTGCCTTTTTGGTATAACTTTAACCGTGCAAATCTGATGATCCCCACCCAAAAATTTTTATTTTTAAAAATTCTACAAAAAATTGGTGTTTGATATGAAGGTAGAAGATATAAAAATAATCGGAGTACTCGGTCTAGGCACGATGGGCAGCGGAATTGCACAGGTGTGCGCTACATTCGGGTTTAAAGTTATTGGCAGGGATCTTAATGACGAGTTGCTAAATCGTGCGAAAGAAAACATAATAAGTGGTCGGTTTGGGCTAAAGACGGGGCTTGAAAGGGGAAAAGTAACGAAGGAACAATATGAACAAGCGCTAAACAATCTTAAATTTACAACCAGCATGGAAGAGCTATGTAAAAATTCAGACGTGATTATTGAATGTGTCCCTGAGATTCTCGACTTGAAACTTAAGGTGTTTAGAGAAATGGATAAACTTTGTCCACCTCATACAATACTGGCGTCTAACACTTCGGGTTATCCAATAACAGCGATGGCTGGCGCTACTGATAGGCCTGATAAAGTAATAGGCATGCACTGGTTTAATCCAGCACCGGTAATGAGATTAATCGAAGTTGTGAAAACTAAACAAACCTCTGAAGAAACGGTTAATTGTATAAAGGATTTGGCCATAAAACTTGGAAAGACACCAATAGTTATAAATGATGCTCCGGAAAGGTATGGATTTGTTGCCAATAGAGCTTACGCTGGGTTAGTTCGCGAATGTAGAGCCATAGTTGAAGAGGGTATAGCAACACCAGAGCAAGTGGATTTAGCCCTCAAACTGGGCTATGGTTTTCCTATGGGTCCATTTGAATTAACAGGCCTTGTTGGACGGCTTGGCAGGGAGGAGAAAAGGTAATTAGAATGCAAGAGAAGCTTGATCCATCAAAAACTGCATTACTAATAATCGACATGCAAAATGATTTAGTTGCGAATGAGATTGGTCCATTTTCGCTTTTGGTAAAGCAAGTTAAGGAGAATAAGGTGATCGAAAATATTGCAAAGCTGCTGAAGGTTGCGAGGGAAAGAGGCTTACCAATATTTCATATAAAAACTGTTCGAAGGGCAAATGGAAAGGACGTTTGGCCAGCGCTTACCGATGCATCAGAACTGCTTGGCAGACAAGTATTGCTAAAAATGAGGGAATCTCTTATAGAAGGAACTTATGGGGCAGAATTTGTCGACGAACTAAAACCACTATCAACTGAATACATAATCGAGAAAAGGAGGTCTGACGCGTTCTACCAAACTTCACTTGAATTATTTCTCCGCAGATTAGCTACGGATACACTTATACTCACTGGCGTAATCACAAGCGGATGTGTTTCTGCAACGGCAATAGGTGCAAGAGAAAGAGACTTTAACGTCATAATCGTCAGGGACTGTTGCGCTGATATGAGAAAAGAGACCCACGACTTTTTCGTGAAAATGGTTTTTCCATTTATGGGAAGAGTTAGAACCGTTGAACAAATAATCACAAGCCTCAGCTAACCTTTTTTTATAAAATGATTAGTAAGTGCCGCTTATCTTTTATGTACTCTCTTGGCTCTTTGTAAATACTCATTGAGTCTCTCTTTAATGACTTTTTTATCATACTTCCCAACGCTGGTTAATGGTATCTCTTCTACAATGGCTATATAATCAGGCAGCATCCATTTGGCTATTCTTCCTTTTTTGCATTGTTCTAATAGAAACTTGTATACGTCGTCCTCCGTACATGAAGAGCCTTTTTTGAGCTTAATCAATGCAAGGGGTCTTTCTCCCCACTTATCATCAGGTACGCCGATATATGCTACTTCTGAGACCGCGTCCATGGTCATCGTAATATTTTCGAGCAGTACTGTTGGCACCATCTCAGCTCCACTTCTTATAACATCTTTTACTCTATCAACTATTATTAGGTAACCTTCTTCATCTATTACAGCTAAATCGCCCGTGTGGAACCATCCTCCTTTCCATGCTTCCCGCGTTTTTTCGGGATCTTTATAATACTCCTCTGCGACCCACGGTCCTCTTACGACTATTTCGCCAATTGTTTTGCCATCCCTCGGTACAGGTCTACCTTCCTCATCGATCACATCAACTTCAAGTCCTATTATAGGTATGCCAGTTTTAACTCTAATTTCATCAAGTTTTTCTTTAGGCCAATCGACCATATGGGACTTTATATGGGCTCCGGAGATTACTGGACAAGTTTCTGTCATACCATACCCTGATGAAACTACAAAACCTGGAATTGTTTTCTCCGCAGCTGCTTTTAATCCGGGCGGTAAAGCAGCGCCACCGACACCTACGTATTTTAAACTTGATAAATCATATTTTTCCTGTGTTGAAATCAGATATTCAACGAGCATGGCTAACATTGTTGGAACTAACGATGTTGAGGTCACTTTTTCCGTTTGTACAAGTTCACAGAACCCATCTGGAGTGAATCTTCCGGGAAGCACTATTTTATGACATGCGAGCACCGAGGAGAACGGCGTTCCCCATCCATGAATGTGGAAAAGAGGTACATTGATCATCACTACAGATGCTTCACCTAAACGCTGTATTGCAGGATCCGCGTTTAGTGCTGCGTTTAGGCTCGTATGTACCGTGTGCAGATAGATTTGTCTGTGAGTGAAGCGTACACCTTTTGGGAGACCAGTGGTACCACTTGTGTAGCATAGTGTTGCATATTTATTTTCATCCAAATCGGGCCAATCAAAACTAGAAGGTTCCTTTTTTATTGAGTCTTCATAAGAATGTAGTGGTGTAATCTTAGTTTCGAGGACCTTTGGTTCATCAGACATGTATACAAAGGCTTTAACCACAGATTTTATTCTATCATAGACATTTTCTAATAAATATAGGAGATCGTCGTCGAAGAATAAAACCTTAGGTTGTGCATGTTTTATCACGTACTCTATTTGATCCAATGAGTATCTAACATTTATTGTATTTAAAACAGCCCCTATGCATGGAACAGCGTAGTAAAGTTCCAGATGTCTATGGTTGTTAAACGCTAACGTCGAAACTACGTCACCTTCATTGACGTTAAGTTTAATTTTTAGAAAATTCGCTAACTGGCATATACGTTTATACCACTCTATATATTTAAACCTAAAATATTGACGTGTTCTGGGGTTTCTATAAACCACTCCTATTTTATCTGGACAAACCTTTACTGGTCTTGTTAGGAAAGCTTTCAACTGCAGTGGATAACGCGAACTAAATTTAGAATATGACTCCATATTAATTTTTAAATCATTTCAAAGTTAAAAATTTTATGATGATTTTGGAATCGCAGTTTAGCTAGAAAATGATTATGGTTTTCGTCTCAAAATTTGAGCTTTCTCTGATATCAAGATGAGTTGAAATTATGTAAGCGGAGTTCCACATTTGCCGTTTACAGGCTTTGGAGGATAGAATCCATGCGGACCCGACATGAATCAAAAACCTAATAGCCCCTCCAAAAGTGCCTATGAGGTTAGACTCACAGGCGCGAAGCCTTTTCCCTTATCTGTCAGGTCTGTTCCTCCTCTGGATCCATTGAGAGAAAGCTTCATACTTCATGTTCAAAAATTTACTTTAAGATCTAGCTATGGAGGGGATGTTGGCGTGTCTGGGAGGAACCCTTGGCTGAGATAATTTACTTCGACTAATACCGCCCTGTCAGAAGAACCGACTCGGGAGTTAAGCCGCTTTGGAACATTGAATGAGCACTTTCAAGGCTAGAAAATGCTTAAACCATTCACCCCGCATCAAAGGTTGAAAAGACTGGGGTGCTTGATCGCTTGTTCTGCAACTTTCCAGCCGCCTTAACCTCGGACTGTTGAAAATAGTAGCCTAGTCCATTTCGTTGCTGTCGACTTTTACCTGATCGCCTCGAAGTTCTCATCTGCCACTACTATTGTCCATTTTCAAAATTTTTGGACTTTAGAGCTTAGAAACGGTTTAGGCGAGGGAAACCAGTGATAAAAAGCGCGAAGTGGTCTTCAACGGGCTACCGTGCCCGCTTCAACCGTTAAGCAAATGAAAACTTCAAATACCCCTTTTAAGAGATTAGTAAAATTCTCCAGTTTATTATAGGAAAGTTTTATATATCGTTTCCGCTCTAAAACTTTTCAGGTGGAATTATGAATAGGTGTAGTGTTAGGGGTGTTGCAAGGGCAGTTTATGTTGCTATAGCGGTTGTTGTGGTTGTTGTTGCCGCTTTGGGCTACTATTATGTGGCTTATGTTGCTCCCGCGCCTGTTAAGCCTATCAAAGTTGGGTACGTGGGGGATGTGGGCTCGGTTGGTACGAGGCCTTGCATCGAGACTGTCAGGTTGGCTGCTGAAGAGATCAACGAGGCCGGGGGGATTTTGGGCAGGCCCGTTGAGGTGGTTGTGGGCCAGGGTAAGGGTGAGACAACCACCAGCGTGTCCGAGGCGAAGCGCCTAATTATGGAGGAGGGTGTGCTGCTACTAATGGTTGAGGGCAGAAGCGAAATAGCATTAGCAGTCATGGATGCCTCAGCAGAACTCTTCCCGGACTACCCCCACATATTTGTAGTAAACTGGGCTATGGCACATGAAATTGCATTAAAAATTTATAAAGATCCGCAGAAATACGGACACTGCTTCCAAGGAGGACCACATGAACTCCACTACTATGGGACATTCAAAATATTGGCTGACGAGTGGAAGGCTATGAATGTAACGAAGGTGGCCATACTGTGGGAGGGCTTAGCTTGGACCGCTGCTTGGCGTCCATTGGAGCTTGGAGGTAAGAAAGTTCTCGGCTTCGAATGGGTTCCTGATGTGGCAACGTTCCTCAAGGATTATGTTGGCATAGACGTTGTTTATCAAAAGGTTACCAGCCCGAAGGAGCCAAACTACTATCCAATCCTGGAGGCTATTAAGAACGCTGGTGCAGAGTTAATATTCTATGTGAGCAGCTGGTTCACAAACGTGGACACATTTGTCTCGCAGTGGGCTACCTCAGCAGCAAGAGACATCTACGTCCAGCTTTTTGGTGGCGCTGGAGCCTATAGAGGCTTCTGGACTATGACGCTCTATAAATGTTTAGGTGTTTTAGCACCGTTCCTTGGGCCTTTACCAGAGGAGGTTCCCGACGGCTGGCCAAAAGATAGGTGGCTACCATTTTACGAGAAATGTATGGCTAAAGGCATAGAGATTTCAGGAAATAGTATGACTGCTTATGGTCATGTTTATCAGTTGAAGAAGGCCGTTGAAAAGGTTGGTGACACAAAGGACATCAAAGCTTTAATCAAAGCTTTCGAAGAAACTGAAGTTTTAACCCCCACTGGTAAGTTCGCCTTTGTTAAGGATTACATTTATCCATTTTGGCATACAAGCGCCGCCATAAACATTTACAATGATAGCAGGTTGTTTGAGCCGGCTGTTGGTTGGGGTGCCCCGACAAACGCACAGTGGCAATACGATCCGGCCAAAAAAGCTCCAAAAATAGTCTACTTAGCGGACGTTTATAAGCATTCGTGGGATACCCCCGAGGCTTTGAGACCAGCAATACCTTCACCCGCCAAAACACCCGCCGAGCTGCGCCATATGGCAGGCTGGCCTGGATACTAATAAAACGTCCCCCCTTTCCTTTTTTATAATCTTTAAACCGAGGAGTGAAATTGCTGATCAATAGAATATATCCCGATATATTTCGCATTAAAATTCCACTATTAGGCCCGCTGAGATATGTAAATTCTTATGTTGTAAAGGGAGCGGAGAGAATCCTAATAATCGACCCAGGACCTTATCAAAAAAGTGGAGAAATAGTTTTCCGCCTTGCAATGCTAAGGCTAAATGTAAACATTGACAAAAGTATCTTTTTTCTCACTCACTTTCATGGAGACCACTCTGGTATGGCCCTCAAACTTGCCGCTATATCCAACTCTGAAGTGTATATAAGTCGCTTAGAAGGGAGCAGAATAAAAGAGCTCATTAATGTGAATGAGTGGATTAAAGAAATTTCATCATTCGCTTTGGAAAACGGTTTTCCAAAGGACGAAATAGATGAAGTGCTGAAAGAACACCCCGGTGTTAAAAGAGGTTTTCAAAAAGTTTCAGAATTAAATTTTCTTGACAACCAAAGCACAATTAACGTCGATGGTTATAAGTTTAAATGTATAATTACTCCCGGACATACGCCAGGGCACATCTGTCTTTATGAACAAAAGAAAAAATTTCTTATATCAGGTGACCACATTCTAGAAAAAATAACACCAAATATATCAGCTTGGAGCTATCACGAGGATCCATTAAACGAGTATTTAAGTAGCATTAAAAAGATGTCAACGCTTTCTGTAAACTTAGTGCTTCCAGGTCATGGACGGATATTTAAAGACCTAAAAAAAAGATGCTTGGAGCTGATAAACCATCACAAACAAAGACTTTTCGAAATTCTTTCCCTTCTGAAAGAAGGGAGTCAAAATGCCTACTCGATAGCCTCAAAGATAAAATGGGATGTACCATATGCTTCCTGGAAATCTCTTCCGGGCATTCAAAAATGGTTCGCATTCGGAGAAACTATAGCACATCTCAATTTCCTTGTTAAAAGAAATGCTATAGAGAAAAAGCTAAAAAATGATATCGTGACCTTTAAGCTTGTAAACGACGAAATAATAAAAGTTTTTGCGGAGATTTTCTCTAGAGAATTCTTTCAATAACTTATCCGGTTTTCACTTGAGGTTATTATATGCATTAGCAAAACGTATAAGAGATAACTTCCTTTTCCAATTTCTTCACGCACTTCAGCATAAAGTTCTCGAGCCTGTTAGACAATTGTTCAGCATATTGTTAACTTTACTATCTAAAAGTTTGCTTTTCAATCTAAATTTGTTTTAAGATTTACAAAAAATTTTATTAATTGAAAGATTTAAAAATACAACTATGCAAGAAAAGCCGAGAATTGGGTTTAGAGTTATAGGAACAATTAAGGAAATCAAGGGTCGTTGTAGTGCTGGGCACAAAGTTGGGGATAAATTTGAATTGAGTATGCATGAAACAAGCAATTTATGCGGTCTCTTTTACCATGATATCTTCCCATGGATATTAACATTACAACTTGGCGGAGAGATTCCCTGGGGCGAAAAAGACGCCATCGAACTTGAATGCATGGACCGTATAAATGCTGTAAGAATAGAGCTTAGAAGAATTAGAGGATAACGAACATTGCAATAATACTCCTTCCAGCGCTCGTAAAGCTATCTTACAATATCTGTTGAAGAGGAAATGCTTAACCGCCGAAACTAAAGTGTCAAAATTGTTAACTTAAAAATTTCTGCTCCACATACTTTTGATCTTTTCCTATATCATATGAAATCCATTTTATCCTCGGCGGGCTTTCTGTCATTCTTGCTGGAGGTGCTACAACGATAAATCTGCCAATATTCGGGTCATTAATCTCCATAAATGTTCTACGTATATGCCAATGAGGGTGCTTCATAGCTGTTCCAGGAGTCTCCATTTTCACCGCCATGGGGGTTCCCCCTCCCCTCCACCGAGAAGTCACAGCTTTTGATGAGTAAACCATACATTTTTCAACAAAGTCATCGACATTCCATTTCGATAACGCTTTAGCTATTTCATTGTATAATTCCAAAGCGTTCTCTATAATATCGGGCACCCGATCATATGGGAAACGCCAGTCCGGTTCAATCCTCCATAACCCTAAAATCTTTAGAAGAGCTCTAAAAGCATTGTCTCTTGCAGATGTAATAGCCACAAAACCATCCTTACACTTCCATATAGAGTATGGAAAAGCAGCCACGTCTAATACACCGGTCCTCGGCCTAGGCTTTTTCCACAAAGCCCCAACAATTATTGGATAGCCTACGTGGTTTGCATAAGAATCAGCTGTTGAAACATCTATCATTTGACCTTTACCGCTTTTACGCCTATACAATAATGCGAGCATTATTCCAGCTGCTGCATGAACACCAGCTATATACCACGAAATCCATGATCCAGCCCTTGTTGGCCAATTGAATGGTTCGGGTTCAGTTTTTATATCGCCTATCAGAGAGGCAATTCCGGAAAGAGCTTGGGCTGTTATATCGGAATCCGGAATCCTTGCAGCTCCCTCATATGGAAGAAGTTGACCCCATGTGCTAATGGCCACGTAAATTAACTTCGAATTTATTTGGCTCAATTGTTTATAACCAATACCAATAGAATCCATTTTACCAGGCTCGTAAGTCTCAATTATAACATCCGCCTTTGCTGCTAACTTCTTAAATTTTTCCCGATCTTTTTCGTTATTTTCCAAATCCAATGTTATGAAACGTTTGTTCCGCGCCTCGATCAGAAATGGTATGCCTACTCCTTTAAGATTAACTCCATTCGGCGTCATAAATCTTGCTGGATCACCTTCTGGTGGCTCAACTTTAATCACTTCTGCTCCAAATTCAGCTAGAATTGATGAGGCATAGATCCCGGCAAAGTTTGCATAACTAACATCTATGACAACAATGTCGTTGAATATTTCGGGCTTATCATCCACCTCAAAAAATTTTGCAATTTCCTCGGAGGAGACAAGACCTCTCGCTTTTTTGGCATACTTCGTTAACACTCGTTCCTTGCTCATATTGTATCACTCTCTTCTCTTTCTATAATTGAAGATAGGATCATTAGCTATATCGTAATAGCTTGGAGGCACTAAACCGGGTCTTTCATCCCAGTATCCTATAACTCCTT
This sequence comes from Bathyarchaeia archaeon, assembly GCA_038859955.1. Lineage (GTDB taxonomy): Archaea > Thermoproteota > Bathyarchaeia > Bathyarchaeales > DTEX01 > DTEX01. The sequence continues at coordinate 5,230 of JAWCEH010000023.1, read as the reverse complement.
TGCTTTCAAGTTCTTTTACCTCCTCTTCGGATAACCCGAGGAGTTCCATGAGTACGTATTTATTGTGGTAGCCCACAGGTCTTGCAGCCCATTTTGTACGGCCAGGCGTCTCGCTCATCTGAAAGGCTGGTCCAGGCATGATAAGTTTTCCATACATAGCATCATCAATAGCATTAATGCTACCGCGCTTCCAACGCCATGGATCATTTGCAATTTGAACTTCGTCCATAACTTGAGCAGCGGAAAAACAATATTTCTCAGCCAACTCAATTACTTCATCTAAGGTAAGAGAACTAACCCACTTTTCTACAATCTCATTAATAACCTGAGCATTTTCCGGTTTTAATCTCTCGAACACGTTATTAAATCGCTCGTTCTTTAGCAAATCTTCTCTACCAATTGCTCTGCAAATCGCTTTAAACTCTTTATTAGTTGGTGCACATATTGCAACAAATTTCTCATCGCGTGTCTTGAATATTCCACTTGGCACCATACATGGGTCATGTCGACTGCGCTCCAGTTCATTTCCGGTTATGCTGAAATATGTGTAATGCGGGATGGCTCGCATTAAAACATCACACTGAGATAAATCAATGTATTGCCCTCTTCCTGTCTTTTCTCGATAATAAATAGCAGCTAATATCGATATAAAACCAGTCCAAGCTGGCAGAAAATCTCCGAGGTAATCTGGTAGTTTAAAGTATTTGTCTGTGCCAGGTATGCCAGTAATAGCCGCTACCCCTGATGCCGCCTGGGCTAGTAGATCAAAGCCTGGATAAAACCTTAAAGGACCATATTGACCATAAGTAGATTCGCTTAGGTAGATTATTCTCGGGTTTATTTTGCTTAATTGTGTATATCCAATCCCCCATGCGTGGGTAGTTCCTGGAGCAAAGTTCTCAATAAACACGTCTGAAATTTTCGCAAGCTTATATATTATTTCTTTTCCTTCAGGAGTTTTTACATCAATTGAAATAAAATATTTATTTTGATTTAGGTAAAGATAGAATGGACTAGCATGTCGAATATATTTTCCCCAAAACGTTGCCCCTCTAAATTCATCTCCAATATGAAGCTGCTCAACCTTTATAACTTCGGCACCAAACTGTGCCAACAGCATCGCTGTAGCGGGACCGTATATTACATGTGTCATGTCAATTACCCTTATTCCTTCCAAGGCTTCATGTTTCTCACCGATTTTTTCAGGACTGAAATTCCTTCCTTTTTTCATTTATATCCCCAAATAGGCTTTTTTAACTTGATCGTTGTTTATAAGATTTGTACTTTCCCCAGCTATAACAATTCTGCCATTTTCCATAATATAGGCCCTGTCGGATAATTTCAATGCCATTCTTGCATTCTGCTCGGATAGAAAAATTGTAACATTTTCTTCTCGTCTCAGCTTCTCTAGCACTCTGTATACTTCGGATACGATTCGGGGACCTAGACCCAGTGAGGGTTCATCTAGCATAAGGAGTTTAGGACAGGCCATTAAACCTCTACCAATGACGAGCATTTGCTGTTCTCCACCGCTGAGTTGAGAGGCCATTAGCGTTCTCCTCTCTTTCAGTACAGGAAAAATATTGTAAACTTTTTCTAAATTTTCTTTTCTGCGGTGCCAAGCTTTGGCGGTAACCGCGCCTACCAATAAATTTTCTTCAACAGTTAAATATGGGAATATTTTTCTTCCTTCGGGGACTTGAGCAATTCCAGCTTCAATTATTTCGTGCGGAGATTTTCCTTTAAGATCCTCTCCATTAAATGTTATACTTCCCCTTTCGATTGGGATCACACCCGATATAGCCTTTAGAGTCGATGATTTTCCTGCACCATTTGAACCTAACAGTGCAACTATTTCATTTCTTCTCACCTCAAAGTTTATATTTTCGACAGCCACTATGCGACCGTAACGGACAGTTAAACCCTTCACTTCAAGCATGCTCCTCACCAAGATAAGCTTCAATAACCTTTTTATCCCTTGAAATTTCTTTAGGCGTGCCTTCAGCAATTTTTTTCCCATAATGAAGAACTATAACTCTCTCAGCAGCCTCCATGATTACTCTCATAACGTGCTCAACCCAAATTATTGTTAAACCATAGTCGTCTCTGGCTTTCATTATTAATTCAACGGCCTTCGATGCTTCTGCTGGATTTAGTCCGGCCATAACTTCATCAATAAAAACAAGCCTCGGCTCCGTTGCAAGCGCTCTAGCCAGCTCGAGCATTCTTAATTCGTAAAATGATAGGTCACGTGCTAGTATATTTCTTTTGCCAAAAAGCCCCACAAACTCCAAATACTCGACAGCTAATGCTGCAGCATCAGCTAAACTCATTCTCCGTCTTTTCCCACCACCTAATACAGCAACTAAGACATTGTTTATAGCTGTCATATTAGGAAAGGGTCTTGGATTCTGAAACGTTCTACTAATGCCAAGATGACATATTTTGTGTGGGGGTAAGTTCGTAATATTTATATCCTTATATTTTATCGACCCTGAGTCGGCTTTGAGCAGACCAGTAACTACGTTTATAAGGGTAGTTTTGCCAGCTCCATTGGGTCCTATTAAACCAACAATCTCCCCTTCTTTTACATCGAATGATACATTATCAACGGCTCTAAGGGCACCAAAAGTTTTTGTTAAGTTTGCAATTTCAAGAATTGCCAACATTATCACCTCAATTTTAATCTGGCGCGGTATTCTCTATATCGGCGTTTGCGGTACATCCCCCACAAACCATCATATCCCAAGACGTTCATAATTACAAGTAGTATGCAAAGATACAGCGCTGGCTGAAGCAGTTCCATGCGATAGGCAGCAGTTAAGCGCATCAGCACCGAATCGAGAAAGCCAACAAAATATCCTCCTATTATGCCAGCGAAAATTGCACGACCACCCACAAAGAATATCAGCCACACCTTCATCATATAAAAGAAAGTAAGATATGTTATACCAGCGAATGTTCCAAAATAGTGCGCGTTAAACCATCCGCAAACCCCCATCAAAGCACCCCCTATAGCAGAAATTAAAAGCTTAGCAAACTTAAGATTCACACCAAATATTTGAGCGGCTTCATCGTCATCCGTAATGGCGGCCATTTGAATACCAAGCCGCGAATCCATAATTCTATGACCTATAAACAGAAATATGAGTACCATAGCTAAAGATAAATAACTGTAAGCTAACATATTTATGCGAGAAGAACCTGTGTCTATAATAGGTGGGATGGCGGCTAGACCTACTTCGCCCTTAAATATGTCTGCCCAAATGTATGTTACTTCAAGAAATATTAGGGGCGGCAAAAGGGTTAATAACGCATAGTAAATTCCCCTCCTAAAAAGAGCAATAACACCCTCAGCTATGCCTACCAAGCCGCAAATAATTATTATTATAGGAAGTGTTTGTAAAGGAGATAAACCAGCATAAATAACGCTGTAGCGGCTAGTTAGCAGAGCTGTAATGTATCCCCCAAGTCCTATGAAGAGTTGTGGTCCGAAGTTTAATCTTCCTGCCCCCAAAGTGATAAGTATCATGCTTATACCTATACTTGAATAAATATTGGCGTTAGTAATTACTGGAAGAAAGGCTGGAGAAAATAAATGGCATATAATTGGTAGCAATGATAGAAACAACCCACCCAATATTGGATTTCTCCAGAACCTTGGCTCTATAGTCCACTGAAACTTACGTTCTCCAATGCGAATTTCAACGCGATCCCTTTTGAGTTCCACTATAAAGTTCCTAATTTTCACCATCCACCTCACCAGAGCCTTTCGCCCTTCGTTAATCCTTCCTTCTTTATAATAAGCACAATTAAGATAAATATAAATGAGATTAAGAGGCCTAACCTTGGTTCTCCAAGAAATATGTGAACGAAGGAATTGATAAGGCCGAGGACGTAAGCTGCTACCAACGAGCCCATTAAGTTACCCATACCGCCCAATACACTGACTAGCAAAGCATTGTGGAAATATTCGGATCCGATATCGGGATGGACGCCCCATATAGGAGCTGTAAGATACATGGCAACCATAGGTGGTATAAGTGAGAGGATGGAGACAAGTAGATAAACCTTCTCCCTATTTATCCCCAGCAATTCGGCGGTATGCAAATCCATAGTTGTGGCCCTGATCTGTAAACCAATTCGAGTCTTCAAGAAAAAGAGTAAAAACAAGCCAAGTAAAGCAAGCGAAGTAAGCGCCACTATAAGCATTTGGACTGAAAAAGCGCTTCCAATAACATAAATGACCTCTTTAGAAATTTCTGGTAAATTAACACCCACATATGGGGGGTAAAAGAAGTTTACAGCCTCACGAATAATTAATGATATAAGTAAAAGTGAAGCTAGCAAGAGAGATTCCTCTTCCTCAACAATGTATTTGAACATTATAACTTTATATATTAAGATTGCAAATGCGATCTGAACTGTAACCGTCGCAGCTATTGATGGAATTAATCCCAATCCTAGATCCCTCATAAAGAACCACGTTAAATATGCTGTAAGAATGAACATGTAGCTGTATCCTATGTGCCAAATTCTCATCACTCCACAAATTATTTGGAAACCAATCGACACTAATAAGTAGAATGATCCCGTCAAGAAAGACCACAAAAAAAGGGTAAAAATTTTTTCAATCATTTTGACGCAAACATGTTCCAATTTTGCTATTCAAGCTCTTTCAACGTGCTATCAACTGCATCTAACAAAGGTTTTACTCTTTCCGGTGCCATCGACATATAACGTTCCATAGCCTTTCTAAATTGAGTAAGCCTTTCTCTTCCTTCCTGCACATTTCCCGCCTCCAGAGCACTTATTATTTCATCCAACTGGGCAGCTTCCGGGACATAAGATCTAAACGGCGCTAAACGATTCCTTATTTCCTTCAAATTACCAAGAGCTTTTTGAACATCCACACTATTACCCTCATTTTTTTATTTAGAAATATCATATAAAAAAAAATATCATATAAAAAATTTTCGCAATGGGGGAACTAAACGGTTTCGGTTTTAATGGAGTTTGCATATTCCTTTATTGTTTACGCTTTTTGAAGAATTCTTTTAGCGATGGGAATCTGTCCAAATTTTTGTGTGGTAGAAACGCGGCTTCCGCAAACTCTAATTGAAAATCTGGATCGCTTGCAAGCTCAAGGTAACGGATACTTTTTGACAGTTTTTCTGCTGTTTCCCTTTCTTTAGCTGAGATTAAAGCCATTTTCGCACCAGCCAGTGCC
>JAWCEH010000022.1:0-27570 GCA_038859955.1 Bathyarchaeia archaeon | reverse complement strand
GAGTAATTGTAAAATTCGTGGAAAGAATAGCGGATCACGCTACAAAAATCGCCGAAAACGTTAGGCATTTGAAGGAGAAACCAAGTGAAACAGTTCTCCAAATAATCTCAGAAATGAGCACCTTCGCCAAAAACGTATTTGATGACTCCATAAAATCATTGTTTAAAAAAGACTACGCTTTAGCAGACAATGTAGTTTCAAAAGCAAAAACAATAACAACTCTGGAAGCAGAAGCCATAAGAGAAATTCAATCCGAAATAAAACAAGCTGATATCTCCAACATAAGAATGATCATGGAAAGCATACGAAGAACAGCAGAGTACGCAAGCGATATTGCAGAAATCGTTCTAAACCTAAACGTAGACAAAATAATTACAATGCAATGAAACCATTTGCGATTAGCTATGTTCTTTTAACAGCGACTAATGGAAAAACGAGGCTAAAATAACGGTTTCTGAATCGAAAAAACTTGTTAATGATCAATTAGAGAAAAAGATAAACAGTCTAAATCGAAGCCATGAAAAACCTATTCTTAATAAAATAGAGGATGCAAAGGTCGTCAAAGGTAAAAGCATAGGCGCGTTGGCAAACGCTTCAAAGCCCATGGGCCTGAGAAGCTGAAAAGGCTGTAAAGGCATAAAGCCTCAGCCTAGAGAGCCATTTCGATGCTGAAACAGCACCAAAGATTAGAAAACCACAAGGTTAGAGGCTTAAGAAACATCCTAACCCACGCTTTACTATGCATAATAACCATGCTGCTCACGGCATTAACAGTCATAAAACCAGACAAAATAAGAGCAATAACGAACCTCACATAAAATAAACTGGACAACATCAATTTAGCAACACCCTAGCGCGTAGTAAGTTACAGTCTAAGAGCGGTAACTCCCCATCTTAACGCACATCTTTTATAGCTACAGCTACGCAAATTTTAAATACAACAACATTGAAAACTAGATAAGGACTTACTTATGTCTAACTTAGATGAATCCGGTGTTGTTCGTTCTAGGAAATATTTGGCATACTTATTTACGTTTTTGGTTATTGCTAACATCTTTGATATTTATGCCACGATTGCTCAATCTGGAGGACTATTTCCCTATATACGCGCTGATTTAGGGTTAGATCTTACGCAGATGACTACGTACATGGCAATTGCAGGTTTAGGTGGGCTCTTGGCGTTTGTCCCTAAATCACTTGCTGATTTTATAGGACGACGATTAACAGTTTTATTATCAGTGATGGGATATTGTTTGTTTACAGGTCTTATGAGCTTTGCAACCGCCGAAACAGTTTTCATTTTTGTGATATGTGTATTCATTTCGAAAATCTTTTGGACTTCGGATGCTTGGGCAATTTTGCTGAGTGAGGAAGCCCCTGCCAGAAGCAGAGGAAGATTTATATCTGCTGTGCAAGGGCTAGGCGTCATAGGAGGCATAATATTTTCTCTAATGCTAGGATTTATTAATTCCATAGGCTGGAGAACTATAGCAAGGATAACTTTTATCGGTGCCGTTCTCTGCGTCATTATGATTCCAGGCGTAAAGGAAACTTGGCGATTTGAAAAAATAAAAGAAGAAAGGCGTAAGGGGAAGAAGAGTTTGAAATTGTCTGAAATGTTTTCCAATCTTGCTGTGCCCTTCAGAAAGTATGGGAAAAGATTGCTCACTGTTACTATTTTAAATGTGTGCGTTTCAGGGTTTATAATGGCCGCTTTACTCGGGTTTATTACAGAATTTGTAACAAATGTGATGCTTTGGTCTTCAGATAAGGTTGCCACAATAAGTTTGGTGACATCGTTAATGGCGATATTTGGCTTCATCGCGAGCGGTTTCATTAGTGATTTGGTGGGACGTAAGCGAAGCGTCTACCTTTTTGCTGTGCTTGTTCTTTTAGGATTATTAGCAATAGCTTTCGGAGGGTACCTTAAGGCGGATCTTTTAGTATTTTTCGGATTTCCATTTACAGCATTGGTAGGATATGCCTGGGAAATACTGAGTTACACGCTGACAGCTGAGCTTTTTCCAACTGAAATTCGCGGAACCGCCTCAGGGATAGCGTTTAGTATAATGTGTGCAGGTGCATCCGTAATGTGGCTTTTTTCTGGACCAATCGCTTCTGTAATTAGCTTGCCCGGATTTTTTGCGTTTCTTGTAATATTTTCTATAATTCCAGTGCCTATGGTCTATTCATTAATTCCTGAAACTGCTGGGAAGGAACTTGAGGAAATAGCGCATTAACTTACCACTTATTAAGTGTAAGCAATAACGATTATAGTTTCTCTCTCTTTTGCCTAATAGTTCTTAAGATTTAATAGGATAAAATGAGGCTAAGAGGCCTAGGGTTTTATTATAACCCCTAATTCTTCGCCTCTCATTAACCTCATGAAAGCCGTGTTGATATTTTCTAAAGGCAAAATTGAAGTGATGATTGGATCAACTTTGACCTTGCCAGACCTGATCATTTCTGTTGCAAGCTCAAATACATCGTGGCGTGATAGCCACTGCTCAGGCGCAAATATCGGTTCATCATATGACACAAAAATACCAGAAATGTCCAAGTTTTTCATCACAAGTCGGTTGATATTTATTTCTTTTAAAGGCTCATCATAAATTGCAACAATTACTCCCTTACCTCGTTTAGGAAGTATTTCAAGCATTTGATTCAAAGTTTCAGCTCTTCCAGCACATTCAAAGACAACGTCTGGACCGGCATTATTAGTTAGTTCATGAACCCTCTTTACCGTATCTTCTTTTCTCGCGTTAACAACGTTGTCTGCGCCTAACTCTACTGCTTTTTTTAGCCGTGTGTCCAATATATCTGTAACATAAACTTTGCCAGCTCCGATGGCTTTCGCACATTGCATGACAAATAGACCTATTGGCCCCGCACCCAAGACAACAACTGTATCCCCTGGCTTAAGTCCTGACCTTACAACAGTACTTAATGCCACTGCAACCGGCTCAACGAAGGCTCCCTGTTCGTAGGACATGTCATCCGGAAGACGGACTACTTTTTTGGCGATGGCGTATTCGGCGTATGCTTGCATACCAATGCCCACAACCCGATCACCTATCTTCCATCTTTTTACGTGGGGCGCGATTCTAGCGATATCTCCGCTGAATTGATGCCCTAGCACCATAAAGGATGGATATCCTAGCACTTCATCAATAAAAGTCACGTTCGGGAAACTAGTAGCATCTGGAGGAAACTTATATCTATGTACATCGGAACCGCAGATAGAGCAACACCGAACTTTTATTACATACGGAAATATATGGTCCGGCTCGGGTATTGGCGCGTCCGTTATAATAAACTTATAAGCATCTTCTAATACAGCTTTTTTCACAACATCACGTCCTTCAGAAAGTTATTATGATCAATTTAACGATTTGATGCAGATGTATATTTAAAGCTTATGCACACACGGCTCACCTACACTTACGCTTTGCTATAAGACTCACGCTGGGCTGAGCGCTCTGTGTGTATTTAAAGCCTATGTTGTTTGAGTGCGAATAAAAATGCAAGATGATGTTTTACGTCAAGAGCATTCTCAAAGTTTGATGTTAATAGAACTACAAAAAACTATTGTTAGGTCTGGCTGGGGCAATACTAAGAAATTGTTGTATAGTATTGAAATAAAAGAAAGATCAGACTTAAAATAGTAATACGGTGAGAGCGAAAGTCTTTCATATACGAGATTTTTACATTAAATGATGGTCCATGACTGAAATCTCAAAGATAGTATCCGAACTAAGGTGTTTCTTCAATCCTGAGAGCGTAGCGGTGGTAGGTGCGTCTAGAGATCCTTCTAAACCTGGTTCTGTTATATTAAAGAACCTGCTAAATCTTGGTTTTAGAGGCAGAATAATACCAGTAAATCCTAATGCGGATGAGATTCTGGGGCTAAAGGCCTACCCGAGGGTTGACCTGGTACCTGGAGCTGTGGATACGGCTATAATAGTGACCCCCGCCCCATCTGTGCCCGATATTATGAGAGACTGTGAGAAAAAAGGTGTAAAGGGCGTTATAATAGTGTCCGGCGGTTTTTCAGAAGAAGGCGAAGAAGGCAAAAAGCTCCAGGAAGAAATAGTTAGAATAGGTAAAAGGGCGGGAATTCGAATTATTGGTCCTAACACCACTGGAGTGTTAGATACTGAATCTAGTTTTACATCATCTTTTAATCCTTTTTCAAGGATGATAAAAGGTGATATTGCTTTCATCGCTCAAACTGGAAATTTCGGAGGAATAGTGTGCGAACACATCTTTTCGTCGCAGCTTTTTGGTATAAGCAAAGTCGTTGGATTAGGAAATAAGTGTGATGTTGATGAGTCAGACATCTTAGAATATCTTTCCCAAGATCCTCAAACTCGCATAATTGCTATGTATCTTGAGGGAGTAAAGGATGGTAGGCGCTTCTTAGAGATTTGTAAGAGAACCGCTAAGAAAAAACCGATACTGATTGTTAAAGGTGGGAAAACTGAAGTCGGAGCAAAAGTAGTAGCCTCACATACAGCCTCCTTAAGCGGGGAAGATCAAATATTTAATGCAGCTTGCAAACAAGCTGGTGTATTACGGATCTCAGACTTCGACCATCTTTTAAACCTTTTAAAGGCTCTTTCATGTCAACCCCTGCCTAAAGGTAATAGAATTGCTATAATGCATTTTTCCGGGGCATGTTTAGTTTTAGCTACAGATGCCATAGTAGAAAGGGGTTTAAGCGTTGCGAATTTGTCTGAAAAAAGCTTGAAGAAGATTCGCGAGGTTACGCCTGACTGGCATCGCGTTACTAATCCTATTGATCTGATACCGGCTATTCAGAGATCAGGTGCTCAAAAAGCTTATCAAGCGGCGATAGATGCCGTTGTTGAAGATGATGATGTGGATGGTGTAATAGTTGGTATAGGGGCCACGGAAGGAAACTATCCTGATTTGAAAAAACTTAACATACACCGAGGCGTCAAACCCATGTTGTTTAACATCTACGGAAACAAAAGTATTATTGATCAAATGGTAACAGATCTTGATATAATGGGATTCCCGGCATACAATTTAAGAGACGCTGTAAACGTGCTCGCAGATATGTGCCGTATAAGTGAGATGATAGGCAAATATAACGTTACAAATCAATGTTGAAAGAGTTATTGTTCGCTTTTATTTTTAGCTATGGTTTCACCAGAGACTTTTTCTCTCTAATGCATTCAGTCTTTCCCAGTTTCTGTCTACATAGTTTTGTATTTCCTGAATGACTTCTTTGGTTAGGTGTCTGAATCTTCCTTGATGTTTCAAGTATTCCTCAACTGGCTTAGTCTTAGGTTTAAGATTAATCTTAAGCACACCATTATCTATTTCATATAAGGGCCATATGTTCGTTTCGACGGCTAATCTTGACAGTTCCACAGTCATCTCAGGATTGTATCTCCATCCCGTGGGACAAGGGTTCAAAGAGTGGATATACTTGAAACCCCTTATTTCTGCGGCTCTCTTAACCTTTCTTTTAAAGTCTGCTGGATAAGCTACTGTTACCGTGGCTACATATGGTACACGGTGATGAGCGATCAGCATTGGCATATCCTTCTTATGTGTGATCTTCCCAGCTGGTGTAGTCGTGGTCCACGCACCAAAGGGGGTCAGATGGCTTTTCTGTATGCCTGTATTCATGTAGGCTTCATTATCATAGCAAAAGTGGATGATGTTGTCTCCCCGCTCAGCACAAGCTGACAGTTTTCCGAATCCAATATCGGCTGTTCCTCCATCGCCCGCAAAGGAAACTACTTGGATATCACTTCTTCCCTTAACTTCAAGAGCATATGCTATGCCTGCGGCGCCGCTTCCTACTCCATCAAAGTGGAGGGTAAAGCATGGAACAGTCTTTACAGTTAGGCCATGTCCACATCCTCCAGGTCCAAAGAATATTACATTTTTACCTAGCACATCTAATATGAATTTGGTAGCGATGGGTCCGGCGCATCCTGGACAGCACCTATGGCCAGGTAGCTGTTGCCCCGGTTTTAAGAGTTGACCTCTTCTATCCTCTAAACTTTCGAACAGCTTCATTCACCTCATTTAAACTCTCAGCTGCACCCACTCAACTTCTTTCTCGACCTCCCCGGTTCGGGCGGCTTGAAGCACTTTCTCAGCCATATATTTAATATGTAATGGCGTTACGTCCCTTCCACCTATACCTATTATGAAGTTTAGTAGGACGGGTTTATTCTTGATATTATATAAAGCTCTCGCCGTCTCGATGCCGCCAATTCCGCCTACTGCAGAACCATGCGAGAAGTTTCTGTCAACGAAGCCAATAGCTTTCACATTTTTAGCGATCATCCGTAATTCCTCGGTTGGGAAGGGTCTAAATGCTCTGAGCTTAACTAAGCCTATTTTTTTCCCATTGTCTATCATTTCGTCTATTACTTCCCTAGCCGTACCAGTAATGGAGCCCATAGTTATAAGCACAGCCTCCGCGTTGTCGCATTTATATACCTCAATCAGGCCACCATATCTCCTGCCAAATCTTTCTCCATATTCGGAATCAACTTCACGTATCACTCTTTTCGCATTCTCCATTGCCTCTTCCATCTGATATCTAAACTCCGTTTCAGCTTCTTCCTCTATGCCAAAGATTATCTCCTGAAGCTTGTCAGGATCTAGGGATACATATTCATGTTTGTAGGGTGGCAGAAACTCATCCACAACTTTCTGATTAGGAATCTCAACAGGTATCGCCGTGTGAGTTACGGTATAGGCATCTTGACAGAACATGACTGGCAAGTAAACATCTTTATTTTCGGCAATCTTATAAGCTTGTATGCATGTGTCCAGAACTTCTTGGCTGTTCTCGCAGTAGAGCTGAATCCAACCACTGTCCCTATGCATGAGTGAATCACTATGGGTGGCCTTGATTTTTCCCGGAAAAGACAGGGATCTATTACAGACGCACATGACAACTGGCAATCTGAGACCTGATACCATCCACAGAACTTCCGTCATATAGGCCATGCCCTGTGAGCTAGAAGCTGTAAAAGTTCTAGCACCGCCTGCAGATGCACCCGCACATATCTGCATTACAGAGTGTTCACCCTCCGGGGTGACATACTTCGCATTCAGCTCACCTTCAGAAATCATTCTCGCAAGATTGTTGGCAATTTCAGTTTGCGGCGAAATTGGATAAACAGCTATAACCTCAACCCTTGAAAGCTTTACCCCGTATGCCACGGCCTCATTCCCGCTTAGGAGTTTCCTAGCAGACATCAAATTCCATCCAATAAGGTTTCTTTAACCATCTCTATGGCTTTAAATCTGCATTCATGAGCGCAAATTCCACAGCCCTTACAATATTCGTAATCGACCACATAGCCTTCTTTAGTTCTAACAATGGCATGATCCGGACAGAAGAGTTCACACAATCCACATTCGGTGCATTTCCCCTTGTCAATGACCGGTCTAAAAGACCTCCAAGACCACGTTGATACTACGGTGCCACCCCCTCCTCCAAACGCGTAGCTAAACCAAGCGCCTCCAGCTCCAATAGGTAGCTCCTTGTAGCCTCTTACTAATACCTTCTCTTTGCGTCTCATGATATGCGCCTCACAATATTTTTTACCCTAGTCCGTTCATATCCCAATTTTGCGGCTGCAACGTTCTTCTGACATACTTCCCCGGAAAATCTCTCCCTTATGGAAGCTAATAACGAATCTAGTTTCACCCAACTAGTAGTGGCGCTGAAAGCTCCCAGCATGACGGTACCGGTTATGGTAATGGCTGTTTGCCCAAATGTCTCTACTGCCACACTTGTCGCATCCACAGATGCAATCTTTGAGAGCTTTACATTTGTCTTTATAGCCTCTGGAGGTCTTTCATCATTAAACAAAGCAACTCCACCATCCTTTAATCCCGCTTCAACATCAACTACTTTTGGCAACATAGGATCTGCGACGATTATGCAGTCAGGCCTCATAAACTCCGACGCTAAACGGATCGGTTTGTCATCGACTCTAACAAAACAACAAACCGGCGCCCCCCTCCTCTCGTCACCAAAGTGTGGAATCATCTGAGTCCATCGACCCTCTAAGAAAATAGCTTCTGCTAAAATGGTTGCCGCGGTCACAATTCCCTGCCCACCCCTTCCATGAAATCTTATCTCTATCAACTAAATTCCAACCCTTGAAGCTTCCTTCCATATTATAATTTTTAGTTTTTTATTTTTTTATCGTTTTACTCCTTTCGCCTTTTTTGGTTCTCGGTATTTGTCCATTAATGTTGGGGAAGGGGCTTTTTAAGGGGTTTTCGTTTTGGAACAGCCAAATCGGGTTTTCTGGTTTGTGTGGTTCATGGCTTGTGAGGTGGCAAGCGAGAGGAGTAAACGATAAATAATAAAAAATTTATCACCTAATTTATTTTGACCGAACAGCTGATAGACTTTAATTTATTTTAATTCCGTTCCTATCAAACAATCTTGATCCGCTCGTATATTAGCTACCTAGGATTTAGCACGAAACAGGCGCTCCTTCCAGCTACATTAAGGCCAATTACATCACGCGTAGCTTATGCTTCAGATGTTAGTCGAAAAGGGTGAACGTTTAAAGAAGCAATTACATTGTTCAGAGATTTGAAGAAAAGGAAGGTCTTCTTGGGGGGCGCCAAATGTTGGTCATAGCACGTGGTTTAATGATGGGCTCAAAGTCATTGTTATTTAGTGAACCGTCTCTTGGTTTAGCTCTTAAGATAGTTAAAATACGTTCTGGTTAAGATTGGGAAGTTTAGGAAATACATGAGAAAATTTAATATATCATTTCTGTTGCAAGCGAAAGGCTACGGAGGCTTTTAGACTTGACTAATAAGGGAATACGTCATAGAATTAGTCGAGTAGCTTTGGAATGTTCGGTAGGTGAGCCAAAAAACAAGAAGTAAAAAGGCTTATATAAAGTACGTAAAAGGTAGTTTATGAGGGGTATAGTTTTGTTTTACGTGTTGGTTCAAAAAGAATTCTCGCAGTTCATTCCCAACATGCTAGGAGACATTGCAAAGGTTAATGTGACCCCTTATATAGCTGACGAAGAGGAGCTCATCAGCATTGTCAGAAGTGCAGACGCAATTGTAGGAAGGTACAAGATAACTAAAAGAGTGATAGAAGCTGCGGAGAAATTAAGGATCGTAGCCCTTCATGGGCATGGCCTACCAGATGCCAGTGAAATGGACTGGATTGATGCGGCGACTAAAAAAGGTATATTTGTAACTAGAAGCCCTGCTGCCCAACATATTTCGGTGGCTGAGCACTGTATTGCCATGATGCTAGCCTTGGTAAAGAAGTTAGTTGTGGCGGATAGGGAGGTTAGAAAAGGTCGTTGGAGTTCTGGTGCAGAAGAATTATACTGCCGAACCCATGAAATTACTGGGAAAACAATAGGGATTATAGGCTTTGGAAACATAGGTTCTACACTAGCACAAATGCTCAAAAGTTTCAATGTCAACTTGCTGGCCTTTGACCCTTATACTAAAAATAGGCAAAATGTAAGGCTAGTCTCTCTCGAAACATTGCTAAAACAATCCGATTTCATTTGCGTAACTTGTCCACTTACAGATGAAACAAAGGGGTTGATAGGTGAAAAGGAGTTTAAGATCATGAAAAAAAATGCGTATTTGATCAATGTTTCAAGAGGACCGATAGTTAATGAGAAAGCGTTGTTAAAAGCCTTAAAAGAAGGGTGGATCGCTGGAGCTGGCTTAGACGTTTTTGACCCAGAGCCACCAGCCCCAGATAACCCTCTTTTCAATTTAGATAACTGCGTGTTCTCCCCACACGTTGCAGGTCTTACAGAGGAAGGATGTAGAAGGTCTCAGGAAATTATAGCAAACGATATTAGAAGCGTTTTGTTGGGCGGACTACCTAAACTGGAAAACTTGCTTAATCCTGAGCTTATAGACCCCTCTCGTTCACGCCCTCGTTGGTGAAATTACAATGTCACTTAAATGGAAGTTGGATAGCATGCACCAGCGAAACAAGGATTCGGACTCAACCTAAATAAACATTAAATAACAGAACGTGAGAAACTTTGAGTGATAAATGAGATGTTAGTACAGCAAAGTGAATAAAAATGCCGAAAAAGTTATCCAAAACCGAATCTGCGAGCAAAATAATAGTGGAAGATGCTGCCTATAAGTCTGAAACTGCGACGCTGGTTAAACCCAGCCCTTTAAGGGGGTGCAACGGCATCATCTTTGGATTGGACTGTGCTTTATACGTGTGCCAAGGTTCACTTAATACAATTTCAAAGGTTGAGCTACATTCAAAGAAGATAAGTATAGCAACGTTTGTAAGCCCATATCACGGAATATTTTACCCAGATGACGTAACCGTTGACGGTGAAGGCAATTTCTATGCTGTTGGTCACATTTCAGGCGAAGTTTATAAGATAAACCCTAAAGGAATGAAGAAAGTTATTGCGCGTAACCTAAACGGGCCTGACGGCATATGCTATGATAAGAAAAGAGGCCGATTATTTGTTAGTGAATGTTTTTGGGGTAACCGTGTGCTAGAACTAGATCCAGAAGGGGTTAAAGAACCAAGACTTATAACGGATACCTTGTCAATACCAGAAGCTTTCGACATCAAGAATGGAAAACTCATAATTCCAGACATGGGTACTGGCAAAATAGTTAAAGTAGACCCTGATTCAGGAGAGATTTCCCTAATTCGTGAGGGACTAACCACACCCGTAGCCTTAAAAATAGGTCCTGACGGGTACATCTACACGATAGAACAGGCTACGGGCAGAGTTTTAAAGATAAGCCCAGACGGTCAACACATGGAAACGATAACTGTTTTAGTCCCTGGAGTGGACAACCTAGCCTTTTCACCGGATGGTAGACTATTTGTTAGCAGTTACCATGACAGCACCATATGGGAGGTTAAACTGGACAAAAGTGGCGAGAATAATATGATTTTTCCAACAGGAATAAACGTGCCTACTAGTATTGTGGTTAAGAGCGAAAGAATATACATAAGCGATGTCGTAATGGTGAGAATGATAGATGAGAAAGGAAACCTCCATAAAACTAAGGCTAATCCATGGATAGGAACAGGTTATCCGCTTCCAATAACTATGACCAATGGATTAGGAGACGACTTAATAACAGCCGATTTCATGAACAATATTGTAGTCACGGTGAACCCTGAAACCGGAGAATGGACACCAATTGCAAAGCTCGTAAGTCCTGCAGGGATGACACTTGATGAAAGAACAAAGAAACTGTATGTGATAGAGTATAGCTTAGGGCAAATTACGGAAGTTAACCTCGGAATATGCCCATACCAAACTAGAGTGGTAACCCGCGAACTTTCAGGCCCAGTGGCTCTTGTAGCAAGAAATGATCATCTCTACGTAGCAGAGACGCTAGCAGGGCGCATATCCAAAGTGGATATATCCAGTGGAGTTAAAGAAGTATTTCTTGCGGGTTACGTAGGAAAACCAAAAAATTTGGCTTGGGATTATGATGGCAATTTACTAGTGTTGGATGCAGCTAGAAAAGAGCTTGTGAAAATAGATGTGAAGGATTTAGGGTTAAGTGTTGTTGCAAGGAACCTGCCTGTGCTGCACACAACTTATTATCATCATCCAATCAAGTATGATGGGACAATAGGACTAGCAGTCGACAAGCAAGGGAACATAATAATCGGAGGTAATGAGGATGGTAGCGTAAGAAAGATTGTTCGAAAGTAAAATTTAGTGTTTTTCTTTACGATCCATTTTGATGGGTTATAAGCCAGAAAGCTGGCCTCAAACATAAATTAACGAATCCTACAAAGATCAAATGTTGATCTTAATTTAAGCAGAAGAACGATTAGCTTCTGTTATGTCATTTTCTTTTTATATTTGGCAGTAAAACGGAACGAAAACAAAGGATATGAAAAGTTTGCGGTGATTTTAAATTTACAGGAGCTAAATAGAGATAATCTAACTTGCTGAACGCATAATTACTTTGTCCTAAGTTAAAGAATAAAGTTCCATGGATGGGTTTTCTAATTCTTTTTTTATGCGTTGCAGAAACATTGCAGCTGTTGCTCCGTCTATTACTCTATGATCGAAAGACAAGCCTATGCCCATCATAGGTTTGACTACGATTTTTCCCTCATGTACCACGGGTTTTTCAACAATTGCTCCTATGCTTAAGATTGCCACTTCTGGCGGATTGATAATTGACATGCCCGATGTTACACCGAACATTCCCATATTTGATATCGTAAAAGTGCTTCCTGCCATATCGTCTAAAGATAGTTTGCCTTCTTTTGCTCTTTGTGTTAATTCTTTTCTCAATATGGCAATCTCTATGAGCGATTTTTTGTCAGCATTACGTATCACAGGGACAACTAAGCCACCTTCAATAGCAACAGCTAAACCAATATTGATATCCTCAAATATCTTAATTCTATCATCTTCCAATGTTGCGTTTAGCACCAAATATTCTCTTAAGGCTCTTGCGACAACTTTAACAAAAATATCAGATAGCGATAAATGGACATTTGCTATTTTTTGAATTTCTGGAGCAAGTTTTTCACGAAGTTTTAGAATTTCTGACACATTCACTTCCATTCCAACGGAGGCATGAACAGCCGTCTTATAGCTGTACGCAAGGCGTTCAGCTATTGTTTTTCTAATGGGGGTCATAGGTATAACTTGCTTAATTCTCGGCATAAGCCTCTTCTTTTCAATAGCCATCAAAACGTCCTTCCTTGTTATTCTGCCGTCAGGTCCAGTTCCAACGACTTTAGTTATGTCGATTCCATATTCTTTAGCTAATTTCCTAGCTGCAGGTGAAATTTTTATTCTTGCTGGAAGTTGCTTGACCATATCAACAGTTACTTCCTCAGCCATTTCACTTTCTGGCTTCTTAACTCCACTCATAAATTGTTTCGCTCTTTCCATCAATTTTTCGAGGTCGGGTATTACCTCGCCAGCCTCAGCTATTATAGCGACAGTTTCAGAAACTGGTACAAAGGAACCTTCCGGTACAAGGATTTTACGCAATATTCCAGAGGCTGGAGCTTCAATTTGTGTTACTGCTTTCTCCGTTTCCAATTCAAAAAGAGGCTCTCCCTTTTTTACAAAATCTCCCTCTTTCTTGAGCCACTTTGTAATCAACCCCTCTTTCATTGTCCATCCGAGCATAGGAACTATAACCCTTGTAACCATCATATACCGCCTAGAGATACACTATTTTGCTTATCCGATTATTTCCTTCACAGCTTTAATTATATCTGGGACGTCTGGAACCCAAAGCTTTTCCAATGCAGGTGAGAAGGGTATAGGTGTATGGGGTGCTGCAACCCTTTTAATAGGAGCGTCCAAGTAATCAAATCCCTCCTCGTTCACTGTTGCTGAGATTTCAGCGCCCACTCCACAAGTCTTAGGAGCCTCTTCAACAATAACCAATCTTCCTGTTTTCCTTACGGACTCGAGAATAGTTTTTATGTCGAGTGGGTAGAGCGCTCTTAGGTCAACAACTTCAACGCTTATCCCTTCCTTTTCGAGCATTGAGGCAGCACTAAGGACTTTATGCAACATAAGGGCCCACGCAATTACTGTAACGTCTTCACCTTTCTTTTTTATATCAGCTAAGCCTAATGGAATAGTATAGTCCCCGGTTGGAACAGGTCCCTTTACGCCATATAAAGCCTTATGCTCGAAAAAAAGGATAGGGTTATCCTCCCTTATTGCGCTTTTTAGCAGGCCTTTAGCATCGTAAGGCGTGGAAGGAAACACGACTTTTAATCCAGGAACATGTAAAAACCAAGCCTCAAGGCATTGTGAGTGTTGAGCACCCAGGCTCATACCTGCTCCGCACCCTCCAACTCGAATAACCATTGGAACCTTGAAGTTTCCTCCGAATAGATAACGCCACTTTGCTACTTGATTGCATATCATGTCCATAGCATAGGTTACAAAATCTCCAAGCATTATTTCCGGGATTGGCCTCAACCCTGTCAATGCCGCGCCGAGAGATAAACCTATAATCGTATTTTCAGCTATTGGCGCATCCCAAACCCTCTCAGGCCCAAATTCCTCTACAAGTCCCGTTGTAACACCAAAGGATGATGCCCTCTTAATACTTTCACCAATTAGAACGATTGTTTTATCTCTTCTCATTTCTTCTCGAATAGCTTCACGAATTGCCTCATTCATTGCTAACTCTTTCACAGACATACTTTAAATTCCCTCCTTCTTATGCATAAACATCGGTATGGAGCTCATCTGGTTCAGGCCATGGGCTTTCTAATGCAAATTTGACTGCCTCTGATATTTCCTCTTCCACATTTTTTCGAATTGCGTCTATGTCCTTATTCGTCAAGATTCCCCCTTCAAGCAGTTTATTTTCGAATGTTTTTATAGGACATCTCTTTTTCCATTCTTCTATTTCCTCTTTTGGCCTAAAGTCATCCGGCCCACCCTCGTAATGTGGCCGCCATCTATATGTTAGACACTCAATCAGTGTTGGTCCATGGCCAGCTCTAGCTTTTTCAACAGCCTCAGATACGGCCTTATAAACTGCGATTACATTGTTTCCATCTATTATTAAGTTTGGTATATTGAACGGCTTTGCTAAATCAGCAATGTTTTTCACGCCCATAACGTCGTAGAAATATGTAAATTGTGCCCAGAAATTGTTTTCACAAACCCATATAACTGGGAGTTTCCATGCCGCTGATAGGTTAAGTGCTGGATAGAAATCTGCTTGACTTGCTGCGCCATCTCCAAAAAAACATACAACAACTTGGTCGGTTTTTCGTATCTTAATCGACCAACCTACTCCCGCGGCTATTGGAAGGCTCGCGCCTATCACTCCTGTGAGGCCTAGATTGTTGACTTCAGGATCACTTATATGTCCTTTGCCCTTATCTCCGCCCGTCATTCTGCCACAATAATCTGCCAATATTTTCTTTATTGACGTACCTTTAGCGATGATATGAGCAAAACCACGATGTGAGGGAATTATGTAATCGTCTTTTCTTAGAGCCAAACAAGCGCCTACACCTATCGCTTCTTGACCATGCCCAGCGTGGGGGGCCATTCCAATAATTTGTTTATTTGCAAACATTTCAACAAGTTTGTCATCAAACATTCTTGACATCAGCATAAGCCGGTACATCTTGACTAAAAGATCTTTTCCAATACCTTCTAATTCCTCAACCATAGACCTCGCCGTAATCAAATTACTCAAAAAAGTCTATAAAAATGTTATCCACGAAACTCTAAATTCGCACAACGCTACATCTGGTGCGAGGATATAATGTGGATCTACTAATTCAGGATTAAGTATACAGTCCAGATCAAGCCTTCCACCAAACAGGACTTTTAATATTTTCCGCTATCTTCTTCTGCGATCTCCCACAACATTTTCCGTTACCTCTGCAACATGCAGGGAAAAATATCAGTTTTCTAGTTAAAGAGCGGATCTTCTGGACTCGGTGATTATAATCAAAGACATCCAAATATGCGCCAGCAATTCACCCATCAGTTAAAGCCCTCAAAAAGCTTTCTCGTCTGTAATTGCCCTCACTATATTTAGCTTTTTTCTTCATAAGCTTAAGCTCCTTTTAGAGATCATTCCTTTCGTTTCCTTAGTTAGCGGACACGTGACGCAGACAAAATCTGATTCTTGCAGCAATGTTTCAAGCCTAACTAACTTAACGCCTTCTCTCGGCTCTGTAGGGGTCGAAAGCCAGTATTTTCATGTTAATAGCTAAAGCAGATCCTATATTTCCAAGCCTATTATGCCTATGCACATACAACGCTACTATTTTTAAACTGTCAGCTGCGTCAGGCGCTTTTTCAATCACTTAAACCTTCCTACAAGCGCATCAATACCTTTGAACAAAATTTTGTTCGCTTAGATACTCCACCGATTCAACTTGAGCTACGTCCACAAACGCAGCAAACACAATACTGTTTGTTGAAGCAAATATTGCCAGTTCCGTCTTCCCATATTTTTCTTACAATCATAATTCTCGCCCTCATCATCATTTTTGCATTTAAAACGGATTCTCTATCCAATAAAAAGAGAGCAATATTCAAGTAATCACTAACCTAACACGATTTTTTGATGCAAATGAACTTTTAAGAACTCTGTTAACGATGACTAATGGAATATTTTCATTTTGGCGCTTTTGTTATTAGATATTTACTGGTGAAATTTTTCTTACATTTATATAGCAAGTATTATCATTTTTGGTTGAGGATCGCTATGAGTCAAAAGCAAGTAAAGAAGTGCTCTAAATGCGGGTCAGACAGTATCAATAAAAAAACCTTAGGATTCCCGGTTCATTTGGGTTTTGGAACCCCCTTGAAAGTAACAGCTTACATATGCAATAAATGCGGCTACATCGAGCTTTATAGCAGATAGATTAAATGCAGAGTAAAAGCTAAAGATGGCGTTCTTTTGCAGTTTCGGTTAGGAAACACTAACAGAGCATTTGCACATGTGAAATGACTGTTTGTTTCATCTTATTGCTAAATTAACGCCTTTAGCCTTTACTTCAACAACAGTTTAATCATGAAGGGGTTATCTAAACATAATAAATAGCTAGAAAATTTTAGTGTTTTCTTTTGGTTTTTCGTTTCATCGTTATTAATATTGCTGCTAGGATTATTGTTAATGCGATTTGTATATTGACTAGTTTTGTTGTAGTTTGTAATTGTATGGGGATGCTGTAGCCTCCGACTGGAGCAGTTGCGACTGTTAAGTGGGTTGCGTTTGATTGGGCTGTGTTGCCTTTATCGTCTGTGACCTTTAGGTATACGTAGTAGATGCCGCTTGCTGTTGGAGTGAAAGTCCAGCCGGCGGATGTGGCTTCTAAAACTGGATTGTCATTAAGATACCATTGATAGCTGTATGGCGGGTAACCTCCAGAAACAGTTGATGTAAATGTTACTGATTGTTCCAGTGAGGATGGAGGCTGATGTTGGAGAAATCGATACCATTAATTGCGGTGCAACAGTTAATATGGCAGTATTCGATTTTGCTGTTTGTTGTGCGCTGTCCGTAACGTTTAGGTGTAAGATGTATATTCCAGGCGTTGTCGATGTGAACGTCCATGATTGGGAGGTTGCGCCTACCACAGTTGGTCCATTAACAAACCATTGATAGGAGTATGGCAGGGCGCCACCGGATAACGTTGATGTGAAAGTTACAGATTCTCTAACCTTAATTTCTGCTTTTGATGGGCTTATAGAAACTGAGAGCGGAAGAAGAGCATAACATTTCACTTCCTCAGCATTACCCAAGTTATCAACACTATAATACCAGATAGTTCGAGCCCCTTGTGGCACATAGAATGGTACTGTATAGTTCATCCATTCCCCTCCATCAATCTTAAACTTGGAATAACTTACACCAGAACCAGCGTCGATAGTTACGATCGTTGCCTTATTTGTAAAAATATCATACTTTAAAGTTGATATCGGTGGTGTATTATAAAGAAAAACTTCCACTTTCTTTTGGGTTTCAATATTCTTTGCCCTATCCACGCTAGAATATATGATTATATGTAATCCTTCGCTTAGGCCTGACAATTTGAAGGGACCTGTGTAGTTTAGCCACGATCCTTCATCAATCCGATATGAAGAATAGGTAACGCCAGCAAAATCATCAACAGCACCCAATATGAAGGTTGTATCTGATGTTATATACAAAACGTTTGTTGTGATATTGGTATAATTCGGTCCACTTATATTAATGTGACTTTCAGGTGGATTCTTATCTTCCAGTATGTTTATTACAAACCAGTCTCCGAACTCCAAAGTGACACCAATCCCACTTATCGGATGAAGTCCTCGTAAATGCACCCTAACATCTACTGTGTAATTTCCAGGAGTGGCGTTATAAGGAATATTAAGAGTGACAAGTTCGTGGAAGACGCAACATGGGGCTATTCCCCAAGGCAACCCAGCATACGCTTCAGGATGAATCCAATAATCGTCGATAAATATTTTATTGGGAGTGAGACTTAACCAGTCCGATCCTGAATACTGCTCCAAAAGAGCAGGAATATAAAAACCGTTATAATAGAACCATATAGTTATGGTCCAACTAAAGTTCATTTTCAAGCCTGGAATAAATGGAACAATGGCGTGAGGGGGGAAGCTTAGCAGGAATGCGACCCCCTCCTATCCCTGCTGGTGGTGGAGTAGCCCATGAATATGTATATTCATAATAGCCATTCTCCACGTTATATTGGGTAAATGAGATTTCAATACCGCTTGGACCAAAAAGTAGCACATCCCGCAGAACCAAGTCGCAAGATAATGAACCAGCAAATGGTGGAGATTTTATTATTTTGAAGATAACCATCGCCAATATCGCACAACCTGTTTTTCCAGGTTCTGAGCCTAGTAGCGTGGCTGCAAATGATATGAAGTCTTCCTCTTGATGGATGGTTCCTGGATCGTAAACAAATAAATTACTCGAGTTTTCAGGTGACAAAAAGTGATCTTCTGGAATCCAGGCTTTCACACACTCTAACAGGCTATTATCATAGCAAAGCTTAATTGATTGATTACTTGTGCCATAACACCTGAGGCCTGGTTCTGTAAAGTTATCTACGGCAATACCAACGGTAAAGTTATCACCAACATTAGTGGTGGCTGTGCAAAACATGCTGTGAAAAGAATAGGGCTCCATAGGTTTAACATATATTTTTGGTTTCTCTGAAATAGAGAAAACTTGTTTAACATTATGAGCCAACGTTAAGGCGTTTATCCTAGCGGTAATTGGGAAAATTTGCATGAGCCTAATAATAGCCTACAGCTCCAGCTACACAATAACAATAATCAAGGAAATATTCGGCATAGAGAGCAGCTGGACTACCGCCATAATAAGCACGGCATTAGCTATAATCTTGCTAATAATAGTCCTGGCCATAATGTTCAAAATAGACTGGGAAAGAATAGCCAAAGACCTGAAAAGAAGAGCTTTTAGACAAGTACTTCATACTTTCGGAAATCATTAAATATGTATGAATTGGCGAATTGAGCAAAGTATAAAAACTCAATTAGAGAATCTAAAAATAACAAATATAAGGTTCATTCTTTGAGGAATTTGCATGAATAAAAATATTACATATGTTGGTGAAGGAATCGACAGGCTTGTTGTTTTAGATATTAGAGCCAGAGGGGTTATCTATGACCTCTACAATGCTGCCAGAGAGTTGGTTAACGCTCCCATCACTTTAACCGCAGCGCAGAGGAGTAGTGAAGCCATGAAGAGAGGCGACGCGGTGATTATAACAACTGGTTTCATAGTTCTACCTCAAAAAGTGCAAGAAACCGATGGCCCCCTCGGAGCCGCAGCCTTGGCCAAATGCCTAAACGTAACGTTTGACGCATGCCCAATTCTTCTTATAGAGGAACAATCAAAGGGAATTATGGTCTCCACACTACGTGCCTTAGGATTAGATGTTAAAACACGTGAGGAAGAATTCAAACCAGAAAATAGAAATTCAGCTTTAGTCCTGAGTTTTCCGCTAGAGTTAAAAGCTGCCGAAGAAGAGGCGGAAAGAATCCTGGATAAGTTTAAACCTTCACTTGTTATAGCAACTGAAAAAGTTGGGAGGAACGTTAGAGGAGAATATCACACAATGAGGGGGATGAATGTAAGCTCTTTCCATGCAAAGATTGAACCACTGATCGAGAAGGCCTGCAGCCGAGGGATTTTAACAATTGGAATTGGTGATGGTGGAAATGAGGTGGGGATGGGAAATATAAAAGGCGCTGTCGAAAATTTTGTTCCGTACGCTAAGGTTTGCCAATGTGAATGCAAAGGAGGGATCGCCGCCGAATCAAAAGTGGACATACTTGTTGCGGCATCTATTTCCAACTGGGGAGCGTATGGAATTGAGGCTTGCATTGCAGCATTGAATGAAAAGGCTGAGGCTCTTCATACGCCAGAGGAAGAGGAGAAAATGCTTAAACACTCATTAGATTTCGGAGCCGTAGATGGCGTCACTGGTAAGCAAGAACTTTCAGTTGACAGCGTCCCGTTGAAAGTTCACATGTCGTTAATAAGAATCTTAGAAGGCTTTATAGAAAAATGAGGGAGGTTAAGTTTTCTTCCGACGGAGATAAATTCTCACGTCTTCAGTGACTGTTGAGGGTAGAGGTAGGTCTTTCATTGTGAGTAAGCCGGGCTCCGCATTCAATACTTTAGGAATCATGTTAACGATTACGGCCACTGTTCCGAGATCTCCATGCACTCCACCAGCTATTTTCTCATATATTCTCGGTATTCCCTCTATTGAAACAGCGTCGTATTCCTCTTCGACGGCTGCGTGGGAAATGAATTCTAGAATAATAACGGGTTTTCCATCTTTAATTCCATGCGCAAAACTTTTTAGTCCTGCAACATAGCCGGGCTTAACTGTTGTGTAGGAAGTAACTATTTCCTTTTCAGCTATTACAGGTTCTGGTGGAAATTCTTTTATTTCATCGAGTTTCCATCCAAGGGCAGCGGCGATCATGGCTATTGATTCAACCAAACCCACATGTCCCGTTATCTTTTTCTCATCAATCATCTGTCTGAATTCTTCAGGGCTCAATCCTGTTCCTATCTTCTTTTGATAGGGGATTCTACGCTTGGAAGAGTCCATCATTCTGGTTACTTTAACACTCTCCACATGCTTACAAGCTCCAGTCAAGACGATAGGTAAAGTGTCCATTAAATATCCCGGGTTAATTCCTGTCCCAAGAACTGTTACGCCATATTTTTTCGCCAGCGCATCGATTTCGGCTGATAACTCAGGATACTTATAGTAGGGATAGGAAAGCTCTTCACATGTAGATATTACATTAATCCCAGCTTTGATGCATAAAGCTAATTGTGGATAGATTTCCTTTAAATAAGATCTTGTTGCGATTATGGCTATGTCTGCCCCAATTTTGGAAATCAGTCCTTCAGCGTCGTCGGTGACTGTGACACCGATGTTTTTTCCTAGTTCTAAAACTTCTCCTAAATCCTTCCCTACAATGTCTTTCAGTATATCAACGGCTCCAACCACCATTAGTCCTTTCTTCTCCAGCATTCCCTTCGCAATCATTTTTCCCATGGGGCCGAGGCCGAAAAGTACCACTTTAACTTTATTTTCCATATTACCCTTCTCCTTCTATACGCTTTTTCGGCCTCACTTTTTAAATTTTCGTACACTATTTCAGGGAATTTTAATATTCTTCGAGGAGTTTTCCATAACCCCTAATTTTAACCGCTTGATTTAACTTCTTAAGCATGGCCCACAATGTGGCGGTGTTACTTGAGATAACTGGTTTTTTAATCTCATTCTCAAGCTTTTTAATAATTTTTATAGTGGGAAAGTTTGTGCAGCTTATAAAAATTCCATCCGCCTCTTCATATTTCAGCTTAGAAATTAACCGGTAAGCTGTTCTGCTACTTATTCTTCCAATTTTAAGGTTGTCAGACAATTGTAACCCCTTCAAATCCACAACTTTGAACCCGTTTGCAGCCAAGAATTTTTCTTCTAAATCATTAATTTCGCTTATGTAGGGGGTTGCAACTGAAATATTTTTAATTCCTAATGCCCTTAAGGCGGCTATAACAGCGCCTGCTGTAGCTACCGCTGGTTTTCTTGTAGCTTTCTCTATTTTTTCTTCTAACATTTTATCATGGCCCAACCCTCTAAACAAGCTTCCACTTGTGCATCCATATCCGATTACGTCGACATCCGCATCTGCCAGCTTACTCGCCTCTTCTTCGACTTTACTTTCCATTTCAGCCAGATTTTCCAGAGTAACTCTTTTAAGCTTCAATCGTGCCGTGTGAATCGTGAAACTCTTTGGCAACATGGTGTGGAATTCATGCTCCATAGTTGTGTTTGAGGAGGGAATTATCAAGCCTAATCTGGTCAAATTAAACTCACCAATTATTTCAAATAAGCGAACCGGATAAATATTTTTACTCAATCATTGTACGTTATGCTTAAGTTTTATTTTTATGCCAAATTTTCTAGTTGGTTTTAATTTTCACATTACTAGCACTACTACCTAAGTAAAGTCGGAGGGAGAAATGTGGGGGAAAACGTTAAAGTCAATTTCCTCAAAGTCCGCTATCACAAAGATGCAGGCTTCCGTCCTGGCAGCTATCATAGTTATAGCCATAATTGCTGGGATAGCCTACTACTATCTCACGCTGCCAAGTGGTGCTCCTCCTGCTCCGGTGGTTAAGGTTGGCCTTCTTTGGCCTATTACAGGCTCCTTAGCATTAATAGGCGGGAGATCAAATAAATGCATTTGACTTGGTGATAGACGAGGTTAATGCTGCAGGGGTATAAAGTCTCTTGGGAGAGCGAGAATAGAATTAGTTATTGGCGATACCAAAGGCGACGCGAAAACTGGTGCAGCAGAAGCTGAAAGGCTAATAACCGAAGCGAAAGTGCATATTTTAGTTGGGGCGTATCAAAGTGCTGTGACAGCCATCTGCAGCGAGGTTGCTGAAAGATATAGAATACCATTTCTCAACCCGGATTCAACGTCACCTGGGCTTACAGCGCGAAATTTCACATGGTTCTTTAGAACAACGCCTCATGATGCAGTTCTGGTAAAGAACATGGTTGACCTCGTGGCCGATATAGAAGAGAAAGAGGGGGTATCATTAAAGAAGATCGCGATATTGTATGAAAACACTCTATGGGGGATAGATAGTGCAAAAGTGGTGAAAGAGTATGCACCGACTCTAGGTTACCAAATTGTGCTCGACATACCATATTCTGCTGGGGCAACGGACGTGTCCTCTGAAGTTCTCACACTTAAAGGCACAGCGCACGATGTTCTAATACAAGCCTCATATCTATCAGACGCTATATTGTTTACAAAAACATTCAAGGAGTTAGGGTATTGGCCAAAGCTTTGGATAGCCAATGACGCAGGCTACATACACCCAGACTATGTAAAAACGCTTGGGAAGGACGCTGACTATATGTTTAGCCGCGAAGTTTTCTGTGCGGACTTGGGAGAGGTGAAAGCTGCGATAAAAGAGGCGAATGATAAATTCCGAGCCCGCTACGGCTACGACATGGATGGCACAATGGCCCGCGTTTACACCGCTGCAGTATTACTGGTTGATGTCCTTGAAAGGGCAGGTTCACTAGAACCAGAGGCCATTAGAAATGCTTTAAAGGAAACAGACTGGCCTGAGGAAAAAGTCCCGATGCCATGGAAGGGGATAAAATTTGACGAAACCGGCCAAAACATTAAAGGAGTGAGGCATAATCGTCCAGATCATAAACGGAACAAAATATACAGTGTGGCCGTTTGATATTGCAACAACTCCATATAAGTGGCCTGTCTCGGCTCCTTGGGCTTAAATTCCAGACGAGAGCGAGATGAGCATAGATCCCGTATTGATGGCGCAGGTAACCGTTAGCGCCTTACTGTTAGGCGGAGTCTACGCTTTGATCGCTGCAGGCTTCAATGCAATTTATGGAGTTATGGATGTGATTAACTGTGCCCAAGCAGACATGATGATGGTTGCCATGTATATCAGTTTTTGGATTTTCGAGTTCTACAAGATCCATCCTCTGTTAACAATCCTTATTTCAGCACCCCTTTTATTTGTAATTGGAATACTTATTCAAAGAACAATTATTGACGTTTATTAGTCGCTCCACTCTTCATTCAAGCAGTCGCCACAATCGGCCTGGGATACGTCGTACAAAACCTGGCGCTGCTGTTCTGGAAAGAGGATTATAGGATGATCTGGACTGATTACACAACTGCATCGATAAAAGTTGGCTTTATATCTCTTAGCTTACCGCGCTTAATTTCATTCA
The DNA here is from genome assembly GCA_038859955.1 of Bathyarchaeia archaeon. Lineage (GTDB taxonomy): Archaea > Thermoproteota > Bathyarchaeia > Bathyarchaeales > DTEX01 > DTEX01. Next base: position 3,740 of record JAWCEH010000022.1, on the reverse strand, counting down.
TGGGATCCATGACCATAATAGCTTTACTCTATCTTGTCCTCACAAAAACCGATTTTGGCAGAACTATACGTGCAACAAGCGAAAACAGAGAAGCAGCCGCCTTGATGGGAATAAACGTGAAAAAGGTTTACGCAACTGTTTTTGGGATAGGCGCGGCTTGCGCTGGAATTGCAGGCGTATTTACATCAACTTTCTACTACACATACCCAACTGTTGGAGCAATCTTCCTGCTTAGAATGTTTGTTGTCGTAGTCTTAGGGGGATGCGGCAATGTTCTAGCCTCCGTGGCTGGAGGCTTGATTGTAGGGTTATCCGAGCGGATGGGGGCTTTCATCTTCGGCCCATCATGAAAAGAGGCGGTGTACATGATTGTGTTTCTAATAGTGCTTGGAATAAAACCCACTGGAATTTTCGGTGAGAAAAAAGTTTAAACAGGAGGCATGATGTGTGGCCACGATGAAAACTTTGCTCTCGCCTAAACTTTATTTTCCCCTTATTTTGGTTGCATTCGCCATAATCATACCAACGTTGTTGCCTCCATTTTTACTCCATGTTGCAATCATGATAGTTTTATTCGCATATTTAGGAACCGCATGGAACATCCTATGCGGATACACTGGCAAACTGCATGGGGGCATTCAGCCTTCTTTGGCATAGGAGCCTACACCTCAACAGCCCTTTATATGTTCTATAGAATAACACCTTGGGTTGGTATGCTCCTTGGAGCTTTACTGGCAGCCGCTTATGGAGCGCTATGCGGAATTTTTGTCTTTAGATTTGGACTCGGCGGCCACTACCTCGTCATAGCCACAATAGCCCTTTCTGAAATTGTCAGGGTGATTTTTATAAATTGGGCAGACATGGGAGGGGCGTGGGGACTTCTATTGCCTGTTGTTCCCGACTCATGGTATCACTTCCAATTCCACACAACCAGATTGCCTTACTACTACATCGCATTTTTTATGCTATTGGCAATACTGTTTATTGAGATGAGGCTCGTGAAATCTAAGTTTGGCTACTACTTCATCGCCATCAGGGGATGAGGTTATGGCTGAAAGTTTAGGCATTAACACACTCAAGTACAAGCTTTTCGCCATGATAATAAGCGCGGCCCTTACAGCCTTCGCAGGTACTTTTTACGCACAATATGTGCTCTACATAGCTCCAGACACCGTTATGTCTGTCGGGATGTCCACGGATATACTCATAGGTCCCGTGGTCGGCGGAATGGGCACAATTGGTGGGGCCTATTATCGGATCTATGATAATTCAGCCAATTCACGAGCTTACCCGCGCATACGTTATTGCATATACTGGAAGAGCCGGACTGGATTACGTTGTAGCAGGGCTGCTCATGGTTTTAGTAACGCTGTTGCGACCTCGCGGTGTAATTGAATGGATTGAAAAAATATATAATAAAATTTTCCAAGCCTTACCATCCTCTTCTGAGGGATAGATTTAATGGATATCCTCGAAGTTAAAAATTTAACAAAACGCTTCGAGGGCTAGTGGCTCTTAACAACGTGAATTTGGCTGTAAAGAAAGGGGAAATATTAGGCCTAATAGGACCTAATGGAGCCGGAAAAACAACATTGTTCAACTGCATTACATGTTTATATCGTCCAGAGACTGGAAACGTAATCTTTGAAGGGGCTGATATTACCAATCTCACACCGCACGCCATTACAATGAGAGGCATTGCGAGAACCTTTCAAATCGTAAGAGCTTTCTACAGCATGAGCGTTCTCGACAGTGTAATAACTGGTGCACTTTGCAAAGCAAGAGACATGAAAGAGGCAAAGCAAACAGCTATGGAAATTCTCGAATTCACAGGTTTAATAAGGAAAAAGGATATTCCAGCTCGTAGTCTAACAATTGTGGATCGTAAACGCCTTGGCCTTGCATCAGCGCTGGCTACAAGGCCGAAATTATTATTAGATGAGGTTGCGGCTGGTTTAAATCCGACAGAAATCGATGAAGTTTTAGCTTTACTGAAAAGAATTCGGGAATCTGGAATAACATTATTTGTCGTTGAACATGTAATGAGATTAATCATGTCAATTGCCGATAGGATCATAGTGTTACATCACGGTGAAAAGATTGCTGAAGGCTCATTGAAAGAAGTAGCTAAAAACCGAAAGGTTGTAGAGGCATACTTAGGTGAAAGATATGCTTAAAGTAGAAAAGATCAATGCTGAATATGGCGACGTCCAAGTTCTATGGGAAGTATCTTTCGATGTAAGAGAAGGGGGAGATTGTTGTAATTGTTGGCTCCAATGGTGCTGGAAAAACAACTACGCTAAGAGTGCTGGCAGGGCTCCTTAATCCTAAGTCAGGCAATGTGAGTTTTTGGGGGAGGACATAACCAAAACCGCACCTCATGAAAGAGTTAAAAACGGCTTAGCATTAATTCCAGAGGGAAGGATGCTGTTTACTCGCTTAACAGTGGAAGAAAATCTTATGCTTGGTGCTATAACACAGAAGCGAAAAAGTTCAGAGATGAAACCATAAAATGGGTTTACGAGCTTTTCCCCATATTAAAGGAAAGGAAGAAACAAGTAGCAGGAACCTTAAGCGGCGGTGAGCAGCAAATGCTAGCCATAGCCCGGGGCTTAATGTCAAGACCAAAACTTCTAATGTTAGATGAACCGTCCTTTGGATTAGCCCCAAAAATAGTGACACAATTGTTTGAGCTAATTAAAGAAATAAAGCAAGGCATCTCAATCCTCCTAGTAGAACAAAATTTTTGGAATGCACTTGAAATTGCAGATAGAGGCTATGTAATGGAAACAGGCAGAATCGTGTTGAAGGGAACAGGAGAAGAATTATTAAACAGTGAACATGTAAAGAAAGCTTACTTAGGGATATAAACTTCAGAAAAGTTAACTATTTTCCCGGCACATTTTTAACCACAAAACCTAATGCTTTTCTTTTTAAACTAATAATGGAATTGGTAAGGCATGCAACAGAAATGCATCCATGACAAAGTTGAATTTCTCGGAGAACAAAAGGGAGAGGACGGAGTAAACCGTTATTACAGATGCTTAAAATGCGGAAGCGTCTTAGTATCATCCGAGGAAGGCATTCTATATGAAATACCAAAAGCTAAACAATAAAACAAAACAGCTTGGGGGCGGCAACAGCGAGCAATGGCTTTGTGGGCCATCTATTACATGTTAGGAGTATTCACGCAGTTTTGGTTAAAGTTGGCTTCAAATTTATGTGTGGAAAACGCCATTGATTTTCAGAGCAAAATGAATTCTGAATCTAGATTGGGGATTCATAAGAATGCTAACATTTTATTTAACTTTTAAAATCAGCCCTCATAGGATTTGCGGTTAATAACGTCTAATAGTAGTAGCTCCTTTTGTTCTTATTTTTTCGAGTTGTTTTTCTATTTGTTTTCTTTTTTGGATTGTTTCTAGTAGGGTTATGAGGGTGTGGGCTGGTGCTTTTGGTCCGTTCCATGTTTGTAGTAGTTTTGCTTTAACCTCTTCCATGTTTTCTAGCGTTTCTATGTTTAGGCCTAAATTTTCCAGTGTTTCAATTAGGGCGTCGTATTGGCCGGTTTTTTGTAGGAGCTTTGTTAGGCGTATGGACTCTTCCATGAGTTGGACGTGCTCACGCTTCAAAGCCTCATAGTCTGGGGCTTCGTTAGAAGGCTGTTCCCCGCCTTTAAGCTCTGCTAAGCGCTTCTTTAGGAGTTCGTTTACTTCCTCGCTTATTGATCTGCCCTGCGC
>JAWCEH010000021.1:0-28391 GCA_038859955.1 Bathyarchaeia archaeon | reverse complement strand
GTTCAATTGGTTGGACTGGTGGTAAAAACCAGAAGGCAGCTATTAGCGCCGACAATATCGTTGAAGCGGCCTTCCATTGTCCACTATACAATAGACCAACTATTAGGGCGTTAATCACGGGAGAGGGTAGAAATATGAGACTCTGGGGACTCGCACTCCCAGGTGGTAGAGCCCACGCTACAAATACGCCTAGAAAGACCGCTAATGCCCCTAGATATGGGCCTAGAATTAGGCCGAAAACTGATGCCATACAAGCCTCCATCTGTATTTTTATGCCTGGAACACCTATTGCTGGTATGCCTGGAAGATACGACATAATATAATATAGAGCTGCAAACGCCGCTGTGAACGCGATTTTCTTTGAGCTTAAGTGTTTCATAGTAAAAACCAATGTATTTTTCTACACAACATGCTAATAAGTTTTTCCTTAAAGCGCTTATTAATTTACTTATGTTTGAAATTCTTTAAGGGGGAAAAGGTTTTCAAGATTTAACAAAGTCCTTATCTTTATTGAGATAGGTGATTAATATGCGGATTGAAGATCTTAAACAAATAGTGAAGGATGAAATAATACAAAAGAGAGAAGAAGGCTATGATGTTGCAGAAGTTGAGGAGAGACTTCAAAGGATCGAATCTGCTACGTTGCCTGAATTGAAGGATTTCCTCGAGGTTTTAGATAGATGCCCATTAAGATCAGATTTTATGTATAAGGAGCCGTCGGACCTTTCCGAGATAATTAATGAGCGCCCTAGAAGACTTGAGAAGAGCGGTATTAAATTCTCTGATGAGGAGTTACTTGAAAAGATTTATGGCGGTTGGCTTGGTCGTTGTGCTGGTTGTCTACTTGGGAAGCCTGTTGAGGGATTAACTCGAGAGCAGATTGAGACTTGGTTGAGAATCGCGGGCGAATATCCATTGAAAGACTATTTTCCATCAATGCAAAACCTGCCCGAAGATGCTCCTAAGTGGTTGAGAGATAGGTTGAATTACTTTAATAGACTGTTTGAGAGAACTGGTGTAGGTGTTTTGCGAGGTCAGATAAGCTGTATGGCCCGCGATGACGATATAGACTATACTATAATAAACCTGCACATTCTCGAGAATTACGGACCAAATTTTACGGCGATGAACGTTGGCGAAGCCTGGTTACATTTGCTTCCATACCTACAAGTCTATACAGCTGAACGCGCAGCTTACAGAAATCTTGTCAATGGCTTAGAGCCACCTAAGACAGCAACCCATATGAACCCGTATAGGGAGTGGATCGGCGCGCAGATTAGAGCTGATATGTGGGGTTATGTATCGCCTGGAAATCCGGAGTTGGCCGCTGAATTAGCATACCGAGATGCGAGTCTTTCACATGTAAAGAACGGCATATATGGCGAAATGTTCGTTAGTGCCATGATAAGCGCGGCCTTTACAACAACTAATATTGAAGAAATTATCGATGCGGGTTTATCCGTTATCCCAAAAAAGTCTAGACTTGCGGAGGCGATAAAAGACGTAATGAAATGGAGTAGGGAGTATGCTGACTGGAGAGATTCATGGAGCAGAATATTCGAGAAGTACGGACATTATCATTTTGTTCACACAATTAATAATGCAGCCATAGTTGCGATGGGACTATTATATGGAAAGGAAGATTATGAGAAAAGTATAGCCATAAGCGTTACGAGCGGATTAGACACAGACTGCAACGGTGCAACCGTGGGCTCAATTCTAGGCGTGATCTTAGGTGCAAAATCCCTCCCAGAAAAATGGATAAAACCGCTAAACGATACTCTGGAGAGCTACGTTATAGGGTACAATAATAGCAAAATCTCGCATCTCGCTTACCGAACGCTCAGAATAGCGAAGAAACTTATGGAAACCTAATCTCCGCACTTTAAAGCCACATGTAACTCTCCATGGCTTCGATAATTGCCTCTATGTTTTCCAGCGGAGTTGGCGGATGAACCTCAGACTCAATCATTAAACCACCCTCCTTCATTGAAAGCTCCTCTACAATACGCTTAATGTGACATTTAATTTCTTGAGCCCTTCCAAAAGGCACAAGACGCTGCCTATCAACATCAACATCCACGCATATCTTACCTTTACACATGGATTTTATATTCTCTAAACCGTTAACCCTATCCTGCATGTTTAATATGCTAACTCCCGCATCAATCAGCTGATCTAACACTTCGATAATATGTCCATCTGAGTGGAAGTATACGTGAACGCCGCTTTCTCTTATTCGCTTAAATATCCTGCGGTAGCTTGGATATATAAATTCTCTAAAAGCCGCTGGACTTATAGGCATTCTCGTCTGCGTGCCCAGATCATCACCGATATAGACTACATCTATTGAACCGAGTTTTAGGAGGTTATCCACTAGCCTTAAAATGTAATCTGTCAGCTTCTCTATTAATTCATATATTTGGGGCGGACGCTGCACAAAGTCTTTCATAAGGTTTGTGAAACCCCTAAGGTAATATAGTCTTTGAAAGAATAATCCGTGCATTAAAGGCACATGAACCAGATTAAACTTTGATCTCATCTTCTCAATATTCTCAGACACTACACTCCATGGTGTAAGCTTATCTGAACCCTCAGAAGGCAAGCCCTTATCTGGATCAGGAAACTTATAATCCTTAAAATTCTCCCATCTTTCAAGAGGGTGTTTTACAACTTGTCCTTGATATCCCTCTATATTAAAGCTCCATGTGCACCCAAAGGGGTCTGTAAGGGTTTGTTCTGCTCTTAGAACACCAGGTTTTAAGCCATAATTTATGCTTCCTGGTTCAAATCCCGGAAAGACAAGCGAATGTCTTAGAGCTATTTCTTCAAGCTTCTCCCTGTACGTATTCCAAATAGGCCACGTAATTATTATCCGGCAAGGTACATATTCTGGAGATTTAAATTCAACACTTCTCAAATAGTTCTCTCTATACGATAAGTAGGGTTTCCTCAAGGTCATAAATGTTTGTTGATTGCCGATCTATTTAAGTTTTAATTGGAAAAATAGTTTAGAAAATTATTATTAGATTTATTGCTGAAGATTATGTTTGCACTAAATGAGCTATCTATGCGCTAATGCGCTATAAATAGAAAGTTACAAGCTATCGTCAATGGAGGAAAAATTATGCAAAAAATAGGTATCCTAACCCGCAACGAAGATTCTTGGTGTTCAGTTCAATTGAGGAACGCCGTTATTAAGCGTGGTCTCCAACCGGTATGCTTCAGCTTTCCGAGGTTATTGGCTAGGGTTGGCTTTAAGCCGGAGACATCGCTTGGGGACATTGATATTTTAAGGGATCTTAAAGCCATTATAGTTCGTCCAATTGGTCGCGGCTCACTAGAAGAGATAATATTTCGGATGGATCTGCTGCATAGGCTTAGGAGACTGGGTCTTTATATTTTGAACCCTCCTCACGCGATTGAGCGCTCAGTTGACAAATATTATGCGCTTTCGCTTCTTGAGGAAGCTGGTTTGCCAGTTCCACGAACAGTTGTGACGGAGAGCGCTCGTGATGCCCTCAAAGCATTTTATGACTTGGGCGGAGACATAGTTGTTAAACCAATATTTGGTTCGCGTGGGATAGGCTCAGCCAGGGTTTCAGATCCAGATGTTGCAGAGAGAATATTTAGGGCTCTTGAGTTTCAGCATCAAGTTATATATTTGCAGGAGTTTATTCCGCATGGAAACTATGATTTGAGGGTTTTCGTCTTGGGCTCTCGGGTATTAGCGTCCATGCGTCGCATATCAAACCTGTGGAAGACTAACATAAGTTTGGGGGCTGAGCCTATGCCACATGAGCCAAGTAAAGATATCGAGAATTTAGCGGTAAAGGCCAGTGAGACCGTTGGCTGTGAGGTTTGCGGCGTAGATATATTGGAAAGTAGCAGAGGCCCATTCATTCTGGAGGTTAACAGCCAACCTGGTTGGAGGGGACTTCAGAGCGTGACGAGCATTAATATAGCTGAGGAAATCGTGGATTACGTTGTTGGAAGAATAAAAGAGATGGAGAGAAAGTAATGGATAGAACTGCTATAATACTTGCTGGCGGCCATTCACAAAGGTTTGGGTCTGATAAAGGTCTTATAAAATTAGCGGATAAACCGTTGATATTACATGTCATCGATAGAATTCGAAGTATAGTCGATGATGTAGTTGTTTGCGTAAAATCTGACGCTCAATCTTCTTTATACTCGCAGATACTTCCCAATGGATCTAGAATAGTAATTGACGTTGAAGGTTTTCCGCAATGCCCGCTCACTGGAGCCCTAACTGGACTGATGAGCGCAAACGGCGAATACTCGGCTATATTGCCTTGCGATACGCCATTTATCTCGAAGAATGTTTTAGATTTTCTATTTGATGTCGCAATTGGTGTCAACGCCGTTATTCCAAGATGGCCGAATGATTATATAGAGCCGTTGCATGCTGTTTACAGAACTAAGCCGGCTTTAGAAGCGGCAAGAAAAGCCCTTGAAGTAGGGTCCTGCAGAATGCAATTTATGATATCTCAACTCAGAGGGGTTCGATATATTTCAACAATAGTTATTGGAGAGATCGACCCTAAAATGGTTACTTTCTTAAACATTAATACACCTCTAGACCTAAGAAAAGCTGAGGCCCTACTCAAGAGAGGTTTAGTACCCTAAAAATTGGTGTTACCTTTATTTATATGAAGAGATCCCTTTCTCTAGGCCTTACAAGATCCCTTGCGGTTGTATCTTCAGATCCCTCGTATGAATAGCCTCTAATTATGGCCACGGGTATTCCTTCATTGGCTTGCCCTATAACTAACTCAGCCGCCGAAGATAACTCGTCGGCAATAGCTGTCTGCTTCACTTTAAGTGTGTATCCAAAGAGATCTACTTCTCCCCTTCTATCCCGTATAGGCTTAATCCCGGCAACCCCAACAGCCACGTTTATCTCGCCATTTCGCAGCGGCCTGCCATGCGTATCAGAGACTATGACTGCAACGTCCTTACCGGAAATTTCCTTAATTCTCTGCCTTATTTTTCTAGCTGAGTGATCAGGATCCTTAGGCAGCGGGGCTACGCATCTCTCGCCTGGAACATTAGATTTATCTACACCAGCATTCGCGCATACAAAGCCATGCATTGTCTCGGCTATAATGTGTCCGTTTCCCATGCGAATGATCGACTTAGACTCCCTCAAGATAACCTCAACTAGAGCCGGATCCTTACCAAACTCTTCAGCCACTCTCTTAGCAAACTCTGATGGAACTACGCTGTCAAGGTTTACTACATTCCCTTCAGCTCGCGATACAATGACATGCGTCACGACAATTACGTCGCCATTCTCTATTGGCGTGCCTTGCTTAGCTGCGGCTTCGCATATCAAGAGACCTAAGTCATCGCCGCTCTTAATTATCGGTAACCCCGTAACAGGTATAATTTTTATTATACGCATAACATCACATCCATCTCTCCAATATATAAGCAATTTCAAAAATTATTTTTAGAATGATACTTCAAATAGGGAGTGAAAAGGGTTAAATTAACTAAGAATATTTGATCTTTTGGAGGAGTATGATTAATATGCCATGCACTGTTGTTGTTTGCGGTTTTTTTGGCGATACGGGAAAGGGTAAAATCATATCTTATTTAGCATTAAAAGATAAAATCAGCATTGCTGCTAGAGCTGGCGTGGGACCGAATGCTGGGCATACCGTGATCTTTGGCGAAAAAACATACAAGGTTCGCATGATACCAAGCGCGTTTGTTTACGAGAAGTGCCGTCTGCTTATAGGACCTGGAGTTTTAGTGGACCCGAACGTCTTTCTAGAAGAAGTTAAGCTCGTTAATGCTCAGGATAGGGCTGGTTTAGATCCACAATGCGCAATAATTGAGCCTAAGCACGTGGAGGCTGATAGAGCTGGGCATCTGGCATCTGAGATAAAAACCACTGGAACTGGGACTGGTCCATGCAACGCTGACCGTGTATTACGAAGGGCTAAGCTCGCTAGGGATGTACCTGAACTCCAACGATTCCTAGTTGATGTGCCTCTAGAGGTTAACACCGCAATCGACAGTGGGGAAAGCGTTTTAATCGAAGGAACACAGGGAACCTTCCTTTCTCTGTGGCATGGAACCTACCCTTATGTAACATCAAAGGATGTTACAGCCTCAGCCGCATGCTCAGACGTTGGCATTGGACCCAAAAAAGTTGACGATGTTATAGTTGTATTCAAATCTTTTGTCACAAGAGTGGGGGCCGGGCCACTTCCAGGCGAGATATCATGGGAAGAAGCAGAGAAAAAGGGCTGGGCTGAAGTAGCTTCTGTAACCGGTAGGAGAAGAAGAGCTGCGCCATTCAATTTTGACTTGGCTAAAAGAGCTGTCATGCTAAACAGTGCTACACAAGCGGCTATAACTAAAATTGACGTTATGTTTCCAGAATGCAAGGGTGCGAGGTTATATAGTGACCTATCTGCTGAGGCCAGAGAATTTATTAGAAAAATAGAGAGTGAAATAAAGATACCGGTGACGCTTATAGGAACCGGGCCGGAAGTATGGGATGTTGTAGATAGGAGGTTTGAGTGAATTTAAAATTTCTCGAACCCCACTGCCTTTTTCTCAATTTTATGATCGATCCTTCCAGTTCTTATCGTTATATTATTGAACTAGCACAAGGTTTAACTCGACCATTTTTATCGAAAAAGGACATTGGTCCCCATCCAAAAGTTAAAGGCATACACTTAGGTTCTGGAATCCGTCCCCTATGATCTTTGGTTAAGTATAGCTCTGGACTCCAGTAGAAGGCTCCATATACGCCTAGTGAACGGCATTCGGCGAGAAAATCTTTTATCCATAAAGATTGCCCCTCAGGAGTTAATGGGTAACCCTTTACAGGTTTATTCATGAACCAAAATTGCCCTTTCATTGTGTCGCTTGGATAGGCATATTCAGCGATTGAGAGACTCTTTCCATATGTTTCCGCTGTCTTTTTTATTTCTCTTAATGGTTCGAAATTAACTCCAAGACCTGTGGGATAGAATGATATGCAAAGCAATTCGTATTCCACTCTAAATTCGTTCATGGCCGAAAGAAATGAATTTAGAAGGAGTTGATCCCACCACTTCCCTAAGTGAAGGGCTATAGGCTTATCACATCGATATTCTCCTCGAATAACTCTGATAGATTCTTTTAAAATCTCCGCTTCTCTACTCCATATCTTCTCTTTTAGCCACTTAAGATTTCTACGCTTCTTCTTATCGCTAGCAAATATGCCGCATAATCCGTAATCAATTTCGTTTCCAATTTGATAATATGCGCATTCATCCTCAAAAGATGCAAGCTTACCCATCACGCTAGACATGTAAGTCCTAATAATCTTTATTTTGTCCTGAAATGAAGTTGTAGCCCAATCCTTTGGTTCAGGCTGCTTATATAAGTCCGCCCAGCAATCTGAGAGGAAAAACGTTGGTTGAATTTTAAAACCGTTTTCACGCGCCCTTTTGATGATTTCGGATGCGTAAAGCAATCTTGAGGGGCCAACATCCCCAACCCATATTCTAACCCTAAAACACTCAAACCCTATCGACCTAAAAAAGGAAAATATATCATCTATCTCTTGATCGTTCTGATTCCACCACTTTAAACCTAAACCCTTCATCACAAGCGTGTAATTAGCATCTACTCCTTTCAAGGTCATATAACACTACTCTCACAATTTTCACGATTCATTCTCAGATTTAGTTTTCTAAAAATCGTTCCTTTAAAATTTAGATAAAAACTTTAAGTCGTCTCTAAAAGCTTATTGCATCTCAAAAAGTTTTTAAACCACTTTTATATAGCATTTATAGCCATATTTGAGTCAACGTTAATCTATTATATGACCGAAAGGAAGCGAGCGTTATGTTCAACTTGGTGACAGTTGAGGATACAATCCGTATACCACCCGAAAAATTTAATGAACCACTAGAGAAGGTTGCATTAGAGCAACTTAGAATGAAATATGTAGGTGTCATTGATGATGAATTAGGCTACTTAATAGCTGTTACGGATATTAAAGTTTCACCTATTGGAAAGATAATTCCAGGAGACGCTGCAACTCATCATAAAGTAACATTCTCACTCCTGACATTTCTACCTAAAGTTCAGGAAGTTGTAGAAGGTGAAGTTGTAGAAGTTGCGGATTTCGGGGCTTTCATACGTATTGGACCCGTCGACGCATTACTTCACATCTCTCAGCTAATGGATGATTTTATAACTTACGATGAGAAGCAAGGCGTTTTGATGGGTAAGGAAACAAAGCGGAAGATAACGATCGGAGATAGGATGCGTGTTAGGATAACTGCTACGTCAATAAGTAAGGGCGCTGGATTCGGTAAGATTGGCGTTACGGCTCGCCAACCATTTCTAGGGAAACTTGATTGGATTGATGAGGACCTAAATAAAGCGAGGGGGGAGGTTGAAGAGAAAAAGGCTAAAGCATGATGGTGTCCACTATGGTTGAGAGAGCTTGTAGGAAATGCCATTATATAACAGAGGAGAAGGTTTGCCCAAACTGTAAGTCAACAGATTTAAGTGAGGACTTCAGCGGCGTAGTAGTAATATTTGATCCAAAAAACTCCGCTATAGCAAAGATTATGAAGATCGATAAAAAAGGCCAGTACGCAATTAAAGTGAGGTAAATGGGCACATATATTCTCACCCAAGAACTCAGAAATGAATTAAAAACTCCACTAGGACAACTCATCAATGGAACAAATAAGGAAGTTATGGATAAATTAAGGAGGTTAATTGAGTCTACCAGACCAAAAAAGATTATTTCCGTAGGCGACATAATTTCCAAGAGCATGCTTGAGAGAGGATTCGATGTTAATGTATTCATCGTGGACAACAAATCTATGCGTAAACCCATTGAACCATTATTCATTAGGGCTGATAAAACTCTGAGACTCATTAACCCAGCTGGAACTATCACAGAAGACTCTTGGCAAGTAATTGGCGAAGCAATTAAATCAAAAGATTCGGTGGGAATTCTTGTCGATGGCGAAGAAGATCTCCTAGCAATCGTCGCCGTTCTCCTTGCACCAGAAAACTCTTTTGTGGTCTATGGTCAACCTGGCGAAGGAATTGTTGTAATTAAAGTCAATGAGGATTCCAAGAGAAAAATGCATGAAATCCTAAGTAGAATGGAGTATAAACCAGAAAAACTAAAGTAGGAGATAAATATTCCAAGTATGGGTTTAGAGGTGGTTCGATATTGAAAATTAAAATATTGAGCAATAAACGCAACGAATTACTCAAGAGAAATGAAATAATCTTCAGATTATCGCATGATGGTCTGCCGACTCCATCGCGTATCGAGGTCAAGAAGGAGTTAGCCAATATGCTTAAAGTCGACTCTGAAGCTGTATTCGTAAGAAGAATAGAGTCGATAACGGGTACGATGATGGCCGTAGGCGAAGCGCACATTTACGACTCCCAAGCGTATGCTAAAGAGATTGAGCCAGAACATATAATAATTAGAAACTCACCTCAAATAAAGAGAGAGGAGTGAAAGGATAGATGTCAAAGAATAATAGATCAAAAAGGAAGAAGCCCATCTCTTCATACTACAAGATTGAGGATGGAAAGATTAAAAGAACACTTCCAACATGTGATAGGTGTGGTCCGGGATATTTTATGGCTGATCATGGAAACCGCTACTCTTGCGGGCACTGCGGCTTCACAAGGTATAAAACTGCAAAGAACCCTAATAAGGCAAGTGCCAGAGAAGATTACTCCTCTGATTGAGGTGGCTTAACTAGAAGAAACAATTGTATTCCTGCTGCGATGAGTAGAAGAGCAATTATCGCTATCATAAACAATCTTATTCCCGGATATTCGACATAACTAGCTGCTTGCGGAAGGAATATTAGGCTTATATATGCAATAAGAAAAATCGTGCATATGAAAGATAAAAGATAAAAAATGTTTATTTTGCGACCATTCATATCTTCTCTCCTCCAAGCAACAGTTATTATCGCTTAAAAGGTTAGTTGATATGTATTTAATAATATCTCTCCTCTTTTAGCGTATCATTACATTTTTTAAGCACTTTTATTTTTAAGTTTGTAAGCACCTATATCTCTTTATAAGTCTCAAATTTAAGGAGGTGTATAATAATCTCAGTTATCAAGAAAATTGGGATCATCGCTGATACGCATGACAGGCTTCCGATGATTGATGAGGCAGTAAAGAGGTTAAATCATGAAGGAGTTGATCTCGTACTTCATGCAGGGGATTACGTTGCTCCTTTTGCTGTTTTGCGTTTTAAATCCCTCAAAGCCAAACTTATTGGAGTGTTTGGAAATAACGATGGGGATCATAGCCTTCTAAGAAAAAGATTTGAGGATATAGGAGCAGAGTTGTATGGAAAGTTCGCTGAAGTCAACGTTGGGGGTCAAAAGATTGCCCTTATGCATGGTGAGGAGGAGAATCTGCTTAAGGCGCTGATTAATTCAAACTACTATGAGGTTATTGTTTACGGACACACCCACAAAGCTGAAACCTATAATGTGGGCAAAACCTTAGTTATAAATCCTGGTGAGACATGTGGATACCTAACTGGTAAGGCAACTATTGCAATTCTCGATCTAGAGAAGCATAAAGCTGAAATCGTAGACCTCAAGCTATCAGAACTTTAATCCGGAGAATTAGACAAAATTTAAATCAGCACTGCTTACCCTTTTTTCTTAATGTCTCAAGAGAAATTAACAGCTTTAGGTAAAAAGATACTAAGCCTAACGTTAATATTTAGCTCCATAGCTAGCCTAGTTTCTTCTCTAAGTGTTACTTATGGGGTGCTAAGTGGATACGTTTCAAGCGCACTTTATAAACCATATCTTATAGATACGTCGCTTCTTTTCTTTGCAGCATTAACAGGAATATTAAATATTGCACCAGCAAGAATAATGGGTAAGGTGAATGTTAAAAGAGTGTTATTTCACCATTATGTGTATGGTTTCCTATCAATCCTCACCTACTTTATCTCAGCTGCGCTATCACCCATTCTTTATCTTTTTTCATCACTTAACCCCTACTTATATGATACACAAGTCAATCAAGTGTTAATGGCGTTACTGCTCTACTGGGGGATAACCCTCGTGATAGACGATATCTCAGATATCTCTCCAAGAATAGAGCGCTTATTAGGCAGCATCGGGAACAGAATCCGCAAGATCAGCAAGATGATTCTGTGGGTGCACCTAGTTTCCAGCATTATTTCAACCTATGCTACAATATCCGTCTTTCTATGGTATTTTAATAGTGGATTTCCGGTTAATGGAAGCTTACTTACAGACTTTGCTCACGTATTGTTTATCGCAAGCTTATCTTTAACAACCATTTACGGATTGAAAATGGTGTGGGGGAGAGTATGGCTTAAGCGGTTTTAGGAGCATTCAATCCCTTTATTTTCGTCCTTAATGGCTCAATCCCCGTTCTTAAGCCCTCCCAACCGCCTTCAGTCTTCAGCAGCAAGATTTTAAATGCCGTTCTCGAATCGATTCGTTCCCATGACTCTCCCGTTACTTCTCTGATTAAGTATTTGGCGGCATTTAAGACCTCTCCATTCATTTTTGAGTCAGCTTCATCTGCAACATGACATATTAGGGCTTCAATAGTCTTGGGTGTTATTGGACCAGCCTGCCCGTGACTGGCGGCAACAATATGAATCAAATCGAGAGGAAAGTCTCTTCTTAACAGCTCAGATGCTGCCATAGTCAAGTGATCTAATCGCTCCCCTAAGGGCGAGTTTCTATATGCACCATTATCCTTCAATTGATATGTTAAAGGCTTGAATATGTCGTGTAAAATAATACCACTTATAACTAAATCCCTATTTACTTTCCCGCCATAGATCCTCTCAACCGAATCGCATATAGCTAAGGCAACATTAATTGTTGATAGTATATGTTCAATTAATCCACCAGGATAACTGTGATGGTGAAATCTACTTGCCGGAGTCTCGGCTAGTGATAAACCAACGTAGAATTTTCCCTCAACGTTAATTGATATGTTGCCTAGAAACTCCAAAATTTTCTTTCTCAGAGATTCATCTTTAATTTTATTTATAACCTTCTTAAGTTTTGGGTCTAATCGCGTTTCCACCCTATGGTCTCTCCTTATAGGTTTATTTCATTCTGGCCAAGATTTCCCTTTTAGTTTTTTCGGCAGCCATGTGTGCCTCACGTAAAGGTTCCGGAATTCTATGCCCTCTTGAACATTCCAGAACAATTTTTATAGCTGTTTCTAGAGAGATCTTGTGGCCTATACTAACAAAGATTGGTTTGGAACCTTGTTTGGTAAACACTGCTCCGCCTACAACCTTACCGCTATAGATTATAGGCTCCCAGAGAAGATCCCCGAGGTTGGAGATATCTCCGCATAGAAGACTCTTTGCGACACCTATGGTTGCCATATCCAGTGTTACTCCCAAGTGGCTTGCAAATCCAAAATGGTATGGATGTGCAATCCCCTGCCCATCAACAAGGAAAACGCTGGGCTTAAGAGTTAGCTTTCTTATCGCTGAGACTGCTGGTGGCAACTCCCTGAATGAGAGAAGGGTTGGTATGTAGGGGAAGCGCGTTTCAACTACTGCTAATCTGGACTCAACGGGCTTCATTGAAGCATAGTCTAAGACAGCTACAGCTCCGATTGAATATTTATCGGCGTATGCAACATCAACACCCGCAATATAGTTGATTGGTGTAATAAAGCTGTCTTGAGCGATTACTTTTTTAGATAGGATTTCTTGTATTTTTCTAGCCTTCTCAAGCGAGAAGCTGACACACATAATAGTTTTTTGCGACTGGCTCTGAAAAGTCATTGCTCCTCACTATTAATTTTTGATTCTATGGTTTTTTGAAGCTCTCTCATAACATTGCTAAGCACTAACCTTCTTGCTTCCGTTGTTACATCACCCCTTGTCGCCTCAATAACGCGCCTAGCTATATCGCACTTCCTTCTAAGCCCCGGAATTAATATGAGTAATTCATCACAGCCTATCATCTCATTATAAATTGTTTCCATGATGCCTAGACACTCCTCAGCCGCCATAACATCACCCTTCCTTATTAGGTCGAGGGATCTACGCCTTAACTCTCCTATAACATCCGCTAAACCCAAAACATACGGCTCGCTTGGAACTCTAATCTCTTCTGGGCTAATAAAAACGCTATCCTTGACTAGACTCAGAAGTATTTGGGCTTCAGCATATTCCTCAAAGGCTGAATCCACAATCCCTGTGTAAAATAGATCTGGATACACCTTTGCCATTTCATTCAGCCTATCAAGATTTAAACTTGCCTCACTCAGTAGCTTCATAGCCTCCTCAATTCTACCTTTATGTGTTAAAAATATAGCTTGCTTAGATATTCTATTTGTCTTCCTAGCTACTGTCTGTATCTCCTGGCGGATCTCATCCTTTTTTATAGCATTTTCTTTTATCCTACTTAGGATCCCCTCAAGTGGCATGTGCATACACTCTCACACTAAATAGATTATTCATCTGTACTTAAGTAGATACCTTTCAAGATAAGTGATTTAAGTAGGAATGTCTTCTTTTCTTCTCAGAGATGAAGTATGGTCTTTGGTAGACTATTTCGGAGAAGGAAAAAGGAGGAAGGCCTCCAGATACCTAGAAGCGCTTTTCTTAAAGCTAAACCCGTTAGGAACCCGATTTTGAAGTGGGAGAAGGATAAGAAAACTAAGGAGATAAAGATAAGGGTCCCAATTCGACCGCCATCACAGGAACAGAAGCAGAAGAAGGGAGTTTTAGATAAGTTATTTCCACCAGAGCCTGGTGAGAGGATAATTAATCTTGACAGGGTTGGGTCAATTGTCTGGGAACTTTGCGATGGAGATAGAACTATCGGTGACATCGCCAGCTATCTGGTCGAAAAATACAAAGTTATGCCTGAGGAGGCTGAGATATCACTCAACGCATACTTTAACCAGCTTTCTCGGAGAGGCCTTATAGGCTTCATCCTACCAGAGGAGCTCAAAGAGCAACTAGAGAAGACGGGGGCTGACGCTGGAAGAGCATAAACTATAAGAGGATGTACATTTAACAATTCGATGTTCCCATAGAGAACACAGGGGTGATTACTCACGCCAGTATTTAGCGCTAATCAACTCATGGATATTGGTACAAGAATATTTATTGCCGCTGGAGCGCCTCCTGAGGAGGCAAGGCTAGTTTCTGAGTTTCTAGTCAAGGCCAATCTCGCCGGGCACGATTCTCACGGCATTATACGCGTAATACAATACGTTAACGAGATTGAAAGGGGCTTCCTCAGGCCTGGCGCTAAGATTGAGATTGAGAGGGAAACCCCCTCATCCGCTGTTTTGAATGGTAATTGGGGTTTTGGCCAGGTTGTGGCCAAGCGGGCTATGGAGTTAGCCGTTGAGAAAGCAAGGGATAATGCTATAAGCGTTGTCTGCGCCTTTAATTGCAATCATATCGGTAGATTGGCTGATTACACGATGATAGCCTCTAAAAAAGACATGATTGGTATTGCGATGGTTAATTCAACCAGGTTTGTAGCCCCATTTGGAGGTAAGGAAAGGATGCTCTCGACAGGACCTATGAGCTTCGCCTTTCCCTCAGATCTAGAATTTCCTTTTATCGTTGACGTGGCTACAAGCGTTGCAGCTGAGGGTAAGGTTAGGGTTGCGTTGCATAAGGGTGAGAAAATACCTTTTGGTTGGATAATTGATAAAAATGGTAATCCAAGCAATAATCCACAGGACCTCTATGATGGGGGAGCGCTACTCCCTCTTGGTGGTGAGGAATCTGGACATAAGGGCTTCGGGCTTGGTCTCGCGGTTGAAGTTTTAAGTGGAATCTTGACAAATGCTGGCTGCGCATACGAGGAGACAAAGAGGGGCAACGGAGTATTCTTTGAGGTTATAAACATCGAGAAGTTCATGCCGATAGATGAGTTTAAAAGGAGGGTTGGTGATCTCATCAGAGCCTTGAAAGCCTCTAAACCTAGACCTGGCTTTAAGGAGATAATAATACCAGGTGAACCGGAATATTTAATGGAGAAGGTAAGGCTTAAGGAAGGTATATACATACCTGAAAGAACCTGGGAAGAAATAAGGAAAATAGCTAGGAAGCTTAAGGTAAGCGAGTATTCAGCAGATAACATGCAAAGACTGAATTAAAATAATTTTTATAGGTTCTTTGTTTTTATTTTCTTATAGGCCGTGATCCATAATTTTATGCTTTAAAATTTACTGTAAAGGATATATTTTTGCTTTAAAAACTTTAATCCATCAATCAGATCTGGATTGCGACAATAATATGCGATATACGAGCATATTTAGAATGTTTTTAATCTTTCGTGTTCACCCAAGATCTGATGGATTATGTTACTAACAAAGACTCTTGAGGGCTTTGATTATTGGACTGCATCGCTTATTAAAAGGAGGGAAGTACTGAAAACACTGCTCTCTAATGAAAAGATTTCCGCCGACACATTTAATATACTAGATAAAAAGCTCACTGATGTTGAAAGAGCATTAATAAACCTTAGGGAGACAATTGACTGCGACAGATCATTCTGGGATTCAATAGCATCTGATGGAGAAAAAATTTTAGAGTCCCTGCTAGTAGACTTAAGATTCCTTAATCTAATGGGCGAAATGAATGTTGACAAATGGCTAAGCCTGAGCCGAGTTATAGAGCTAGGGCTCAGTGCGCTAAAATATCCTGACAGAAAATTCTTTCAAAAAAATGCTGGAAAGATCTCAGCTAGCAACTTTAGAGCTACTCAGACTCAAAAGAGAGGAAAGCACTTTTTGAGAAGGAGAGAAGGAACCAGCGACGAAAGGAGACAGATACTTGAAAAGACGGCAATCCCAGAAGGGATTAATCTATCATCTGACACGCATTGCATGAACCCGTGGAAGCCAGATTGCAGAAGAACAGATATCAAGTTGAGTATTTACTACAATGGGCAATTCCTACCCATATGCCACGAATGCTGGAAGGAAATCTCAGAGAAAAATATAGAATGGACAACATAGAAAAAGCAAATGCATTAAATTCCCTTTAATGGTTATCTTAGCATATTTTAGCATACTTAACTATGTTGCCAAGCAATTTTAATAATAAGAATAAAATCTCATTCTTCCCCCAAACTGAAAGGTCTTATAATATGAATCCACACGCTACACAATGTACAATAATGTTACATCTAATTTCGCAAAGCCTAGATGATGTAAAAGTATTTGTAATGATGAAAATCCATTAGACATAAGACCTTTTGCAAGTTGCTTATTACACGACATTTGCTCTTTTATTAAAAGTCATGCTAAAAGAATTAGGTCAAAGGTAATTGTTAATAAAAAATTATTTAGTTATAATTGGCTTTGATTAATGATTCAATCTTTTCCTTAACATCTTCAGGCTTAGCCTTAATCGTTCCAGTTTTAAATACTCTCCAAATTTCAGTGTGCTCAATAACATCAGAGGGTTCTATTGTTTTAAATGGTCCAAGGGTTTCGAGTTCAAGCATATCTGGGTTAGTGTATACTTCAACGCTACAACCAAAGTCTGGGTACTCACCATTCTCCAAATGGAACTGCTTGATAAATAGCATGTCTTTAACACAGTAGGCTGCCCATTGAGGGTTAGCATTTGCTCCAATCTTAAGCGGGCCGGTAGCCTCGGGATCCTGCTTAATAAATATGTACTCGCTGGTTAGCGTGAGCCTTTTGTCGGCAATATTAGTGTAAGGCCAAAGTGAGAGATGTCTATCTGGCAGTAGACCTTCCGCATCGACTCTTATGGGTTTAATTGGTATGATTGCAAAGCCTTCTTTTCTCATGACCGAAAGGGCCCAGCATGCTAACTTGATTGGCCATCTACCTATATTTCTAATTCTGTGCGTAACTTGGACCCCGCCCCTTGGATTCTCGTTAATGGTTATCTCCTTCTGTATGCAATTTTTCTCTTCGGGGTTTCCATAAACTGTTAGCGAAGCGGATCCAATCTCGATCTTCACTGGCTGATTGTCAAGTGAGTATGACCGAGGCTTAGCCTCGGGGGAAGACCAAAGTCTATGCCCGCCATAAATCCTCCAAAAGCCTTCCGATGTCTCTACGCCAGCATTTGGAAGTATACCAAAAAGATTTAATTCAGGTTTCTCTGCGCTTGCAAGATAAAGTATTCTTGGGCCTATGTCGCATGCAACTCCTAAAAGCATATCGCCTATGGATAATATCTTAACCCTAAAACCCTCGATAGTCTTCTCCTCAACCCTCATAGTTATTCACCCATTCCTATATAGCTGTGAAGCTCTCAACGGTATCTTTATTAAGTCTCTTAATGAGCTCAATCATAAGCTTAACAGCGTTTTCCACATCTTCTAGGCTTAAGAGGCCAACATGGCTATGTATATGTCTGGTCGGTATACCAATAACCACGCTTGGGCACCCAGCCCTACTAATATGAATTCTTCCAGCGTCGGTTCCACCTCTAGCGATCTGTGATAGCTGAAGCGGTATACCAGCCTCCCTAGCAACTTTAATAACAAACTCCTTAAGAGGCTGATTTGGAATCATACTGCTATCATAGGTGCAGAGACTTGGACCCCTACCCATTTTAGTTGGGGCTTCATTAGGCTTTATTCCCGGCACGTCGCCAGCGATATCGACTTCAATAACCAAGGCAACATCGGGGTCAACTATATGGGCAACTGTCTGCGCACCTCTAGCACCAACCTCCTCCTGAACAGTTGCTGCACCATAAATTGTGTTTGGATGACTTATGCCATTCTCCTTAATCCTACGTATGGTCTCCATCATAACAAACGCGCCTATTCTATCGTCAAAGGCTTTGCCCATCGCAACCCTGCCATTATTAATTAAAATAAATGGCGACCACGGAATAACTGGATCACCGATCTTAACTCCAGCTTCAATCGCCTCTTTACCGGACGTTGCACCTATATCGATGTACATGTTTCTCCTATCAACCGGCTTCTGTCTCTCCTCGTCGGTTAACAAGTGCGGTGGCTTAGCGGCTATAACACCATGTACATCTCCCTTCTCAGTCCTAATAATAACCCTCTGCGATAAAAGCACTTGATCCCACCATCCACCGAGCGGGTTGAACGATATAAAGCCGGTACCTTCATCTATGCCCGAAACTACGAAACCAACCTCATCTATATGCCCAGCTAAAAGGACATGAGGTCTCTCGGAATCACCCCTACAAACAAAGACTACTGAGCCAAGCTTATCTGTTAAAACGCCATCCGAGTAAGTTTTCATGTACTCCTTTATTATTTTAGCGGTTTCCCTCTCAAAACCAGATGGCCCAAAAGATTCCGTCATTCTCTTTAATACATCAATGGCTTTCTCATCAAACATCATCAACACCACCGAAAACTCTACACTCTTGAATATCTCTTAACGAAATCTTTAATCTTTTCTGCAGCTTCAATAATGGTTTCAAGACTTGTTGCGTATGATATGCGAATATGCCCTTCTCCACACTCGCCGAAGACGCTTCCAGGAGTAGTTGAGACACCTTCCTCCTCAAGGAGTCGCATACTTATCTCGAAACTTGACATTTTTATGTCGGGAAAACCTGGGAAAACGTAGAATGCACCTTTCGGCATTACACAACTAACGCCAGGAATCTCACAAAGAGTTTTAACTACATATCTTCTTCTTCGATCAAATTCTTCAACCATTTTTTTAACGCAGTCTTGTGGACCCTTGAGGGCAGCTACGCCGGCCTTTTGTATGAAGCTTGCTGGGCACGTTGTCGTTGCCTGCTGGATTCTGTTCATGGCATCTATTATAGTTTCATTTGCAACAGCATAGCCTAGTCTCCATCCAGTCATAGCGTAGGCTTTACTGAAGCCATTGATTAGTATAACATTTTCTCCGATATTTGGAAAACTAGCCATACTTCTCGTTTTAACACCATCATAAACTATTTCATCGTAAATTTCATCTGAGAGAACTAATAAATTATGCTCAGCAGCTAAGTCAGCTATTACCTTAAGATCCTCAACACTAAGAACACCGCCAGTTGGATTATTTGGAGAGTTAACTATGATCATTCTAGTCTTATTAGATATTTTGTCCTTAAGCATCTCCTCATTTAAGGCGTACGTTTCACCGCAGGGTACCTCAATAACAACCGCGCCAGCGGACTCAACACAAGTGAAGTGCGTAGGCCACGTTGGGGTCAAAACAAGAACTTGATCACCAGGATTTAAAGTTGCCATGCAAGCGCAGTAGATCGCATGCTTAGCTCCAGGCGTTACAATAATCTCCTTCTCTGGGTTAACCTCTAAGCCTCTTCTATCCCTCAAATGTTCAGCAATCGCCCTTCTAAGCTCGATAATTCCGAGACTAGAAGTGTAATGCGTAAAGCCACTCACCAAAGCATCTATAGCGGCTCTTTTTATATGCTCTGGGGTGTCAAAGTCAGGCTCACCAATATCTAAATTATATAGTTTCCTTCCGCTCCTAGTCAGCTCACGAGCCTTCTCAGCCATAGCTATTGTTCCAGACGGCTTAATAACATTCATTCTATGTGCTAACTTCACAAGTGACACCTCACTTAAGCGTTAATCTACTTTAAGCTTTTATTTTTTAATATCAATCATGGGTGGACTCGCCCTTTTATGCATGCTCTTTAAGTATCTACGCAGAATATTGTTAACAATCTCGGACGAAACGCCTATCTCCTCGCTAACCTTATCTGCTGGAAGATTCATCTCAAACAATCCAACTAATATTAAATCAATAACTGGATAGTCCACCGGAAGCTCATCAGATAATTTGTGGCCGGGATATAGTTGAGGGCTGCTTGGTTTCCTTACAATCCTTTCGGGCAAGCCTAAATATGATGCGAGCTCCCTAACCTGGGTTTTATATAAGTGCCTTATAGGAAAGAAGTCCGCCGCTCCATCGCCATATTTAGTGAAAAAACCTATTAGGTACTCGCTTTTATCGCTCGTTCCAACTACTAAATAGTTGTAGAGATTGGCATAAAAGTATAGTATTATCATCCGCACTCTGGCACGAATATTGGCTAGTGGTATCCTAATTCTTGTATCTTCAGGGTCTATATTTAAAGACCTCACAAAAGCCTCGCATATCTCATCAATATTCATAAGCAAAGTCTTAATGTTGAGCATACGTGCTAATTCAAAGGCATCCTCTAGATCCTCTTTTGGAGTGAAACTTGTCGGCATTATAACGCCTAAAACCTTATCGCTACCTAAAGCTCGAACGCATAGGGCTGCTGTTAAACTACTATCGATACCGCCACTTAAGCCTAAGACGACGCCAGAAGCCCCGGACTTCTTAACCTCGCCTCTTACAAAATCAATTATCTCGCCAACGACTTTAGCGAAATCTAATTTGGGTATGTTTATATTTGCTTTCGTATACTTACCGTTTACATCAGCCAATAATGACACATCCAATCAACTAATTTTTGCGCGTAGAAATTAATATTTTATTTCACTGACTACTTAAAGCCAGTTAAATATTTAGCTTCAACCTTGAACATTTCTTCAACCATATTATATATTTCATCTATAGTAAGAATGGCGCTCGTCAATGGATCTAGAAGAACCGCTTGGAACGCTAACGTTTTATCCTTTTCAACAGCGGCCTTAACCGCTAGCTCCTGGACATTAATGTTAGTTCTGTTTAGCGCCGCACATTGAGGCGGCAAGTTACCAACATAACATGGATGTATACCCGACTTATCTACTAGGCATGGAACTTCAACGCAGCATCCATAGGGTAAATTTGTTATAAGCCCGTTATTCTGAACGTTACCATTAATCCTTCTTGAGATTCCAGTTTCAATAGAGTGAATTATATATGAGCAGTACTCTTGGCTTCTTACAAGAGGAAACTTATAGCCCTCACTAAGGAGTCTTTTTAACTCCTCATCCTGCATCGCCCTACTCCTCTCCATTCTATCCAACCTCTCAAGCGGATTAATCAGTTTGAACTTCTTCAATGACTCCGGCCTCTTCCTAAAGTAAGGAACGTATTCAGACATATGCTGGCTGGACTCCGTGTTAAAGTACCCAAAGGCCTTAAAGATTTCAACTCTAACTATGTCCGCCCCAGCCCAGTGGGCATCATCTCTCTCATAGACGCTAGGATCCTTAAACTTCTCTCTAAGTATTGGATACGCATCCTTTCCACGCCACCTTAGCTCAAGAAACCAAGCCATATGATTTATGCCAGCAACCCAGTAAGATAGCTCCTCAACTGAGACGCCGAGGTATCGTGCTAGTTCAGCAGCTGTACCCTGAACACTGTGGCATAATCCGATGCACTTTATGCGGGTATAATCGTTCACAGCCCAGCATATTATAGCCATCGGGTTTGTATAGTTTATGAGCAAGGCATCTGGGCATAAATCCTCCATATCATGACATATATCTAAGACTGCTGGTACATGACGAAGCCCATAGAAAACTCCTCCAGGGCCTATGGTATCTCCAATACCCTGTATAACCCCATACTTCGCTGGAATCTCAAGATCAAGCTTATACGCATCAAAACCGCCAACCCTGATGGAAACTATTACATAATCAGCTCCATCAAGTGCTACATGCCTATCAGTAGTCGACTCAATCCTAGTTTTAAAATCACACTGTTCAACGAGTCTCCTCGCAAAGGCTGTTACGAGATCAAGTCTCTCTTTATCAATATCCATCAGCACTATAGTGCCATCTCTCAGCTCAGGATAAGACAATAGATCCGTTATAAGACGCCTAGAGAAAACATGGCTTCCAGCGCCTATAATTGTCACCTTAACCAAGAGGATGCCTCCTATTCACCCTAACAATTAGATATTATACATTGCTATCATTAAGCTCTGGAATATTAAGTTATTTTTTAACGTGAAGAATTACGAAAAGCCCAGCAACTAATATGCAGAGCCAAACAACTAAATCCAATATGAGAAACTCTAAGTTAACTTTCCATATATCAACTGGACCATGAATTGTGTTCAGTATATGTGTACCCCAAGTTAATGGAAAACCATAATCTACATGCACGTAATCTGGCCAGTTGAATTCAACACTCCATGCTAATGATAAAATTGTCACCAAAATCATTAAAGCAACGAATATTATTGCTAAATCATTTCTATTCATTCTCCGATACCTTCAATATATCTTGGACTTTAAACTATTTTAAAGTATCGCATTAAGGGCATTATCAAATGGTAACTTATCTGCAAAATTTAGGAAAAGATTTTTTTCAACTCTTGTTTGAAGAGAGCATTTCAAAAAGTTATTAAGGATGGATGGATTTCCTATTCATCTATTGGAGTAAAGTATAGGTTAAGATGGTAGGGCTTATGAAGACTGCCAGAAGAGGTTTACTTGTTAACTTAAAATCCACATTTATAGTTGTTGAAATTCTTAGGAAAATTATTCAAATAACCCTCTTAGTGCTTTTTAATTCTGCAGCATTCGGCATATCGGCTGTCCCACTGATATTACCAATATTACTGTCATCCGGTTTACCCTTTAGAGTGGTTGATGAAGCCTTAAGCGTTATACAGAATATGATTTATGATGCCATATTCCCGTTTTTACCATTAGCTTCAATATTGATTTTCGGAATCTTAACTGGTAGAGCACTTTGTGGGTGGGCATGCCCGCTAGGTCTAGTACAAGATATTCTAGCGATAGGTAAAATCAAAAATATAACGGTTTCACCTAAAACACATAGAAGCCTCATAATCTTGAAATATGTTATTCTAGGGTTAACTTTACTAGTGAGCATATCCCTATCTTTGGCTCAATTCAGCGAAAGTGGGCGAATTTACAGAGAAATGCTAGGAGTATTTGCTCAAGCTCCATTCACGTCGTTAAGCCCATCGGACACACTCTTCGCCGTTCTTCCCAGGTTCTTCATGAATATTCCATTTTACATATATTTTGGGTTCGACTATTCCTTCTTAACACCTCTTCTGATAGCTAGAATCATAATATTAATTGTAGTCTTATTTATAGCAGCATATGTTCCAAGGGCCTGGTGTAAATATTTATGCCCACAAGGAGCCTTCTCAGCTTTAGTAAGCCGGTTTAGCCTTCTGGGATTAAGGAGGGACCCAGTGCGATGCGTCAGGGCCAGATGCCACATCTGCGAGGACTCTTGCCCAATGAAGGTTCCAATCCTTAGCTTGCCAAGAGAAAAATTCACTGACTCAGAATGCATATACTGCCTTAGATGCGTGACGGCATGTCCATCTAAAGCGATAAAGCCGAAGTTTCTATGATTAAGATAAAATGTATTATTAAGCGATTAAAAATCTATTTGAAAATACATATTACTCAGCAGACTTTAAGATTTCAATGAACCTGTCTATCTCTTCCTTCGTGTTGTAGAAGTGAGGTGAAACTCTAATTCCACCAACCCTCTTAGAGGCGACTACACCATTTCTTAATAGAAATTCCATCAACTTATCAGGATTCTTTACCCTAAAGTTTACGATCGCGTGGTGCTCTCCTTCACCTAGTGGCGTTTGAATATTGTAGCCGTAATCAAGAAGCCTATTAATTAAATACTCATCTATCTCCTTTATTTTCTTCTCAACATTCTCCATCCCAAAATCCAGCAATAATCGCATTGATTCCTCTACACCGACATATGCTAAATCGTTCACGTGAACAACCTCGTACTTTTCTATTCCGCTAGAATATTTTAACTCGAAGAGGTCGAAGCATTCGTAGATGTTTCTCTTTGAAACCTCTGAGTCAATACTATTTTCGCCTAAAATTGGTGGATTAAATTCGTTTACAAGGTCTTCTTTTATATAAAGGAAGCCGGCACCGGGAGGACCTAAAAGCCACTTGTATGACCCACATGATAAGAAGTCTATTTCTTCCCTAGCAACATCGATTTTCATATTTCCCACAGCCTGTATTGCATCAACAACTAGAAAAGCACCATTTTCATGAGCAAACTTAGATATGCCCTTTAAATCATGTCTAAAACCGTTATACCAGCCAACTTGGCCCACAGCTACAGCAACGGTTTTATCATCAATGTTTTTCTCAAGCGCGTTTAAGCTGATCCTGCCGTCGGTATCTCCTACAATACGGACTTCAACACCCCTTTCCCTGAGCTTAAGCCATACGATAACGTTTGACAAATATTCGATAGTATTTGTTACTACATTACTTTCAGGTTTGTACGGTAGTATCTGGGCTACAAGATTTAAACCAAAAGTTGTATTAGGAATAAACGCTATTTCCCTCTCCTCAGCACCAATCAACCCGGAGAAAAGCCTTTTTGAGTTCGCTACCTTCTCATGCCAATATGCTAAATCATCATCATGAGTTAACTGAGCTCTAACTTTATCGCTCAGAAAACTCTTCATTGCATCTGCAGCCCGTGTAGGTAGCGGGCTTACTGCCGCGTGATTAAGAAAGATCCACCTTTTAACTACTGGAAATTCTTCCCGAATTTTGTAAATGTCCATATTGAAACCCAAGCTAAACTGTTAGATCTAGCAAAATATTTATTCTATTAAAGATTTAATTTCAATTCTATTCTAGGATTTTTTCAATTATCGCATTTCCCATGTCCTGAGTTGTGGCATCTCCGCCTAAATCATAAGTCTTAACCTTTCCTTCACTTAAAACGTTCTCAACAGCTAATTCTATTCGTTCGGCGGCTTCACACTCACCTAGATACTCCATCATCATCTTTGCGGCTAGAACCGTCGCGATTGGGTTTGCCTTATTTTTTCCAGCATGCTTCGGCGCTGAACCATGAACTGGCTCAAACATACCATAAGTATCGCCTATATTTGCCCCAGCAGCAAGCCCTATTCCACCTGTTATCTGAGCAGCTTCATCCGACAATATATCTCCAAAAAGGTTTGTTGTTACAATTACATCAAATCTTTCAGGCTCCTTTATAAGTCTCATAGCCATTGCATCGATATGCTCCTCATCAACATGAACTAATGGAAATTCTTCAGCAAGACTGAAAACGGCATCTCTAAAGATGCCGTCTGTTATGCGGAGAATATTCCTCTTATGTACGCACGTCAAATATCGTCTCCGCCTTTCAGCCAGCCTAAAAGCGAACCTAGCAACCCTCTCAGACGCTTCGCGTGTAATAACCCTTAAGGCAATACCCTTCCCTGGCGAAATCTCATACTCCTTGCCGAAGTAGAGACCTTCAGTATTCTCCCTAATGATAACCAAATCAACATTAGGTTTAAGAGACCATACCCCTGGAAGGGATCTGCATGGCCTAACATTAGCATATAAGTTAAACATTCTTCTAATGGTTACAGCTACGCTAGGCGGTGCACCTGGCTCCTCAGGCGTTGTCATTGGACCTTTTAGGCATGCATGAGTTTCTTTAAGCATATTCATGGTCTTCTGCGGAAGATTCGTTCCATACTTCTCTATGCAGTTATAGCCAGCCTCACCATAGACGAAATCTATTCCTAAGCCTTTCTCAACCTTTTGAACAGCACTTAAAACCTTGACAGCTACGTCAACAACTTCCGGTCCTATCCCATCACCAGGCAAAACAGCTATCTTATATGTTTTTTCCATACCATGATCCCGCCCATAACAATAAACTTTTCCTAGAGCGCGAAAGATAAATATTTTTCAAGCTTAATTTTTCAATCTAGGTAATGCTTCTTTGCATGATGTAATAGCTTACAAGGTAAGAAAAGCAATCAAGGCTGCTAAAAATCTTGGGTATGTATGTAGGGATATTTCTTCAAAAGAATTTTGTGATTATACCTCAGGTGAGACGTACACTGGCGATCAAATAACATCAAATAGCATTCTTCGTTGCGAATTTTTAATGCTGCATGAGATTATAGAAATAAGTGAGCTTAAAAAGAGGGGGATAGCCATCAATAAGGAAACGATTACTAATTGTGATAGATGGATTATTTATGATGCGCATTTTACAGCATTAGAGTATGAAATTAAATACGCATTAAATAGGGATCTGTCATGGATTAAACTTAGGTTATCTCACGCTAGAGAGTGGTTAAAGGACAAAGAGCTCCCTAAAGATTTAGTGGAGAGATGCAAGTTAATAGTAGATTGGCTTCTAATCTTGTTAGGGGAATCTAAAGGCATTTAACGCTGGGCTTTAACGACCTTTGTATTCGAAATGTAATTGAATAGTCTCTGCTGCTTCTGCGGATATAATATCAGTCCCAAGATGAGGTCTATTGGTAAGATAAACGCTTTCCCTATACTTTCAATAGCCGCGGTTGTGATATCCATAGGCTTATCGTCAACTCTCACCACTTTTATCTTTAGGGCCATCTTCCCAATTGATTGCCCGTAAAGACCTTCCATAAAGGTCCAGTAAAGGAAGGAGACTATATTGCTTAGTCCAAAGCCAGCGAATAGATTCCAATTCCATCTGAAGACACCTGTTAAGTATGCCCATGGCCAAAGGAATATGGATACTATTGGAGTTATAATGAGCCCTAATATTATCATGTCTATAATGTATGCAACTATTCTTTCCCCCCAACCAGCCAGTTCAAGTCGAGGTTTTCGAATTTCCTGCGGAACTGGTGCTCCACAACTTGGGCAGTATGCTGCATCTTCAGGAAGCTTAAAACCGCAGTATTTGCAGTATGACATCTTTCAACACCACAATTCTTTTAATAGTCTTAATTTCCTTAAAAGAATATATGTTAATGCTAAAATAGCAGCACGCTTAGATTTACATGCATAAATTGGGGTGTTCACGTTTGGATATTGAGGAGCGAGTAAATTTAGTGGCTCGCAACACTGAGGAGATTATTACCATCAATGAGTTACGTAATCTCTTGGAGACAACGAATGAACCCAAAGCCTATTGGGGTTTTGAATGCTCAGGCTTCATGCATATTGGTATGGGGCTGGTTTGTGGATCAAAGATTAAGGATGCTGCCAGAGCCGGATTCGATTTTACGATATTTCTGGCGGACTGGCACAGCTGGATAAACAATAAGCTTGGCGGTGTTATGGAGAACATACGCACGTGTGGAGAATACTTTAAGCAGTGCTTTGAAGCTCTTGGCGTATTGGCTTCTGGCAATGTGCGCTTCCTATGGGCGTCTGAAATAGCTAGCGATATAGAGTATTGGGAGAAAGTTATAAGGATAGCCAAAAGCTCATCGCTTCTAAGAGTTAGAAGAGCATTAACCATAATGGGGCGCGAGTTGGATTTGGCAGATATTGAGACAGCGTGGATATTTTATCCATGCATGCAAGCTGCGGACATATTTCAGCTTGAATTAGATATGGCTTGCGGTGGCATAGACCAGAGAAAGGCGCACATGCTAGCCAGAGATGTTGCCGAAAAGATAGGCTGGAAGAAACCGGTATGCCTCCATACGCCGCTATTGTCGGGACTTCAGGCTCCTAATCTTATTGAGGGTCAAGAGGAAAGGTTTGATGAGGATCTTAAGGTTAGCCAGAAGATAAGCTCGAAAATGTCTAAGAGCAAGCCCGAAAGCTGCATATTTGTCCATGACTCGCCAGAGGAGATAAGAGCCAAGATTAAGGCGGCATATTGTCCGCCAAAGCAGGAAGAAGGAAACCCGGTACTTGAGCATGCCAAATACATAATTTTTCCAGAGGTTAGGATTATGGAGATCCCACGCCCTACTAGATATGGTGGTCCAATAGTTTTTGAGAGATATGAAGATTTAAGAGAAGCCTATATTCGTGGCGAAATACACCCGTTAGATCTAAAGAATGGCGTTGCAGAAGCACTGATTGAAATTCTTAAGCCAGTAAGAGAATACTTTAAGCATAAGCCTAAGCTCCTAAATGAAATGTATAGATTAGAGTCTAACCTCAGGTACTAAATAGGGATTGTAGGGCAAATACAAAACTTTAAAATTTGTCTGCTCCCCAACGCTTCACTTAAATTTCTCGAATTTTTCTCCACCCGCATTGAAAATTAAGAGATTTTTACTACAGACCGCATTAAATTGAAAATGTAACTTAAAGCGTTATTTATTAGAAGGGGATACATTTATAGTAAGAAGTAAGAGTAAAAGAAGGAAAGCAAAAGTGTTTCTCAGTTTAACGTGGACCCCTGTTTTTAGTAGGCGATCTTAAAAATGGGTTTGAGTAGAATAAAAACAATCGAGTTCCGTTTAGGGTGCAACTACCTTACACTTGAAGTCCCGCCTTTTTATGTAAACTTTGAGAAGAAAAGATTCGGTTCCATAATGACTCGAAAGGGCATTGTAAGAGAAGGCGTAATCATACATATTTATGTAACTAGACATAGGCAGATTGAAAAACTCCTACTTTTAAGGAGGTTACATCCGGACCTTTTCCTGCCTGATGAACTGATGGAAGCAGCATCTG
>JAWCEH010000020.1:0-28870 GCA_038859955.1 Bathyarchaeia archaeon | reverse complement strand
TACTTTCAATTCCTACAATTCTCTTCATTATAAGATGGGCTGTTGCAAGATCAGAAAATTTAAAAAGGAAAGATGGGCTAAGGAAAGGAACTAGCAGAAGCATGTCCACTACAGAATTTGAGCTCCCATCCAGCTTTGTAACAACTCGATAAGACAAAAAAGAAGGGGGATTTGCGGGAGATTTCTCCAGTCGTCTTTGGTTCGAGTCCGTCCGGCGGCGCCACAACCGAACCTACGATGCTTTTACTTCCTTTTCCAAAAATATTAGTAATTCCTTTCAGACGTCAGAGCGAGATCGCTATGGCTCTATTACCTGTTACTTATAATAATTTTAAGCCCGTGGTGGGATAGCCTACAGTACGCTAAAAGAGAATAAAAACTCAGAAGCATCAAAGCGCCTTATGAAATATACTAGGGTTACTAGTTTTAATAACTTTAGATCCAAAGAACTTACTAACTGGTTATATAATCCTATCAATAGAGGGAGTTTTTCTGCGCTTATTACATTAATCTATGGAAGAGAGTTCAAATCTCTCTTAGCATCAATCTAGATGAGCGATGGAGGAGTAAGACTTTCTAATAAATAGACGCCTCTTTCACAGACAGCCAAAAATTTAAGTAACTAATAATATTTTAATGGTTGATTAATTTGAGCTTTAAGTTTAGTCTATACGCGGATTGGGGTTATGAGTTTGAGAAAAACAATAAAAAGAACATGTTTTATTTACCGGTTTCCGATAAGGTTCCTTTAAAGTCTGTTAAGATCAAATCTTCTGGAACTGATAAAATCAGCATGGTGATAGAAATAGATATACAAGAAGACAAAAAGAAAGGGCAAAGCAGTCCCGCAGAGAACAAAAAGCAAGAGAGACCTGGTCTTCAACAAAAAGGACATGATGCTGGAACATGGGTAGCGCCTGGAGTAACATCGGTGGTTGGGGGAACGATTATTGAACTCAGCGAAACTTCTCTTAAAATGAATATTAAAGATTTATTTCAGTATTTATGTGGTAAAGTATCTTGGTTTAAGAGTTGGTGTGAGGCAAATAGAATACCCGCGGAGATTCGCTATGAAGGGCTTAAAGAGGTGACCGTGAAAAAAGATCAGAAGATTGGGTATGAAATAGCGGTAAAGGAACAGGGAGAAGAGATTAATGTTCTGGCGGGAGGTAAATGGAGATTAGGCATACCTGGACAAGAAATCAAAGTTAGCATATATTATAGTGATGGTAAACCCATGAACCCCGTTGAATTTTTCAGCCTACTTTTCTGGCAGGAAGAATATGATCCGGTCTATAAGGGTAAGTTGGAAGGTGAAAAGTATGTGTTCGGCGATCTTAATAAATATCAATTTGAAAGCTGGAGTGAATCAAAGTCTCATCCGCTTATAAATAAGATAATGACCAGCAAAATGAATGGGGACTCAGGGACACCTAGGGATGATAATTGGATGGGGCTGAGGCCTCCCTTAAGAACCTATAAAAGGGTTGAATGGGAGGCGAAAAGAGAGCTCGCTTTACATTTTAATAGTTGGCAAAGAGATGGTAGTGTTGAAGGACGGATCAAAACCCCTAACATAGAAATGAATGTCGGAAAGGGAGGGAAAGGATATAAAGGTTATTCTAAGTGCAACATTTTTGTGGGCGAAATGGCCTATAGATCGGGATTTAAAACGTTTATCGCCTTTGGGCGCTCCCGCTCCGGAAAAGACAAATTTTTCGGCCCTGATGAACTAACTGAGAGACAAGATTTTGGGGAAAAAGTTGGGGACACGCAATCTATTCAAATCGAACAAATTAACAATGAGATTAAGAATGGAAAATGCATTATTTATGCTAGGCCCAAACATCCATATTATGAACGTGATAAAGATAATAAGATGTGGGAGAAAGAGTTAATTGGCCATGTTGTTATATTAAAAGAAATTATAAAAATCAAAGTATTGCAATTGGAAACCGTAAAAAAAGGAGAAAAAATATATAAAAAAGTAAAAGAAAAGGAGGTAGAAGAGGAAGCTGGAAACGATATTGAACAAAAATTTGATCTCGTCGAAGCATTTGTTATTGATCAACATTGTGATCATAGGAGTCATTTTGCCCCTCGCAGGGTAGGAGGTAAAAACGCATTTATGCTTCTTAGTTCGCCTCCGAAAAGAGGAGTTTTTATCAAGCTTAATCCTGACGATGATCCAAAATTAGACTGAAGTAAAAGGCAAACTAGTTTCGGAAGCATTCGGGCATCGATGCCTACGCGCTCTTAAGGGAGGTTATCTCCAGAGGAGTGATGATCTAAAGATGGATTAATATTGCCGCTAATTACGTTAGGGCATTTAGAGGATTTTGTGAAGGCACTAACCTAGTATTTGTTTATTATGCTTGGCTTGCTCCACATTCTCTACAGAATCTCGCTACTTCAGGTATTATTGTGCCACAGTTCCTGCAGATTTTTGTGTCAACGCCAGATGGTGGAGCATTACCGCAGCTTGGGCATATTTTTGCTTCTAGGGGCATTCTCCTGCCGCAGTGCATACAGTACCTCTTCTTTTCCTTGAAAATAACCTCTGTCCTAGCGTCCATTAATCCTCTCGCGCTTGCCGTGACAGACATTGTTCCAATTTTAGTCGAGGATGTAAGAACGGCTGTAGCCGAGGATTTACCTTTTGGAATAGTGATGGAGCCCGCTATTTTTCCATCTGTTGCGCTAAGCGATACGCTTATATCTCTATCGGCTGGTATTTGATTGCCCTGCGCGTCAACTAGCTCTACAGATATATTGGATGAGGATTCTCCGTCAGCGAAAATCTCCTTTGGGTCGGCGGACAATCTAAGCCCTGATGGCTTAGGCTTCTTCGGCCTCCTCTTGACATACGCTATTAATGCTACAGCAATCCCAACCGCCGCTATTATAGCGATTAAAAGTTCCATAGTTATTAGGGGCGGAGAAGGTTCAACAGTTATTAGTAGTGTATCGCTTTGACTAGCTAATGTTGAAATATCTCCTCCCCAGTAAGCCCTTAACTCAAATGAGCCCTCTGACTCCGTCCTCCAATTGTATGCGTAATGCCCCGCTGCATCGGTTGTTACTGTGGCTAATGTTCTCCATGTTGTTTCACCTTCTCCTCTCCACTGTATCATTATGGATGCGCCTGAGCGGGCTGGAGATAAGTTTCCTTCGATGATTACGGTGCTACCAACTTTTGTTCTAGTCTGAGATATTGATATGGATAAAGTGCTAGAAGATAACTCAATGGTTATTGTTTGAGTGCTGCTTTGGCTTGGTAAGGCGTAGGCGTCTCCCTCCCAGATAGCTCTTAACTCAAATGATCCAGCCGTATCTGGTATCCAAGAATACGTATAGTGCCCCGTTGCATTGGTTAGAACCGATGCTAATGTTCTCCATGTTGTTTCGCTCACATTTCTCCTCTGTATAATAATTGGCACATTTAAGCGGTCTGGAGAAAGCTTCCCGCTAACAATTACTGTGCTACCAACATTCACTCTTGTTTGAGATAATGAAATCGTTAGTGTGCTGCGAGATATTATGGCGTATAGCGTGTTACCGAATACAACATAAATCTTTCCATCGGCAATAGCTGGATATGTTCCAGCATCTTTAGCGCCGCCTATAGTGATATCCCAAACCCTAGATCCGCTAGATTGATCTAAAGCGTATAGTTTACCATCGCTTGAGGGCACAATAACCATCTCATCTGCAACTGCTGGCGATGCCCATATTTCTTTGCCAATATTATACTCCCATATCTTTGCACCAGTAGATTGATCCAGGGCATAAACCTTACCATCAGCAGAACCGATAAAAACCTTATTATGGGCAATAGAAGGCGACGCCCATACTCTACCTCCTGTCGTATATTCCCATACTACTGATCCAGTGTAGATGTCAAAAGCGTATGTTTTATTATATGCTAGGGAGCCTATGAAAACTCTGCTGCCGTATACCGCAGGAGAGGAGGAAACATACCATCTGCCATCCGAGACTCTCGCTTTCCATATAGCTGCCCCGCTATATTTATTCAAGGCATAAAGGTATTCGATTGAACCTATAAATAGAAGTTCCCCCGTAACTGCGGGCGAGGAATACGCTATTACTCCTCCCGTAGCAAACTCCCATATCTTTGCGCCAGTAGACCCGTCTAATGCATAAACCTTACCATTAGTAGAACCAACATAAACTCTGCCGTCAACAACGGTGGGTGATGATCCTATCCCCGAACCTGTATCGAATTCCCATATTTTTTTGCCATTGGCCTGATCTAACGCGTAAACCTTACCATCAGTGGAACCAATGAATACTTTGCCATCGGCAACTGCTGGCACCGCCCATATCTCTTTGCCCGCTGTGAATTCCCATATTTTTTCTCCAGTCGTTTGATTGAATGCATAGACTTTTTTATCAGTAGAGCCTAAGAATACTTTTCCGTAAGCCACAACCGGACCCCATGATTGACCCCCCATCACATAATTCCATAATATGGTAGGCATTTTTGGGACCGGGCTTTCCGTATAGCCCGTATGTTGAGGGTCATGGAGATACGTGGACCAAGGATAATCTGTACCCTGAGCCTGTGGGGCAGCGAAAGTTTTTGGAGCACTTAAATTTTGGAAAGACAATACTGAAATCGATAGGGCCAAAAGGATGGAAAGAATACAAAACCTTACCGATCTCTCCAATTTTAAGTTCAAATCTTAGGCTTCCTTTAATATAATACATATTATTTTTAAAGTCATCATTATTTAAAATTTATCATCATTTATGTTAATTGTACATTACTCTTAATGAAAAGTCTTAAATACGAAAAATTGACAACAATATATCCGTCTATCTGCTCGATAGATAGTTGGTGGAATTATTGTCTAGAGTTATACCGGGCGTGGAGATTAAAGTTGTAAAGGAGATTATACCGCCACCGACGTATCCTTCTGGTGTCGTCGCGTTAATAGGGACTGCTGAGAAAGGCCCAGTGTTAACGCCTGTCCATTTGAGTAGCTGGAGGGAATATGTCGAGGTTTTTGGCTCAAACACCGAATACACGCTGACGAGAGATGCTAGGGACTGCTTTCAAAACGGGGTCTTTGAGGTTGTCGCCATCAGGGTGATTGGTAAGGGCGGAGAATACGCATCATTAGTCCTAAAAGATGTTAACAAGGCAAAAACAGTTGAGCTTAAAGCAAAGAAGATTGGCTTCGCTGGGAATAATATAACGGTTAGGGTGGAGAATGGCACACTAGAAAATACTGTGAGATTAATCGCGAGCAACGGCGAGACATTTGAAGTATTTGATAATCTAGTTATGGATCCAAGCAGCGAAAGATACCTAGTCAACTATGTGAACCAGCATTCAACCCTCCTATCAGCTACGGATCTTAAGTCTCCATCGGAATTTCCAAAGAACAATCCAGCTGAAACTGAAGAAAAGCTGAAAGGAGGAAGAGATCCGGGTCCGCCGAGTAAGGAAGATTTTGAAGCCGCCCTAGAGAAGCTTGAGGCTGAGCCATACGTGGATATGGTGCTGGCATGCGATATATCGGATCCAGAGATCCACGCGTTTATAGAAGCTCACTGCGCAAACATGAGCAAAGAAGCTATGGGCAGAATAGGCATTGGAACAGTTGGTAAGGGTGAGGATGTCAAAGATATTGTTAAGCGAACTGAAAAGCTGAGCAGCGACAGATTTGTCCTCGTTGCCCCATACGGTATAGCAGGAGCAGTCGCAGGCTTAATCAGTAGATTAAGCTACTTTGAGTCCCCAACCTTCAAGCCGGTTAAAGGTATCTCAGAATTAGAGAGAAACTATACTCCATCCGAGCTTAGGCAACTTCTTGTCGCGGGCATCATGCCGTTACAGGCTCAGAGGGGACGGGGCATCGTGGTTGTGAAGGGAATAACGACAAGCGGGGAGCAGATAAGCGTCGTTAGAACCACAGACCACGCCGTGAGACTTGTAAAAAGCATAGGTGAAATGTTCATCGGCACATTAAATAGTCCAGCTGGAAGAACAGCCTTGAAAGAGAAACTCACTGAGGTTTTAATCCGCATGGAAAGAGAGGGCGCGATTGTCCCAAGCGCTGATCTAAAGCAGCCAGCTTTCATGGTGGATGTTTACTGCTCAGAATTAGATTTCGCCCAAGGCATAGTGAGAGTAGACCTGGCTGTGAGGCCTGTCAGAGCAATAGATTACATATACGCCACGATCGTTGTTCAAGCGTGAAAAGGAGGTTGGTGAGATATGTCTATTATGGTTGTGTCGGCTGCAACGAGTAAGGTTATGATAGACGGAGAAGAGGTTAAGGGAGTTCAATCCCTTGAGTATAAGGTTAAGAGGAGGCAGGTAGATATTGAGAGCATTGGTAGCGGCGAACGCATAGGCGTCGAATCTGGTCTAGTAACTGTCACCGGAACCCTGAGAATCAGATCTCTGAATAAGAAGCTCGACGACCTACTGTATATGCCTGTTCCAGTCCCATTCAGCCTTGTTGCGGAGTTAAAGATGGGCAATAACCTTGTTAAAAGAATAACATTTGACGAATGCTACGTTGACGATAAAAGCTTCGAATTGGGTGCAGAAGGGGTGGGCATAACAGTCTACAATTTTACGGCGACAAGGGTTAGAGAGGAGTAAAACTCCCCTCTCGGATGTGGGCCTTAATGAGAAAGCTCACAAAAGAAGATATATTGAAGGGAAAGAATAGACGTGAAACCCTTTATATAAAGGAATATGATGCCGAGGTTGTAATACGCCCCCTAACGGACGGCGAATTATTAGAGCTCTTTTCGTTTATCGGAAACCTCCCCATGAAAGAGGATGGAACGCCAGACCTCAGCAAAATGGATGTTGCAACAAACTTTAAGGTTTTAAGACGTGCAGCTTCCATGGGCCTTGTTGAACCCAAATTGACCGTGGAAGAATTAGCTGACATGATCTTTGGGGTTCCAGAGTTTATAGGAGCAAAGGTGCTGGAGATCAGCGGGGTCGTCTCCGAGGAAGAAAGTAAAAAAAAATGATGGAAATAGAGAACTTCGTTAAAAGCCCTGAAGGACTGGAGCTATCAACCCTATGCCTTGATTACGGCTACAAATTGGCTGAGCATCCATCGGAGTTAACTAGGGATCAAATTAACTTCTTGATGGCGGCCTTAGCTTATAGGCTGAAGCAAATTAGTTACACTAGACCGCTGGAAGAGGGAACCACAAGAATAATATTCGAATAGCTTGGAGGATCCAGTTATTTCCGAACTTAACATGAGCGAAAAATTTTGCGGGCTTGTCTCCTATTTTAGTAGGGTTCTCTTTAAAATTTATTCCATCCATTCTCAATTCATAAGAGATTTAGCGAAGTATGCTTTTAGAGTCAGCAAACAAGTGCGCAGCTTTTATATAATGAGATTTACTGGTCTTCGGCCGCAATTAGCTACAGCATTGTTCAGAATCCCAAAGATTGAGGAGGAGCTTATTCTAAATTTAGGCTTTGAATTATTGAAGGTTAGGTTATCTCGCAGTTTCCTTCACTTTATGAATGTATCTAAAACTCTAAGCGACATAAGAAGCAAGCTGGATGAACAAGCCTATTTTGTCTATGAGAAAAGTCCTGTCTTCAAGGCAGTTACGCCGATTACTGCATCACTTCCAACCCCAGCTGCCCAAAGGGTTTACACGAAATACCCTGAAGCTGCTGGCGTAATACCCTATAAATACGCTGATATGGTGGGGTTGAAGGCTATGAAACCACTCAAATCTTTTGGTGAAAAGTGGTCTCAGCATAATATTGGAGCCATCGAAGTGGCTGATAGAGTATATGTGAGAACGGAGAAATTCCATAGCCTTCTGGAAAACCGTTTGAATGGTCTCATTAAACTTGTAAAATCGCCTTATCAAATCCCCATATATTCTGTCTCTACGAGGAAGGAGATTTCTGAAACAGTTGCCGAAAAGACGCGGCCTACGAGGGCAAACATTGGGTATTATGAAACCAAGGGCATCATTTATATGACATATCTCCTAAGCGAGATGATGAAAGAAACTTTTAAGCCAATTATTCAACGCTCCTCCACAGCATTTGTTAGGCTCTATATTCTTGCTCAAAGGAGAAGAAGCATCTCATCATCCTATGAAGCATATGTTGAGAAGATAATTTACAGCAAAGCCCTCTCGCCTGAGCCTGCATACCTCATGGATTTGAGAAAAACTCTTGAGTCTTTCTTTCACTCTTCTACACTATCCTTAGCGGATCATACACGTATCTTCTTAGTACCCTTGCTTTCTCGAAAAGCGCAGTGGAGTGAACCCCTATATAGACTTCACTCAAAGCTTTACGTTCAAGCATACAGAAAAGCTCGGCGTAGTGAAGTCCATGTCATATCGCGAGCGCTCAATAGGAATCTATTTCCATCATTGTTTCCCAAGATAAGTAGGTCATTAAAGATTGAGGAAACTGAAGAGCCATCTACTTTACTGGAGCATACGCGTATATTTTTTGAGGCCACAGCATATCCTTTAATGAGCCAACTATTCTCCTCAAAAGTAGAATATCTTCGCCCAGTTATCTACTTCTTTGGAAAAATGGTGGAGTTATCTCGTATTTTTCCGTTAACAGAACCTCTGACTAAAAGCTTCGTCGGCGAGAGCTTTAAAGAGGCTGTTAGCGGTGGTCTTCCCTATCTAGTGGAACATTATCCTACTGTAGGTCATTTTGCGCATGAGATTAAGCCCGTAACTTCTCATGTGATTAAGTTGACAGAATATTTGGGGTTTATGGAAAAATCGCTGGATACTATTTCTCCTCTGACTTCAAGTGTTAAAGCGATTTTTGGCGACATGCTTCCTCTAAAATTTGACCTTGAAAGATTTGTTAAGTGGGTAAGCGAGGGCTTAACTGCGCATATTTATCCCGCAATAAGCAGGCCTTTACTTGAGACTCAGATCCCATATGGAGGAAGGGTAACGTCCTTCCAATTGCTGAGAATGCATGAAGTAGCATCTATTCTCCGGATGTTTTCATCCATGTCTCCTTTATCTTCAGAGAGGGTTAGGGTGCAGCGTCCAATAAATATAATGGTTAGGGTTGAGTCTACGGCTGATGAGGGTGATTTAAGGGAGCTGGAAAGGAAGATAGTTAGAATTCTGCGTGAAGAGGCTAGGAGGTATGGGTTAAACATATGAATGTTGAGATTGATGGGATACCGCTAATTAAGCATACTCGGGATCCGGATACTGGGGCAACTAAGGATCTGAGAAGCGTCTATAACATAGAGATTAGTGAGAGGAGGCGTATTGTGGAGCATAAAATCCCTGGATTCGAGGGAAGCATCCTACAGGATTTGGGGAGAGAGCCAGTCACTATATCTTTTGAGGGCATAATATTTGGCGAGGGGGCTAGGGAAGACTTAGAAATAATTAGGTCAAAGTTTAAGGCAGGTTCTCCGGTTCCATTTTCTTCAGACATAACTGGTATAGCTGAAGTAAACCAGGTTTTAATAGAAGACTTGCGGGTTGAGGATGCGGGCGGCACAGTTAATAGATACAGATACCATATGGTTTTGAGGGAGTATATTATTCCCCGAGAAGAGGAGGAGCGGGCTCCAAGCCAAGAGGAGGAAGCCGCTGAAGAGGTTGAGGAGGAAACTGACGAGGCTTTGGCATCAGTCAACTATGTAACTGGCAGGGTTCTAGACGCTGATGGAAACCCCAAAAGCGGCGTATCTGTGAAGATATCCTGGGAGGGGGGAGAATACGTTGTTAAAACTGATGAGGAAGGTGTATTCAGAAAAGATAACTTGGAGCCCGGTAAATACATGATCACGGTCGACGCACCAGAATATGAGGGTATAGTAAAAGAGGTTGAAATAAAATCTGAAGAAAGGGGTAGAGGCTGAGAATGTCACAGCAGAAAAAATATGACGTCGGCACTTTCCAACCAATACTATTAGCGCTTAGAAACAAGCTGACTGGAGGAAACGTGAAAGTGGAGTTCACTATTAGCGTCGGGGGTTCAAACTATAAACCCAATAA
The DNA here is from genome assembly GCA_038859955.1 of Bathyarchaeia archaeon. Lineage (GTDB taxonomy): Archaea > Thermoproteota > Bathyarchaeia > Bathyarchaeales > DTEX01 > DTEX01. The sequence goes on along the minus strand of JAWCEH010000020.1, from coordinate 18,844 downwards.
ACTCGGAGACTGGAATCTAGGCGAGTATCTAAGAAGTTTACAAGGGCAGCAGGGCGGAAAAGTAGAATTACAGCTTACGCCAGATGGGTGGAATGAGGAGAATTGGGGTGGGGATAATCCATCCTCTTGGGGAGAAAAAATCTCTGAAAGCGAGATACCGAATGAAATGTACCGTCCAGCAACTATGACAATAAATATGCAGGATAATAAAATCCAGGAAGTAAATATATCCCCCCCGAATTTGGCGTTTATATATCCTGGTAGTAAATCTAGACCGAGTCAAATAGATGAGAGCGTATGGAATCAAGCGCTTAGCGATACAACAAAACCCGCAGTCTTAGTACTTTTACAGCCAATCTGGATCAAAGCGGCTAACTTCTCTGATAGACCCAATAACATTCAAAGTCCTACATTAATAGTTGTTCATCACACAGGAGGCTCACGAATTGGACCTACCATAAACACTTTTACACAGAAGGGGGGAGCAAGCGCCCACTATATTATTGATACAGATGGATATGTTGTAAAGATGGTTATGAACAGTAAATGCGCATGGCATGCAGATGGAAAGAAGGGTTCTTATTGGGAAGGAAGAAAAAATGTTAATCATTTTTCTATAGGAATCGAGATTGTTCATGAAGATGGACCAAAAACTACAATGCGTAATAACCCATTCACGGAAGAACAGTATAAGGCTCTTATAGATTTAATTAAGAAACTGCAAAAGAAATATAGGATTTCGCAACACAGGGTTGTAGGTCACAGCGATGTGCAAATTCCGCCAAGTCATAATTGTCCAGGTCCGAATTTCGATTGGAAAAAACTAGAAAATGAAGGACTTGGGTTAATTCCGAGAGAAAACCTCATTTATCCTTTTGAAGAGGATTTCCCCATAAGAAGAAATCAAAAAAGTCAAAAGAGACTACTTAATGATGTGATAAGTGCTCTAAAAAAAATAGGCTATTATATTCCTGAAGGTGCGAGTGAATATAGCTCTGAAGTTGCTCAAGCTGTTCATATGTTTAAACGGCATTTCTATGCTGGTAGTAGGAGACCACAAGATAAATCATGGTGGGGCATCGTTAATGGAGACGTTATAAATCATTATGACTATACGATGATTATGTGGGTGGCAGATTACGTAGAGCAACAGCAATAATGATGGACGTGGTTTGCATTGTTGAAGCCCTCTTACAGGGTGCAAGTTGAATCTGATGTTTTTGATTCCTCATCTATGTGCATAGTTGGTATTGAGATTATTAGAAGCGTGGGCGTCTCCGCTGGTAGCTGTGAGATATTATTTAATATAAACGATAAAACCTCTAAAATAGAGGAGGGCGATGCTATCCTAGTTCAGATTGGATATGGAGAAGAGTTAAAAGATGTTTTTAATGGTTTCGTCGATGATGTGGAGAATGAAATAACAAGGGTAAGGGTTTTAGGCTTAGATTCAGCTTCAAAACTTCTTAATACGAGAGTTAATCAGGTTTACGAGGGGCAGACGGCTGGCCAAATAGTTTCAGATCTGGCTGGAAAAGCAGGCGTAAGGGTTGAGGAGGCTGCGGACGGAATACGCTTCCCACAATACACCGTGGACGATGGAAAAAACGTTTATGAGCATATGAGGGATTTAGCCGATAAATGCGGCTTCAGCCTCTACATGAATGTGAAGAACAAAATAATGTTTAAGAAGTATGAGAGGAAGGAGCCTCATATTTTAGAGTATGGCAAAAACATAATTCACATAGAGGTCGACAAGCATGAGCCCAGATTCACTCAGGTATCAGTGCGCGGCGAAAGCCCAGCAAGCTTTAAGGGAGCAGATAAGGCTCACTGGCTTACAAAGAGACTTGTGGAAGGCTTAGCTGGAAGTGGGGGGAATAGATTACTCATAATAGACCCAACAGCAAAAGATAGAGATATGGCCGATAAAATGGCTGAAGCGAAGCTCAATGAATTAATGAAGACGCTAACTGGAACAGCAAAGATAATTGGTGACGCAAACATCGACCTATGCGACACCATTGAGATCAGGTGTCTGAGGCAAAATTATTTGAATAGTGAATACCAAGTTCGAAGTGTGGAGCATATCTTAAACAGGAAAGAAGGTTTCATAACTACAGTAGGTTTTAAAAGATGACGGGAGAAAGCGTCTGAATGATTGAAGTTATTAAGAAGATTGTTGAGGATGAAATTAAGAAATTGCACATAGCTGAGATCGGGGTTGTGACATCGATATTCCCTCACTCAAGCGAAAGCGACGGAGACAACTATGAATGTAATGTAAGACTGAAGCATAGAGATCTTGAATTACGAAGGGTTCCGGTTGCAACCCAGCATATAGGCCTAGCTCACATACCAAATGTTGGGGATCTAGTTCTAGTGACTTTTCTTAATGGAGACATAAACGCGCCAGTTGTAATAGGAAGATTATATAATGATGAGGATAGACCTCCAGTTAATAAAGAGGAGGAGATCGTTTACAAACCGCCATACTCAAAATCATCCAACTTAAGAAGAATATATTTAGAGTTTCCCGGAGGCATGATACTTTCGATAACTGATGATGAAGTATCCATTAAGGCTGGTAGAACAACCCTTAAAATAGATCGGAACGGAGACATAACTATAGAGTCTAGTGCTAAAGTAAACTTGAAGGCAAACCAAGACATATCGTTATCCGCAAACAACATAAGCATAGAGAGCCGCGGAAAACTCGAAATTAAATCGGGCGCAACAGCTAAACTTGAGGCTTCAGGGACATTGGATATAAAGGGCGCACTAGTAAATATAAACTGAGTTTTGGTGGTTTACTTTGGGTCAGCCAGCGGCAAAACAAGGCGATAAGATCGTTGCAACAGACACTCACATAGTAATGGTGTCAACACCAACAGGTCCTGTCCCGACACCGATGCCGCATCCCTTTAATGGGATAATTAATGGAAATTTAAGCCCAAATGTTAAAATTATGGGTTTACCAGCCGCTACAGTTGGGAGCACAGCTCAGAATATGCCGCCACACATCCCGCAAGGTGGATCTTTTCAGAGGTCTCCATCAAATATGGCCATAATCCAAACTGGAAGCCAAACAGTTATGATAAATGGTAAGCCAGCCGCTAGAAACGGGGATACCGCGACTACATGCAACGATCCGGTTGATCTTCCTATAGGTAAAGTGATAGCCGCTGGAACGGTTATGATTGGATAAGAGTGTTTGGTGATGTTTTGATGTCGAGTAGTCCTCTTGGAAGCGACCTAAAAATAGTTGATGAGGAGGAGGGAAGCGATCTGGCGTTAAGCCCGAGCGGGGATCTGGAGATCGTAAAAGATGAGTATAATCTTGGGCAGGCAATAATAAGTAGATTGAGAACTCGGTTGGGCGAATTGGCGGATCTAGGTCATCCAAACTATGGTTCTCGCCTCTATGAGCTAGTCGGCGAGCCGAACAATGAGAGGACAAGAGAGCTTGCTAAAGCATACGTGAGAGAGAGCGTAATGCGCGACCCCAGAGTTAAAGAAATAGTCAACATATCCGTTAAACCTCATAAGGAAGATAAGCGCCGAATAGACATAGAGATAACTCTTCTACCAATCGGTCGGAACACCGCGTTAAATATCGTTTTTCCATTTTATTTGGAGGTCATTTAATGTCGTTTGTTAAGAAATCTTATGAGGAGATAAGGGATGCCATACTTGCCCAGATAACAAAGGGCATAGTTAATGAAGAGCATATCTATGATGTTGATAGAACGAAGTACAAGCTGGAGAACACGCCTGTAAAAAGCATAGTTAAAGTTGAAGGGGTCATGAATGGTGCTCGTCACATGTTTAGGGAGGGCGTTGATTATAGGCTTGCTGGCGATATGCTGGAGTGGCTTCCCAAAGGAGATAAGCCGGATAATAAGACGCCATTCTACGTGAATTATATTTTTGGCACCCCCTCAGGGATCACCGACATAAACCCTGGAAGCGTTACGAGAACTATAGTGGAGGCAATCAGCAGAGAAATAGAATTTCTCTATGAACAGCTAAACAGGGTTTATTTAGCTGGCTTCATTGATACGGCCAAAGGAAGCGCCTTGGACCTAGTTGTCTCCCTACTAGGAATATCGCGTAAACCGCCGGAGCACGCGGCTGGCAAAGTCACTTTTGGAAGGAGCACAGATCCACCGGAGATTCAAGTAAGCCGTGAGGCCCACCTATATGATGGTAAGACAGTCTATGAACTAAATGCTCTTCCAATAAAAAGCGTGAATAAAGTTGAGGGGTTGTCATCCGGCTCCTTACATGTTTTTCAGAGAGATAAAGATTATGCCGTAGTGGAGAGGGGGATCGAGTGGCTGGTAGACGGGAGAAAACCTGATTATAACACTATGTTCTATGTAGATTATACAGCATATGAGCGGATCAAGATACCAGCTGGAATTAAGGTTTCAACTTACTCGCCTAATCCGCGGGAGGCTAAGGTGTTTGTAACAACTGAGGAGCGTTTTCTTGAGAAAATCTCTGAGGGGGTATGGGAGGCGGATGTTCCGGTGAGGGCCTTAACACCTGGCACAGCGGGGAATGTCTATGCTGGTATGATAACAGTTATGCCCCAGCCACTAATGGGAGTAGAATACGTGATCAATAGGGAGGATATACTTAATGGAGCAGAGGCCGAATCTGATGAAGATTTAAGAGGCAGAGCGAAGCGCGCCCTTGAAGTGGCTGGCAAAGCAACATTAACATCTCTGGAGGCAGGGGTGAGGGGTATTGAGGGAGTTACGTGCGTTCTCATTGAGGATATGCCGGATGGTGTTCCTGGCATAGTAAAAATAATTGTGGATGGAGGAGACGAAAAAGAGATTAAAAGAGTCATTGAGGATATAAGAGCCGCAGGCATAAGGGTGGAATTTTTAAGACCTAAACCCGTATATGTAGATGTCTTTTTAACGGTAACATTAGAGAGAGAAGCGGAACCATCAAGAGTAGGGAGAGAAGTAGAAAGCAAGGTGATAGGATATATTTCATCTCTGAAAATAGGTGAGGATATAATATATAGTCGAATTATTGGAGCGGCTTTAAGCGTAGATGGGGTTCATGATATAAACGAGGTTACTATAAAAGCATATCGAAGGGATGGAGAAGCGATTACAAGCACTAAGGCAAACGTAGAAATAAGCAGTGAGGAGAGAGCTACTGCCAGAACCATTAATGTTTTGGTAAAAACTTTGGGTGGAAAAATTTGAAATGAAGAGAACCAAGAGAATTTTGGATAGATTTCCCAGCTTCTATAAAACTTGGGATGAAAACTCCCGTATATTCAAGATAATAGGTGCTGTGGGAAAGAGGCTTGAGGAGGCGGATAAAGATACTAACATAATATTGAGGGCGCACTGGGTTGATACGGCTTTTGGGAACGATATAGATAGGTTAGGAGCCATATTTAATTTGAAGAGAAGAATGGGAGAAGAGGATTCAGAATATAGAAGCCGCCTAAAGAGGGCAATAATGGATTTTAAAGGTGGAGGGACTGTGAGCGCCATCCTATCATCGGTTAAAATGACCCTTGGATTACCGGATGATTACCCAATTGAACTCGTGGAGAACCCCCCTGTTACGGTAGAAAAAACATTGGAGGTGAGAACGGGAGACGCATGGTTCATGTCGAGCAATAGCGTTCTTGACGCTGTCCCAAGCATTACCATTACAACTGAGACAACCAATATGGTAATCATTAATCCAACAATCCTTAATGTTGACACTGGAGAAAAAATATCTTTTAGTGGAGAAATTAAGGCGGGGGAAGAGCTGAAGATAGAGGGCGGTAAGGCAACATTAAACGACGTAGATGTAACTGAGAGACTTACAGTAACCAGTTTTCCGAGACTGCTGAGAAAGGGGTCTACATGGAAATATTCTGAACAGGTAGAGGAAGCAATCGGTAGATTTGATATTTCAAGTTTTGATGAATCTATATTTGCGGTAGGCATACCCACAGCTAAAATAACTTTTAAATGGGTAGCCTATCAACCCGCAACATTCGAGATCAAAATACCGAAAGAAGCCGTCTCAGGAAAAAGGGATTTATCCATTTTAGAAGAAGTTATATACGCAATTAAGGCTGCTGGAGTTAAAGCAATAATTAGAGTTATTTAAGGGAGGAGATTATTTGCCAAAATTTGAACCTATAAAAAGAAAGCCCGGCGAGTTAATTAGATCCGAGGATTGGAATAAGATTCAAGATGATATAAGGGCTGATCTAGAAAGGTTAGAGGAGGAAGTGCGGAATTTAAGAAGGTATGTGGACAGTATGACGGAAAGCGTCGTGTTAACGAATTTAGATAGCCCGACAGGTATACCATATAGGCTTGATGAGGATGTCCCCGGTGAGTCGAGCAACTATGCGTCTAGCGTTGTTGGATATATAACTAGACAGTGGGTTATTGAGAAGGGGAGGACAGGGGAAATATGCAGATTTGGAATACTATCCCACTTTGATATACTATATTATTGGTCTGGGGCAGATAATGGCGACAAAAAGACTTTAGAGATAACTCTTGAGTATGTTGATGGAACGAGGCAAGTAATAGGCGGCATATTTATTCATGAATGGACTAAGCTGAGACCTAAAGGCTCGGATAACCCCTATATTGAGTATCTCTTATCTCCGAATGAACGCGTATGGTACAAGTATGAGCTTAGGAACCCAAATCCGGATAAAGAGGTAAGGTATATAATCTTCAGAAATATTAACGGCGAATGTACGCCGCGAATAGCTAATGTCATCCAATACGTGACTAGAATTAAACCTCTAAAAACCTGAAAATAGCAGTATATGTAGGCGGTTATAAATGATTGATAAAATTGAAGAGGCAATAGTTAGCGTACTGCGAGAAAATATTGAGGGGGTTCCTAAAGAGAATATAGGAATGAGAAAACCAGATCTTAGTATAGCGGTGAATTTGCCAGCAATATCAATTGTGAACGTAGAGTTTAAAATTGAAGAGATTGGAATCGGAAGATCATTCGCCACAAAAAATAATGAAGTTGAAGAGCGCTTTAGCGGAGATGGAAAAAGAGTCAATTATACTCTCAGCAGAAAACCTTTAAAACCAACTTTAATAGTGGAGCACCCTCCGGGTGAAAGAAGGTTAGAAAATGCTGACTACTTTGTAGACTATGAGAATGGGTCAATTACTTTTCAGGTGCCGCCGGAAGAGGGCTCAAATAACATATTAGTTAGGTATCTGATTCCCGCCGAAATAAAAAGCGTAAAGCTCATCATGAAGTATCATATTAATGTTTGGGATGGAGATGAGCTCCGAGCAAATAAAATAACCTTTAGTATTATTGAGGCGCTGCTTAAAAGAGAGGAGGATCTTAATCTTAGGGGCGTGATGATTAAACCAACTGGTGGATTTAGTATTCCAGCGGATAAAACGCCTAAAGGAGTTTATGGAAGAACTATAGAATGTTTATTGGAGACATATATGCAGGTGGAAACCCCGCTTCCTAGAATTGAAAAAATTGAAATAAAACAGAAACGATGACCAGCGAGTTTACATTTTACATAATAGTCATCCCACTTCTTTATGTCGATAAATCTGGTGTGGCGAATCTCTTGGCTTTAGCTGGTAAGCACGCTAATATGTGCATAAATCTAATGTCCTCATTTTTAAGTGTTAACGCCATTCTAAACGCCTTTCTCGGAGCCAATATATTTAATTATATGGTTTGCTGTCGCTTTATTTAGGCGGTGCATATGGTTAATCTTTGGCGTGATATTTCGCCCGGCGACGATCCGCCTAATGTCGTTAATGCTGTTATTGAGGTTGTTAGCTGGTCTAGAGATAAGTACGAGTATCATAGGGAGTGGGAGGCATTCGTGCTTGACCGTGTCCTCCACTCCTCAGTTGTCTTTCCAGTCGAGTACGGTTTTATCCCGCAGACGTGGTATCATGATAATGACCCACTTGACATAATGGTTTTATCTTATGAGCCGCTTGAGGTCGGGTGCATAGTTAAGGTTAAGCCCATAGGCGTACTAATCCTAGAGGACGAGGAGGGGGAAGATCCGAAGATCCTTTCAGTGCCGATCAGAGACCCGAGGTTCGATGGGGTAAGAGATCTATCAGACATCCACCCGCATAAGCTGGTGGAGATAAGGGAGTTCTTTGAAGTCTATAAGAGGCTTGAGCCGAGGAAATGGGTTAAATTCAAATCGTGGGGAAACGCCGAAGAGGCAAAGAGACTAATAAATTATGCGATAAATCTCTTCAAGAGAACCTTCGGGTAACCTTACAATTTTTATGAGGTTAAATGAAAGATAGCGGTGAAGCCTAGAACCCTTCACCCTCAATGTATTTTATGAATTCTTTTAGAGCTAGAAGTGAACCATGCGCAAACATATTTCCGCAATCTTTCAACATTCTCTTAATTTCTTCTATGCTCATGAACCTCCCCTCAGAGATCTCCTCGCTGTTCAGTTTAAATGGGCCGTTATGGCGACATAGGTAGAGCGCTGAGATCTCACGTTCAGTTTCGGAAAAACACTTAAACCTGCCTATCCACTTTAATTGGGCGTTTATGCCGAGTTCCTCCATAAGTTCTCTTCTAGCTGCCTCCTCGTAGCTCTCGCCATGTTCAACATGCCCTGATGCGGAGCAAGCGTATAGCCCGGGGTAAAGATCCTTGCTCATTGAACGCTTCTGTATGAAGATTTCGCCTTTATCATTAAGGACTATCACGTAAACAGACCTGTGAATTAGACCCCTTTTATGGCACTCGCTCCTAGAAGCCCGGCCGACAACATTATCATTCTCATCAACAACATAGAAGATTTCATCCCCGCCCATGAAGACATACCACCATACTTTCGGGCTAATTAGGAGGAATCCGGAAGCTGGAGATTTTTAATTCGCTCTTCATAAGGAGGATTGCGCGTTTACACCTTGTTCATAGGTGCTTGATGGAGAATTTTTCGCCTTCGTCCAGCATCGCTAGGTAATTTTCTACTGGTATATAGTTTGTTATAGTGTTTCCTGAGCCTAGAGCGTAGCCGCCTCCGGAAGCGCACTTATTAAGTATGTCTCGAATGTAGTCTCTAAGGGTTTCTTCTGGCATGCGTGAGAGTTTATCTACATCCGCGCCGCCTAAAATGGCTATTCTATCACCGTACTTGGCTTTAGCCTCCCATACTGGTTCTATCTCATCCTGAAAAGAGTGCTTGGCATCTATGCCAACATAGTTTATTAGATCGTTCATCACGCTCTTAAGGTTCCCGCAGGAGTGGAGAATGAAAGGTAAACCTCTCTTATGAGCTATCTCCACGCATTTCTTCTGCCATGGGAAAACGTATCTACGTAGGATATATGGCGAGAGAAATGTTCCCTTCTTATAGCCCATATCATCGCCCATTCTCAGCGCTATTAGTTTACCCATTTTCGCTATCTCCTCGTCAACTCTAACTATTATAGAGCCTATTTTATCAAACATCTTTTCAACAAGGCCCCTGTCCCTATAAACCGCTCTGCAGAGCGGAACCATACCCATAAGCCAGCTCACATGCTCGAAGACCCCACCGCTCACCCCGCCTACCACGCCCATATCCTCCGGCAGAAGCCTCTCAAGCAGCTCAAAGTAGGTTAGATCAGCCGCATTATCAGGGTCAGGCCACGGGTAGGATTCAAAGTCATCTATAGTTTCGATCTCGCCCCTATTCTCATCTTGCCATTCTCTAATTCCCCTAGAAAATGTGGCTGTATCCTTCGCTCTAAGCCTATTTGTTCTCGGAAGGTTGAGGGGGATCTCGAAAGGAACATAGTCGTAGCCTAGCTTCCTGTAAAACTTTATTAGAGCTGATATGTGCTTCTCCTTAAGCCCAGCGTTGAGGTTGGAATTTAAGGCAGGTATAGGCTCGCCCAGAATCAGCTCCATAACCTCTTTATCCACAAAGTGCTCGTAAAAAGGTACTTTATCTGGTTCGCCTTCCCTCCTAAGAACGGTTAAAAGCCTACGATAATCCGGCTTCCTCACAAATTAACACCTCTAATCTAATTAAAAATATTCCTGTTAGAAACATAGGTATTTATGTTTATTCTAGGCGATATTCGCTTAGCGTCTCTAAAATAACCTTTATATCCTCTCCCCCGAGCAGCGGAAAAGCCTCCATCTCACCTTTCACGGCACCTCTTTTCCTGAGCACGCCGATTCCATAGCCGTCCCTAAAGAACCTGCTAAGCGCGCCAGCCTCCACCTCTACATTATTGACTCTTCCACGATACTTCTCTCTCGGAAAAGCTGGGTGGACTGCTTCAGCAATATCCCTAACGAGACTTCTTGGGCTGAGTATAGAGAGGATTCGCCGCCCGCCGAAGTTTATGTCGAAGCACCTATAGGCTGGAAGCATCATCTTTAAATCATCGCTAATAAAGATGTATACGCTTCCGCTTTGAGTTGGGAGGAGCCCCCTAGGCATCCCTGAAACCTTCTTTTCTGGAACATATTTTACGCCTTCCACTTGCGCTATTTCCAGCGCCTTAACAGTGACCCATTCATGCTTTATCGATACGCCTTTTAGAGCGTCAAGTTCCCACTGATATACGTTTCCCTCCCCAATCCCGATCTCCACATGGTTGCCATAAACAGTGAATCTAACTATCGTGCTCCTGTGAAAGTTGCCCCAAGAGGAGTTTAATAGTCCGCTTAAGATGACCTTCATCACTAGGGCAGGTATGAGCCTACCCTTAAACATTTAAAGCCACCCTAACCCTAGAGGTGAAAGCAGCACCTTGATCGATGATAGCGCTTGATATGTTGACTCAAAGTCCGATATGCCTAGAAATATTGATCTGCGGAACCCGCCGTTAGGGTTCTGGAACCTTGCCACAAACATCAAGGTTTCTTTAGGATAAGCGATCCTCTCCTTTAAGATCTCAAGCGATTTAATTCCAAAATAGGTGTCTTCAAGATAGGTTGGTGCGGCTCCTGGGGCATGTGTGAAACCACCTCCAGCATACTCATGCTTTCTAATCCACTTCAATGTGTCAGCTAGTTCGCTAACATCGTAGCCTAGATTTTTTAGTGTTCCAAGAGTGTAGAATGTTGAGGCCATCTTGGATCGCTTGGCGCTTCCAAAGCTTCCATCACTATTCTTAATCCTAAATATTGCTTCAGTAATCTTCTCCGAGTCCAGCTTGATGTTAAGGGCTGTACATAGGTCGACAAGCATATACATGCTCTCAACTTCCGAGAGGGCTTCAATATCTATGGAGGGGCTTTCAAGGCTCTCTATCAACTTGGGCAGATATTCTATGGGATCTATAGGCAGCTTCAGCGTTTTCTCCCCAAATTTTAGTAGGGATTTAATCACATAATATGCGACTTTAACCGAGTCAAAATGCCCATCCGAATGCTGTAGGCTCTTCAGGAAATTAATCGTTTTATCAACGTTAATCGGCTGGACGCCCAAAATATCCAATATATTCAGCGCGTAGAATGTGTCTTGAGCATTCGACTCCGTCCACCTACAGAACGTGTAACCTCCATCAGGGTTCTGCCGCTCAAGAATATAATCCACAATAGTATCCAAGCTAACTAAGTCTCCTATCGAGGGCTGCAGAGCGAGCAGGGGCTTCAACCCATTCCACCAGCATCTGGCGCATTAAGCCGCTTGCTGATAAAGTAGGAGCCATCAGCCCGCGCGGCCAGAGCGGGCGGTTAAGGGTGGGCCCCATCACCCATTGGATAAGGAGAAAAAGAAGTCTCTTTTATTTAAGGGTTTTCCTTAGCGCCTTCAACTTTCCTTAAGCATGGTAATAACGCCCTAAAGACTCGCATATTAAGGAACTGTGGGGGGTCAGGGTTTTCGATCAAATGTTTGTAGACTAAATTCTCGTCCATTTTCATTAGTCTAAGGAAAACTGGCCAATCAATAACTGTTTCAGACATGAAAGTGCGGTTTTCCCTCTTAATGACTAATATTCTGCCGCGCCTACAGAATTTTGCAGCCTTAGGCGAAATTGTTACTGGCCAAGGAGCTGTCGATTTTGCCCTAAAACCGTTTTTAAATGGGATCTTTGCTCTCGTTAAGGCAACGGCGTAGTATGCGTTGTCTCTAGATGGATGAACCTTCCAGTATTTTCCAGAGAGCATTGCTGAGATCAGATTCTCGATTTCGAGTCGCGTGCATCTTGGATAAAGCCTCTTGAGGAGAGTTCTCAATTCTTCAGGCCGCAATGCTGATCACCGTTGTCGCTAATCCCACGGCTTCCCTTTCCCGAGACTTTACCGCTCTTTTCATTAGATTGCATTTTAATTATATTAAGAATAATTTCAGTCTTGCTGAGGTTTAAATTTGCCAAAAACAGTCAATAAACTCGCGTGGAACGTTGCTTGTCGTCATTCTGATGTGTTACCGTTTTAATGTTAAGGGCTTTAGAGAAGTTAAGGCTTAGTCATAAATTTTCGCTGATGATCCAATCTAGCAGCTTTTTAGGTGGCACCTTTCTTCTCTCGGCCTCCCTTAGTATTTCACCATGCTCTTTAAGGGCTCTGCTTAAGGCGAGGAGTTCTCTTTTAATGGCGTTTTCCGAGTAGCCGAATTCCCTTAAAATATCCTTCATGGGCATATTCCAGCGGGTTGCCATGGTGCAGTCCCCGTTAATCTCTATTGAGAAGTCGCCTAAGGATGGATCTGTTCCGCTCTTCCACCAGAATGGCCAAACCCTGCAGATCAGCGGCCTATAGTCTCCAAGCCTACAGCCCCTACCGTGCAGTAGGGCTATACACGAACCATTTATAAACCTTGTTTGGAGGCGATAGTGGGCGCCATCCCAAAAATAGTATATTTGATTCATCTCCGGATCCAGTAAGTGGTGAAGGTATATTGCTGGAATCACATCCACCTCAACTATAATCTTCACATCTTCCATAGAATAACTCTTCAGCAGTAGACGGAGGTCTTCGGCTAAAATGAAGGGGCGACAGCAACTGCAACACCCAAGCCCAAGGGAAGCACAATGTAGACAGAGAACATGAGTCACACATTTAGTCTCAGACGTAGTGCGGATACCCCCAGAGACAGGGGCGCTTCAGGATGCTTTAGGATAGAAGAGAAACAAGTTAAACCTATAAAGCTTTTGCTAAATTAATGCTATCTACACTTTAAAGTTAATTAGGATGTTTTGCAACCAATTAATGGTTTAAGATCCCCAGATGGGAAGAAGAGCCTTAAAGGCGATTGAGCACATGTCTAAAAGAGGCGTTCGTGAAACATGTAAAGGATTACGAAGCTTCAAGAGGAAGGAAGCGATGCGGTTAACCAACACAGCGCTCAAACGCTTAAGCAGCATGTTTTGCTCAGTTTACCCTATGTTCAAATGTTCTAGCTGGAGGGTTTTAAACCGTGACGCTGATCTCTAGACCGAGCTTCGCGAAGACGCTTAAACAATCGGTGATGGCATACGCGTTCAACATATTTGGAATATTTGCTGGAACACTCATCGCATATTACTCTGAGCTCTTTCAGGCTGCGCCATGGGCCATAGTGATCTACCCTCCAATACTAAGTGCGCGTGGGGTTATAGGCGGCTTATTTTGCGGAAGGTTGAGCACCGCCCTCCATCTTGGCACAGTTAAACCCCGTTTTTTTGAGAACACAAAGGACTTCTATCTGCTTTTCCAAGCGATAGTTTTCTTAACGTTCGAGGCGAGCGTATTTATGGCTTTGGTGGCCGTTCTCTTTGGAATAGTTTATCGCGGTGCGCTTATTAGTGAATTGTGGAGCATGGTAAACGTGCTTATGGCGACTATGGCTTTATCCCTGCTGGTTATTTCCCCGCTCACTCTAGCAGTCTCCTTTATCTCCTTCAAGCATGGTTTAGACCCGGACATAATTTTGTACCCTGTAGAATCCACCACCGCAGACCTGCTTATAACAGTAATCTACATTTTTATGCTTCACATTCATATTCTCTACGGCTCATTCTGGCAGCATCTTCTCCTCATCACAAATTCGGCTCTAATATTTTCAGCAACCTATATACTCGCCAAAAACATACATGAACAAGAGTTCATCAAAACTTTAAGGGAATCCCTGCTAACCCTAATAATAGTCTCTTTTATAATCAATGTTGCCGGAGCATTTTTAGGGAGAATCGACGAGATTATACGTGAGAAACAAGGTGTTTATGAAGTTTACCCCGTCTACGTTGTTTATCCCGCTTTAATCGACACTATAGGCGATGTCGGCGCCGTCGTTGGCTCAACAGCCACAACGAAGCTGGCTCTAGGCACCTTAAAGGCTTCATTTGCCTCGATAAAAGATCATTTTTCGGAGATTTCAGGCGCCTGGACAGCATCCCTAATAATGTATTTCATCTACTCCGTTTTAGCTCTCACGGTGATCGGGGCGCTGCATCCCTTAAACGTCGCAAGGTTTTCTCTACTCTTATTCACAGTTAATATTTTAGCCGCAGTGCTAATCATCTTAGTCTCCTACTCTGTGGCAATCATAACCTATAAGAAAGGTTTAGATCCAGACAACTTCGAGATACCTGTTGAAAGCTCCTTAGCCGACGCTTTGACAACAATCTCCCTACTAACAGCCCTGATTCTATGGGGTTTAATCTGGCCTTAAAAACATTGAAGTTTCATCTTCAGTTTCAGAAAGCAGCCTAGTGCTGGCAGGAGCAAAATTTTCTTTACAGGTTCTCCTAGACATACATTTAAATTGGAGCCGTTAAGCTAGATGGTTACGGTGTTGATATTGCCTGCTAGAGAATGGATGCCTCTGGATGGAGATACTGTTCTTACGGGCGAAGGCTTCATCTTAAATGTTTTCGGATACGAGCATCCGGAGAAACGTATTTTCTCGTTTTTAAAATATATTCCCTCAACGGTTAAGAACCTGTTTAATGTTAGCTTCCTAGATAGAAAGTGGAAATATGGTGAGATTGAATTACTCCGAGCTGAGAAACTTTACACCGCAGACAACTATAAGGAGTTCTTAAAAATTTTCAGAGAGAATTTTCCGGATTACGTTTATTTTTGCCCTTTTAGGAGGAAGGAAGTAATTAGCGTGCCGCTGGATCGCATCGTGAAAGTTTTCATTCCTAGAGAGTGCCTCAGAAATATTTTCGGGAGAGCGGACAGAGACTGTCTTCAGAGTACGGCGTTAGAGTTAATCGATCTCCTCTCAGACACTTCAAATGTTCCAGTAGAAGATTTTGGTATACACGGTTCAATCGCCCTAGACATGCACAGCAGTGAATCCGACATAGACATAGTTGTCTATGGTGGAGAGAATTTTAGGAAGGTTGAGGCAGCTGTGAAGAAACTTGCGGGGGAAGGGGCGATCAAATACATATTCAAGAATAGACTGGATTATGTGAGGAAATTTAGAGGGCAGTATAAAGGTAAAGTTTTCATGTATACTGCCGTCCGCAAACCCGAGGAGATAAATGTAAAGTACGGCTGGTATCGCTACACACCCGTAAGGCATGTGAAGTTCAAGTGCACAGTTAAAGACGACAGCGAATCAATGTTTCGCCCAGCAATCTACGAGGTCGAAAACTATCTTCCATTAACCCCTGAATCAGATCTCCCTCGTGAAATGGTTCCGGAGAGAGTTGTCTCCATGATCGGATGCTACAGGAATGTTGCGAGGAAAGGCGGGGAGATTAAAGTTTCTGGGATGCTGGAGCGGGTCGAAAGTGTTTTGACGGGCGAAGTCTACTATCAAGCTGTTGTTGGAACCGCCGAGAGCGGGGAGGAATATATTTGGCCAGTTTAAAACTTAGGGATCGGGATGCCATTTTAACACATGAGGGGCTTATCTTCAGGGTTCTTGGCTACTCTCATCCGCCAGCAGGCTACATATGTGATCTTGAATACGCTCCCTCAGAAATATTTAGGTCAGACAACCCGAAAGCGTTTAGAAGCGATGGGAGAAGAACTTTCTATAAGTTTTTCGGGGATGAGGGTTGGGGATTCGTATCGGAGAAGTATCCGCACTACATGCTAGACTACGAGCCCTTAGGTAGGAGAGTTATAGGGGTAAGGTGTGAGAGCATCGCGGAAATTAGAAAACCTGAAGAAAGGCTGCGTCAAATCATTGAATCAGGTTGTAATGATGAGTTGATTCATGCTCTTAGAGGAATCCTTCGTATAATTGTTGAAGATCAAGGTTTGCCTCTAGAGGATTTCGGGGTCTTCGGCTCTCTTCTACATGGCTTCTATAACCCAAAATTCTCAGATATCGACATCATTGTTTATGGTAGAAGCAGCCTAGGAAGGGTTCGCCAGACACTGCAAGACCTTTACGGCGACGAATCTTCACTCTTCACAAACGAGTTTATCGATGATGGTCCTGTTAAGGGTAAGGTTTGGCGGTTTAAAAATTTAAGTCCAAAAGAGTTTGTTTGGCATCAGCGACGAAAAATGGTTTACGCTGTTTTCCACGACAAGTTTTCTGGACGCAGGATAAAGGTTGAATTTGAGCCGGTTAAGGCTTGGCATGAAATATCGGGTAAATATGAGAGAATCAGCAGGATAGTTTGGAGAGGATGGATAAAAGCCACCGTGAAAATTACAGGTGACGAGGAAGCGCCATTCATGCCTTCAATATACTCTGTTGAACCTGTTGAGATTATTGATGGACCTGAAGCCGATGATATCTTGAGGGTAGTTTCGTATCTTGAAGAGTTTAGAATGCAATGTTGGAGAGATGAGGTCGCTTACGTGGAAGGAAACCTAGAGAAGGTTGAAACAAACCAGGGAAGCTTCCATCAGATAACCTTGACTTACGGGCCGCGCTACTATGATCAGACACTTAAGGTTGCGAAGATCGATTAATGATGCGTAACCTAGTCTGCTAACCGCTCCTAGAAACATTAAGAGTTAAAAGATTGTATGAAGAATATTTGATGAAGCGAGGGTCTGGTGAGGCGTGTTAAATGTTTCCAAGAGAGATTAAACAAGAATATAGCATGATAAAAGATATAAGGGATTCCCCAAACGCGTTGAAAGCCGTTATAAAAAGCCTTAATAGGATGAGCGAGATTGCGGATTACGCCTGCAAATTTAGGAAGATCTTCTTCATAGGATGCGGCTCATCATATTATGCGGCTCTCTTCGGCTCTTGGCCGTTGATGAGAAACGGTGAGCTTGTAGCCTATGCGCTTCCATCCTCCGAACTGATTTTTCACTTCGCAAACATCGTAAACAGCGATAGCCTAGTTATCGGGATCTCTAGATCCGGAAGAACAGCGGAAACGGTGACAGCCCTTGAGATATGTAAGAGAAGGGGGGCTCGCACAGTCGGCTTCACGATTGAGAAGGAAAGCGAGATCACTGGTATAGTGAACGAACCGATTGTGCTGGATATTGGTGAAGAGAAAAGTATCATTATGACGAAGAGTTTTACAGCGTTCTCCCTTGCGACAGCAGTCTTTTCCAGCATTTTGGATGAAAAGATTTCCGGCGAAAAGCATATTTTCGTAGATGAGAGTAAGGCGATGCCGTCTCTAACCGAAAATATTTTAAAAGCTGAAGGTAGAATTGCGGCGGTGTCGAAAAGGCTTCTCGACGAGAGTATTGAAAGGTTCATCTTTTTGGGATCAGGCCCCTCCTATCCAATAGCTCTGGAGGGCGCGTTAAAAGTTAAGGAGACATCTTACGTCGCAACGGAGGGGCTGCATCTACTTGAGTTTAGGCATGGCCCTATGGCTACCATAGGTGAGAGATTAACTCTGGTGATTTCATGTTTTCTCGGCGAAAACGCTATTTACCTGAAAAACTTTGTTTCGGAGTTTGCCAGCAAAAGCGCGGACATGGTTTTAATATCTGACTCTGAAGATTTTGGGGAGAACGCTTTAAGGCTGCCGCCTGAATATAGCGGTGAATGTAAGGCTCTTCTATCTATTGTGCCTATGCAGATCTTAGCCCACTATTACGCCGTGGGTAAAGGCAGGGATCCGGATAAGCCGAGAAACCTCTTCAGATACGTGCAGAGGTTCTAGAAATGTTCATTCTATGCATGGACATCGGCAAAACAAAGACCTTGGCAGTAATTTTAAATGAGAGAGGAGATGTTCTCGGAAAGTTTATCTCCGGCCCTTCAGGAATGTGGTTGAAGGAAGAAACAGTAATAAGGAATATTAGGGAGGCTATCGACGGCTGCCTATCCGCTTCACGCCTATCGCTTAAGGACATAAGTTTGATCTCAATAAGCTGGGCTGACCTAGACACTCCGAGAGATTGGGAGAACGCTTGGAAAGTTATAGAAAAGATTGGGGTCGAGAGAGATAAGGTCTTGATTGAGCATGATGCCGTTGCAGCGTATTACGCTGTAACATTTGGGGAAGCCGGCGTCGCGGTTATAGCTGGGACTGGGAGCATCGGTTTTGGAATCAACAGTAGAGGCGAACGAATGAGGTCGAGTGGATGGGGTTGGCTTATCGGCGATGAGGGGAGCGCCTACTGGATTGCGGTGAAAGCGTTAAACGCCATTTCAAGAGCCTATGATGGAAGAGGAGAAAAGACTATTCTGTCGAAAATGATTTCCGACTACTTTGGCGTTGAAAATGAGCTTGAGATCCTAAATAAAGTCTATAAGGATCTGGGATGCGATCCCACAGAGGTATCGAAAATTGCTAGAATTGTCGATGAGGCAGCCTCTAGAGGGGATAAAGTGGCTAAAAATATACTTGAGGATGCCGGAAGGGAGCTAGCCCTGGCGGCGCTATGCATCATTAGAGGGCTTAAGATGGAGGATGAAAAAATCATCGTCGGCGGGTTAGGCGGAGTTTTCAGGTCAAAAATCGTTAAAGATACTTTTATTAGGACTGTTAAAGAGGGC
>JAWCEH010000019.1:0-31318 GCA_038859955.1 Bathyarchaeia archaeon | reverse complement strand
GCAGACACAAAACTACTAGACAACAAAGATCCACCACAACAAATACCCCACACAACAACCAACGGCAACGTCCAAGTGATAGGAATTCACGACATAGCCACAACTAATCTAACACCACTTAAAACTATTGTTGGACAAGGCTATACCATGAACATAAACGTTACAGTTGCCAACCAAGGCGACTTCACCGAAACTTTTAATGTTACGCTTTACGCAAACACAACTGAAATAGTAACAAAAGAAATAATCCTTGAAAGCGGAGGATCAGCAACCATAACTTTCGCATGGAACACTACAGGCTTTGCTAAAGGCAACTACACCATCTGGGCCTACGCATGGCCAGTACCAGGCGAAACAAACACAGAAGATAATACTAAATACTTCGATGAAATTGTAAAGGTGACTATTCCAGGTGATGTGGATGGAGACTTTAAAGTTAAAATGGACGACATAATGCTCTTGGTGAAAGCTTTCGGTTCAAAAATTGGACAACCAAAATATGATCCGAACTGCGACATAAACTATGATGGAAAAATAAGCATGGACGACATAATGATAGCCGTAAAAAACTTCGGAAAACACTACCCATAAACCATATCTACAATTATAGCATTTAACAACTCATTCCTTTTTAATAATAGAATAGATTAGTACATTTCGATATGTCATTTGTAATTTATAAAGCTGCGACTTACCAACATCTTCTCTCGTAGAACTTATATAATTGGTGAAGTAAATATATACAATGCAACTCAACATTGAATGGGATGGAGGAAGGTGAAAAAGAGGCTTATCTCTTTCTTTGCTGCGCTGGTGTTGGTGGGCATTTTGCAAGCGTCCACAGTGAAGATAATTTCTAATGCCAGCTCTGAGACAATTTTGTATGTATCTCCATCCACAATAATAGTGAATATCGGTGACATTTTCTCCGTAAATGTTTCCGTTCAAGACGTCTTTGACGTGTGCAGCTTTTATTTATACATGGAGTATAACACAACAGTTTTAGATACGTTAAACGTTTACATCTACCCACCATTTGACCATGGCCCCTCCCCAATAATAGATGAGCCCCAAGGGCACATCGAAATTATGGGATTTTCAAACATTGCAGTCTCAGGAAGCTTTCCAATAGTAAAAATAACCTTTAACGCGACAACCTCCGGTGATAGCCTTTTGCATTTCTATGATTCTATATTATATGACCTATGGTTTAACCATATAGCTCACACAACCGATGACGGGACCGTTCATGTGACAATGGGCGAAATACACGATATAGCGGTGGTGGATGTAACTCCTCCCAAAACGGTGGTTGGACAAGGTTACACCATGAACATAAGCATCACAGTTGCCAACCAAGGCGACTTCACTGAAACCTTCAATATTACACTATACGCTAACACAACAGCAATAGAAACAAAAGAAATAACCGTCCAAAATGGTGCATCAACAACCGTAACCTTCACATGGAACACAACCGGCTTTGCTAAGGGCAATTATACGCTTTGGGCTTATGCATGGCCAGTGCAAGACGAAACAAACAC
Organism: Bathyarchaeia archaeon; assembly: GCA_038859955.1. GTDB lineage: Archaea > Thermoproteota > Bathyarchaeia > Bathyarchaeales > DTEX01 > DTEX01. The sequence continues at coordinate 29,774 of JAWCEH010000019.1, read as the reverse complement.
AGAAGACAACACCTATATTAACGGCTTAATCAGCGTAACAATTCCAGGTGATGTCGACGGAGACTTTAAAGTGACAATGACCGACATAATACTCTTAATTAAAGCCTTCGGCTCAAAAATTGGACAATCAAAATACAATCCAAATTGCGACATAAACAATGACGGTATAATAAACATGGACGACATAATGATAGCCCTAAAAAGCTTCGGAAAAATTTACAGACCATATTATCGTGTAGATAAGGGAGAAATATATGCCTAACTGGATTAAAAACTGGTTAATTTATAGAATTGCTGTTCTTGCCACCTTTGTATTAAGGGTTACTATTTCACGACGTGACCGCTTGCATAAATAATGTCTTGAGGAAAGATCATGCATAAAAAAATAGTTTGCATCCTCGTACTCTTTCTCCTTTTTACAAGCACTCTAAGCACAACATTTAATGTGAAATCATCCATAGCTGAAGATACAAAAAGCGGCCTTTTAAATGAGGAGTATGAAAAGAAAACTGGCGAGGCGTTTCAAAAGGGTAAGTTCATAGACTCGATTAGCAGGAAAAACGAAGAGTATGCCACCAGAAACACCCCAGAGGAATGGAATTTTAACGAAACAAGTAAATGGAGAGACTACGCCTATATCGATGATAACAATAATACGAGGATAATAGTTGGGCTGAAAGAAGGCCATGAAAGTCTCCTCAATCTAGAGGAAATACTCTTTAAAAATAAGGCAAAAATCGTTAATACGATCATAATAAACAATTCGGTTAAAGCCGTTGTTGTTGAGCTTCCACTTATTGCAGCGGCAGCTTTTATACAAGAATCAAAAATTACAGGTCTAGCAAGTTATATGGAACCCAACATGAAGGTTCAAGTTCAATGGGTTCCCAATGATCCCTATTGGGTGTACCAGTGGGGTCCCAAGAAGATAGAGGTAGATTGGGCATGGAATATCACTATAGGTAGCCCAACAGTTCTCGTAGCCATAATTGACACAGGAATTGATTACACGCATCCCGACATTGCAACAAACTATGAGCCTTTAGGCTACGATTGGGTCAACATGGATTCAGACCCCAAAGATGATTTTGGGCATGGAACCCACTGTGCTGGCATCATCGCCGCTGTATTAAATAATAGCATAGGAGTGGCTGGTCTGGCACAAGTAAAACTAATGGCGGAAAAAGTTTTGGATAGTCAAGGATATGGTTACTGGGACTGGGTTGCAAATGGAATCATTCACGCAACTGAAAGCGGCGCAAAAATCATTAGCATGAGCTTCGGCGGTTATGGGGACAGCGAGCTTGTCCACACTGCGGTTAAATACGCACACGAGGCTGGGGTTCTTCTCATTGCAGCAGCTGGAAATGATAACACAAATATGAAATCGTATCCAGCTGGATACGATGAGGTAATTGCTGTAGCAGCAACAGATCAATATGATAACAAAGCATGGTTCTCAAATTGGGGCGACTGGATTGAGCTGGCAGCCCCTGGGGTTTATATATACTCGACAATGCCCACTTACTGGGTAACCCTAAATGATTGGGGTTACCCACTGGATTATGCCTATATGAGTGGCACCTCTATGGCTTGCCCTCATGTTTCGGGTTTAGCCGCCCTCTTATGGAGTTTATACCCAGAAAAGACGAGGGACTGGATAAGATTGTGGTTGCGCTATACTACTAAAGACTTAGGTCTCTCGGGCTTTGACGTTTATTATGGGTTTGGAAGAATAGACGCGAGAAAAGCTGTCGAGAAAGCTCCTCCAGAGCATGAACTTATTGCTTATGCATGGCAAACTCCGCCTTATGTTAAGCCGGGATGTTTCGGGATCATAAATGCAACAATTCTTAATTTTGGCGAAAAAGATGAGACAGGCATAACTGTCCAGCTTTTGGCAAATGACACTCTTATAGATTCAAAGGTGATAGACTTCATCGCTTCCGGGAAAACCAAAACTGTTGGCTTTACATGGAGTCCCATAGTTGAGGGTTTCTACAATGTCACATTTTATGTGCTGCCTGTTTCAGGGGAGACAAGTGTTGAAAACAATGTGTTGTCTAAGCTTATTTATGTCGGCTTTCCCGTGAAGGCTGTTGTGTTGCATTCCGCCGGCAACGTTTATGGTAATATAATAACCAACTGGCAAGTGTTAAGTAATCAGTGGTATCTTTTTGGAAACCAAATGATTTATGTTGACTATACAACCCTAAATAAGGAAGGGATAACTTATGAAGATATCGTGTCAACAGAGGCGGATGTTCTGATAATTTCATGCGCATACGATCCATATATGGGTTGGCAATTTACAGATTCCGAGATCGAAGCAATTAAAGCATATGTTTATGAAGGTCATGGTTTAATAATAACTGCCGGAACATTTTACTATGCGGTTCCGAATAATAACAAGCTTGCAGCTTTAATTGGGATAAACGAGACTATTACTTGGACCGCGACATCTGCAGACTTGCTGCACTTGTTAAACATAACACACCCAATTTTCGCGAAGATTCCAAATCCATTAGTATTTCCTGAAGTTGGAACAGCCCTTCCCAGTGATGGACGATGGGATTCTAATGAGCTTATAAATGGCAAATATCTTGCACTAGGACATTACCAGGAAGCCGCTATTGTCGTTTGTCATGGTTTGGTTTACATTTCGCCGTGGTTGGAAATAATACCCGCCTACTATCATCATCACTTGCAACTACTTTACAACACCATCCTATGGTCACGCTATCAAAAGCCGCAACATGAACTTGCGGTATCCTTAAAAGCCCCCAAGAGGCTTAATCCAGACGAATCGACATTAATAAATGCAACTGTAAGCAACTTTGGTTTAAACAATGAAACAAATGTAGAACTTCAACTATTCATCAACGGCATCCTAGTTAAGTCTGAAGTAATACCTTGTCTACCCGCAGATTCTTTATACACCATCAGCTACCCGTGGACTCCACCATCTCAGGGAGCCTACAATATAACTGCATACACCCCACCAATACCTGGAGAAGAGGTTATTAAAAATAACATTGCTACGGTGACTCTCTATGTCTTGTCGATAGGTGTAAGAAATGTCTTAGTTTACACCGATGATTATGCAGTTGCACCTTCATCAAGGTATGTCATTACCGCCTTAAACAACTTGGGGATCAATTACACTCATTATTACGACGACCCTTGGGGGTTCGGCTTAGCACTTATTAGCCAAACATGGGATTTGGTAATAGTAGATCACTGTAACTATTACGCTTTGGGTTCTTGCTGGACTGAAATTGACGAATATGTGCGTAGTGGCGGTCGTCTTCTCATAAGTACATTCGACATTGACGGGTCAAACTCTGAACCAACAACGCTTTGGGAGACCTTAGGAGTTCGTTGGGTTTCAGACATGTGGTCACCTGAACCAGTATATCTTTGGGTTCCCTCTCATGCAATTTTCAATTTCCCAAATGCAATAGGAAATTTCATATCATACATTGAAGGATACTTAGACGATGGAGACCACGTTGCAGCCATAACTGGTACACCAATTGCTGGCTTTACCCCTTCAATGATGCATGGCTACGCTGCTATCGTCGTTGGAAATAACTATCCGACAGTACTCTTCAGCTTTATAGCGGATGAATTTCGCTACGACCAAGATTATGACGGAAAACTAGACGTCATTGAACTTTGGGAGAACGCTATTGTTTATTTAGCGAGATGCCATGAGCATGACGTTGCCGCATCCTTAACTGCTCAAAAACTCTTAGAACTGGGCGACTCAGCAATAATTAATGCAACCGTCTATAATCGAGGCGCAAATCCCGAAACAAACGTTGAGCTTCAACTAATTATTAATGGTACAGCGGTTGAATCAGTTTTAATTTCTGAACTACCAGTTAAGGGAATATTTACATTAGAATATGGGTGGACACCACCTTCCGAGGGAATTTATAACATAACCGCATATGTTCCTCCGGTACCGGACGAGGAATTCATAGCGGACAATGCCAAGAGTATTTTTGTTGAAGTTAGAATTTTGCCAGACATTTTAATAGTGGCTGATGATGACCCATTAAATAAAATATGGGGCACAAGTTTAGCGGAATTCGAATGTGCATTGACTTATGCTGGCTATGAATACATTGTTTGGCAAGAATCAATTAAGGGTCGTCCATCATTAGATATTTTAGCAAAGTTTAAGCTTGTGATATGGACTTGCGGTGATTATTGGCGCTGGGCTGTGGACCCTGTTGATGCTGAAACTCTAGAGGCTTATCTCGCGATAGGCGGAAATATCATCTTAGAGGGCGAAGACATAGGCTACGATCATGGAAACGACCTTTTCATGTTGAACGTGGCTCATGCAACATTTCAGATAGATGATACTGGAGCACCTGGACTAACTGTAATAGATTTAACACACCCAGTAACCCAAGGGCTACCGGAAACATTCGCATGGTTTAAAAATCCTCCATATGACGATGGGGTCTTTCCAGCGAAAGGGGGATATGAGGTAATTCGTTATGCAGGTACCATTTGGACGGCCGTTACCGTTTTTGACGGAAGAGAGGCCGGTTTGGGCTCAGTTGTATACTATGCTTTCCCAATCTATTGTCTCTCTCAACCAGAGCGTGATACTTTAATAACTAACTCTCTAAGCTGGTTAATTCCCCAAGACCACGACTTAAAAGTTTCATTAACCGCCCAGCGTTTTCTCGAACTGGGTCGTTCCATGTTGATTAATGCAACCATCCAAAATAGAGGATTAAGCAACGAAATGAATGTAGAATTTTTCATCCTTGTAAATGATACTTTAATATACCATACTATAATCGATTTACTTGCCGGTAAATTCTCCCAAATCAGCTTTTTATGGACTGCTGCAGAACTGGGAAGCTACAACATAACAGCTTACGCCGCACCTGTGCCTGGGGAAACACATACAATGGATAATATTGCAACCAAGTGGGTCCACGTATTCTTTTACAAACGTTTCCATGTTCCACATGAGTGGGTTGGCGGCGGTGTTCCAATGCATTGGCATGGAGACGACTTATGCTGGGAGTACACCTTACCTTTTAGCTTCCCCTTCTACGGAATACCTTATGAAACAATTTATATTTCGAGTAATGGGCTATTAACATTTGATAAACCTGTAGCCAGCCCAGTCAATGGTATCTCAGAATTGGCAGATAAGATGGCAATAGCAGTTGCATGGGATGACTGGGTTACCTTCTACCCCTATGATGTTTACGTATGGGAAGATTCCACGCATGTAGGTATCCGCTGGTATGTCTCCTCTTATGATTATTCTGTTGTAGCGAATTTTGAAGTAATTCTCAGCATAGATGGTGTAATACAGTTTAACTATGCATTTTGTAGCGGAAACGTCACGGCCACTATTGGCATATCAAATGGTGATGGGCACATCCTTGCTGAAGATGTCACGGACATCAATCTAATCAACTCGGCGGTTTTCTGGCCTTATCCAAGCGCCCATGATGTAGCCGTAGTAGAAGTTCTGCCAGCAAGCAATGAAGTGATAGCGGGCGATTCTGTAAATATTAATGTGTCGGTTGAAAATCAGGGCAACTTCACTGAAAGCTTCGAGTTAAGTCTATATGCAGTTGAATCTGAATATCCGAGCTTCACAGCTGTTTATTTGGCTTCAACAGAGTATCCGGTATTCATAGTGATTAACCCAGGACCAGATGGTTATCCTGAGAAATGGACAACGGGTCCACCTAGATATGTAGGTACATCAGACCTTATATTCTACACTAATGAAACTTATGTGGGCTCCACGTTTTTCATAAATGTTACAGCTCAGAATGTCGAACGTATGATGGCTTGGCAGATAGGCCTAATTTATGATAGTAGTTTACTACAGTTTGTATCGGCTTGGCTTCCTTCAGACCATGTTTTTAAGCCAGTAGTGGATATGGGTTGGCCCCTAATTGCTCCTCCGCCAGCAGATGATTATTTTGATGCTGTGCATCGGATTGTGAAGTGGGGTTGCACTTATCTTATGCCGGAAGGCGAATATTGGAGTTTCAACGGGACAGGTCAACTTTGTCAAATACAGTTTAGAATAATTAGAGAGCCTGACGAGATTAGCCCACAATTGTCTGCCTCTCTCGATTTTGATTCGGAATGGACAGCTATATATCAGTATCCTATTGGAGATAAAATATTGCCACAGATGAAATCCGGTTACTTTAAGTATTTAATTCCAGCTTTACCGCCAGCTAAGAAACATTTTATAGGGACAGTTATTGTTTCAAGCTTGACTCCTGGTGAAAGGCGAACTATCATGTTTACTTGGAATACGACGGGTGTTTTGCCGGGAGACTACATAATAGTTGCAGAGGCTGATGTTTTATTTGATGGGGATTATGAAGATAATATTTACTGTAATGGGATAATCACTATTAGGCTTGGAGTGGTTCATGATGTAGCAGTGGTAGATGTCGTGGTTCCATATGATAGAGTTTATCAAGGATGGATTGTTGATATAAATGTAACTGTTATGAATTTGGGAAACGCGACTGAAACCTTCAGTGTCACACTATATTACGGCGATATTGTGATAGCAACCGAGACTGTTAATAACTTGGAACCAAACGCTTCTGTTGTGCTGGGCTTTAGCTGGGACACTATAAATGTATTACCTTGCCGTAATTATATTATAAAAGCTGTTGCTATTATAGTGCCAGGCGAGGTTAATGTGGATAATAATGTCCTCGTTTACGGTTCAATTAAAGTCAAAATTATGGGCGATATAAATGGTGATGGAAGGGTTTCTATGGACGATGTAATGCTTGTAATTGATTCCTTCGGTTCCTATCCATCACATTTAAGATGGCTTTTCGACGCGGATCTCGACCAAAATGGGAGAGTGACTATGGGCGACATTATCTTGGTTTTGCTAAATTTTGGAGGTTGCTAGTCTAACCCCTCTCGTCAGTCTTCTCTCTCTTTGTGCATGCTCGCCGTACCTGTAAGGTTTACGACCGCAGCATCTATGTAAGCCCATAAATCCCTTTCAAATCTGATCCACTCCTCATCAGACTTTAACTGTTTTTTTAAAAAGTAGCCTCCGCCAAACATTGTGATCAGCATGATTGAGGCTGGAAGTGACCTCTTTTTCTCACGGGTAAGTTCCACGTTTATAGAGAAATTTTCAGGTTTTCCTTCAAGAGTAAGTACCACGGCTCCTGTAAACTTGTAGCATGTTGAGTCTCCGGCTAAAATCTGGTAACCATTCTCGGTTCGAGTTTTTACGGCTTCGAAGTCCTTAGCTTTGAAGAATTCGCCTATCTCATCGATGAGCATTTCGAGGTCTACGTGTTTGTTTGTCCAATTTTTTTGCATGGTGTACAAATAGATCCGCTCCATAATATTTTGTTTTATAGTCTACTTAAATTTGTTGGTTTCATGTTTAAATATTTCTTATTTGTATTCTACATTAAGGCGTATACTATGTCGAAGAATAACAAATTCATTCGTCTGATTTTGTTTGCTTTTGTCTTTACTGTAGGGCTTGTTTTTGAGGGTTATTTTATGCGGTTTAGTGCATGTTCGTTCCTTAAGAACTATGATGGAGTCATACGTGTTCCATCCAATTATTCCAACATAACCGAGGCTATTGAGCATGCTATTGATGGGGATACCATAATTATTGATGCCGGGTTGTATAATGAGTTTGGAATAGTTGTAGATAAACGTGTCCGCATAGTTGGGGTTAACCGAAGTGGCGTCGTTATTGATGGTGGCGGGGTTAATGGTCCGATAATTATAATTCGTTCCAGTGGTGTTATTTTAGAAAATTTGACGTTAAGGAACACTTACCTTATGGGTGAGGGCGCCTCGGCAGTTACAATCTATAATGTTGGTGGTGTTATGGTTAAGAATGTTTTATTATCAAATGTTGCTGTTGGCGTTCACGTTAGAGATTCAAATTATTCGTCCATCATGTATTGCAATTTTTCAGGTATTTCAATATGCGGCATCAAAATTAGTGGTATAAGCTGTAACAATACTTTAGTTGGTAACAATTTTTGGGATTTGCCTAACAAGGCAATTATTATTGCTTCTTCCAGTTCGTTGTTTACAAGGCTTTATCATAATAACTTTTTTAACAGTAGTGTTCCATCACCACCTGCCACAACCTTTTTCGACAATGGTTACCCGTCTGGTGGAAATTTTTGGAGCGACCACATCAGCGTGGATTTTAAACATGGACCTAGACAGGATGAGGATGGGGGTGACGGGATAGTTGACTCGGGTTACCCGGTTGATTCTCCACGGGATTATTATCCCTTAATGTTTCCAATTGTTAAAATTGATGTGTTGACGCAGTGGGGTGTTTTTGAAGTCTTTGCCTCCTTGAATGCTACTATTGTAGCTTACAATTTTAATGCGTCGGATAAAATTTTAGCCTTATGCGTAGAGAGCGTTCAGGGAGGCTTTGTCTCTTTTAGGTTGTCCATCCCTAAAGTTTTGTTAAGCTGCTATTCTTCGGATGAGTGGCATGTTTTAAGAGATGGCGAGGATCTGCCTTATTTGGTATTTCAAGATGATCGGTTTACATATTTTTATATAGTTTATACGCAGACTGTCTCACAAAACACTATTGCTTTTAAAGGCACAACCGCGGTACCGGAATTTTCGATGCCGCTACTTTTCGCCATTATTTTGATTTTTTCGGCTGTTTTTATATTAAAGATTGTGCATAAGTATTGCGTATGCTGAGTTGGTGAATGTATTGAGGATGAATGAAAATTTGGTTTTGTTTTTTATTTTTTTGGTTATTGGAATTGGTGTCGCTTTTTTCTCTCTTCATCCCGTTGAAAATCTTAAGAAAAGTCGGAGTTACGTTTCATCACATTCTTGGAGCGTTTCAGGTCAAGTTGAGAGAGGTCAAGTTGTTGCCTTAGATGTGAAGGCTAGCCGCGGTTGGGGAACCATCACGTCCTGGAGGGAAGTAGAACAGTTTGATGCCTGTTTGAATTTCACTCTTCTTTGTGATGATGGAAGTGTTAATGTTACCTGTTATTATACGGTTTACATCATACTTAATGATCCAACACCGATGCTGAGTCCAAAAAATGTTTCCGTTTCAGGATCTTCTGTTGACTTTTTGGATTTTGGCAAATCCGGCGTTGTTGACGGTTTTTTGGCTATCGGTTGCGCCGATTTCAGCGGTAACTTGACCGTTATATTGTCTGGTGAGTCTGTTTGGGAGAATTTTCTTTCAGTGGATGCGCCTGCGAAGTTGACGTTAGCCACCTACAACGTTATGGTTGAATATAGGTATATTTTCCTCCTGCCAGTTGCGTTCTTCTTTTTTGCGCTGAGTTTTCATGTGGGACGATCTGAGATAAGGCGTAGAAAAAGAATTAGACGTGTTAGAAAGAGTTAAAACATTCTGGTTTAAAATAGAAGATTATACTGAAACTTTTTTCCGTAAAAATTAAATAGTTCGAAATTAAGTATGTTAATGCTGAAATTTGAGGAAGGAGAGGAGAAGATGTCGAAGAAGTTTATGTTGTATCTGGCGATAGTTGCATTGGTAGCCCTTTTGGTTCCAGTTAATGTTGCAAAGGCTGCGACGCCTTTGAATGAGATCGTGGTGAACACCATCATTGGTGGTGGTCCTGCTACTTTAGATCCTGCCAACTGTTATGATACGGCCAGCGCCGAATTACTCTTTAACGTTTACGAGCCGCTAATATTCTTCGATGGTGAAAGATACGACTACTTCATTCCAAAACTTGCAACACAGGTTTGGATTGCACCTCCAGACCCGGCTGCCCCAATCTACACAAACTTCACCGTCTACTTCAAGATTCGTGAAGGCGTCAAGTTCCACACATGGTGCAGGAGCGACCTTGGACCCCTAACATGGGCCGAGTACACGCTAACAACAGAGGACGTGGAGCACAGCTTCGAAAGGTGGATGGTTATAGACTATGTTGGCGGACCCCAATGGATGATATATGAGCCGCTGCTAAGCTGCTATGGTGCAGACCCCGAATGGCCGGCTGACGAAACAAACCCAATAAACCAGGCTGTCCAGCGTAACGCCACCCACGTATGGCTGAACATAGCCAACGAGGGACGCACACCAAGAACAGGCATAACACCCTTCACACCAGTACCGCTATTTGAGGAAAACCCGGCCAGCCCATGGTATGGAAGGCAACGCCCACAATTCTGGAGTGATGCGGCTAACCTGCCACTAGGCTACCCATTAAGAATCTTCTTCCAGGTTATAAGCCAGTCATGGGCCAGCATAATGAGCAAACAATGGCTTATAACTTATGTTGGACCACAAGCTCAACAAGCTGTCCCAGATCACCCAGGAGAGTGGGATGGAGACTGGACTAAATGGCTTAACTACTGGCAGCCGAGTGTTGGGCAGGATCCAGCAGTGGACATCATACCCAAGGTGGCAGAACCAGGCGTAACATGTGGAACAGGCCCATACATACTAGACTGGCTGCAATGGGGCTACGGCTACTCACTAGTAAGAAACCCAGACTATTGGGGTGGATGGCCAGCCACAAATCCGCACCCACCATACCCAGACAGCCCAATACCACCATCCTGCATAAGACCAAAAGGCTACATTGAAAGAATGACAGTAATACAAGTAGCCACAAGCACAGGAATAACAAACCTAATAAACGGTGATACAGACTTCGCAGCCGTACCGAGAGCAAGAGTAAAAGAACTCCACGAAGGCAACAACAAAGACGGACCAACACTCCCCGGAATCAGGCTAAACTACCCAATACCTGCATTAGTCATAAACACGTTCCACATGACATTTGACATTGAACCCACACCCACAAACGACTACGGAATAATCTATGGCCATGACGAGCTTCACGAGGATGGCATCCCACGCAACTTCTTCTCTAACATAAACGTCAGAAAAGCCTTCGCCCACCTAATAAACTACACAATGATAATCCAAGACCTGCTTCTAGGCGAGGCCTACCAGCCCAACACATTCGCCCCATCAGGCTTACCATACGTAAACCCAGCCATACCAAAATACTACTATGACGAGGAAAAAGCCGCATACTACTTCGACCAAGCCTATTTCGGCGGAAAGAAACTAACAGACTACGGCTTCACAATATACATTACATATAACTCCGGAAACGTCATAAGACAGGCCATAGCAGAACAGCTAGCAACAGCCATCAACACACTAGCCGGTAAGAAAGGATGGCCATTCCACGGCCTCACAGCAGGCCCAGCATGGGCCAAATACCTGGAAGACATGGAAGGCCACAGGCTGCCAGCTTTCATGATAGGCTGGCTGGCAGACTACGCAGACATCCACAACTTCGCCCACCCATACTGCCACAGCACAGGAGCCTTCGCCCACCCACAAAGATACCATAACCCCCACGTAGACGAACTAGTTGAGAAAGGCCTATATACACCAGACGGCCCATTGAGGCAAGCCATATACTACGAAATTGAACAAATCTTCTACGACGAAGTGCCAACAGTCCCGCTGTTCGTAGCTATTGGAAGAGGCTACATGCGAGACTGGATTCAGGGACGCTACTACAACCCACTCCATCCAGGCTTATTCGCCTACGACATATGGAAGTGGCCCATGACAGAAACTGTTGGGGCTGAGGGCTACTTCGTAGGCGACGTCAACTTCGACGGCAAAGTCAGCATGGACGACATAATCGCCATAGTCAACGCCTTCGGTTCCTACGCAGGCAAAGGCGGAATGCCAGTCTTCCACCCAAGATGGAACTTCTACTGCGACGTAGACGACAGCCCACGCTACAGATGGCGAGACAGAAAAATCGACATGGGAGACATAGTAAACGCCATAGCCAGATTCGGAAAAACAAGCAAACCATGGCACCCATAAAACTCTAAAATCCCCCCATTTTTTATGTAAGAATTGATGAAGCAATAGTCCTAAAGACTTCGACAAGCTTATATTTTCACCCCCCCATTCATAACGATTTTAGGAGAGAACGACCGCATGGGGTTAAGAGAATTCATAATTAGGCGATTGATTCTCGTAATCCCAACAATATTAGGCGCAATTCTACTAGTATTCGCGATAACACAAATGTTTACACCACAGCAAAGGGCATATCTATATATCAAAAATCCAGAGAAGACAACAGAGGAAGACATTAGATATATAATAGCTATGTATGGGTTGAATCGCTCAGCAATAGAGCAGTTTGGTAACTGGCTAAGCCAACTAATTCAAGGAAACCTTGGAATGGCAAGAACTTACGAGGCTAGGGGACCAGTAATGCAAATAATGTTATCCCGTTGGCCAGCAACGATAGAACTCGCCATTTTCATAGCACCACTAACAATTCTCTTGGGGATAATTTTAGGTGTAAAGTCTGCTGTTCATAGAGATAAGTCCATAGACCATGTGACCCGCCTAATTTCAATAGGCGGTTACTCCCTTCCATCATTCTGGCTTGGACTGGTGCTTATATCGCTAACCACTTTAATAACAGGAACCCTTGGGAATCCATGGAGCCCATTTGGACGTGTCTCCCTCCAAAATCAACACATTGTCCGAAACTCGTCAACTTTCACTCGCTATACTGGAATGTATGTTTTAGATGGAATACTTAATGGGTTAATTAATGGAAGACCGTGGGGTTACCAGATAGCCTTCGACGCGTTCTTACATCTAATTCTCCCCGTAATAGTCGTCACAACAATTAATATGGCAGGACTTCTTAGGCTAACACGTTCGACGATGCTCGAGGCCCTAAACAAAGGTTACATTATCACAGCAAAAGCGAAAGGCCTGAAAACGAGCGAGGTTATTAATCGCCATGCAAGGAGAAACGCGTTAATTCCCGTTGTAACCGTTGCTGGATTGATGGTTGCAGGCCTAATGTCTGGGCTTGTAATAACGGAAACAGTTTTCGGATTTGAAGGTGTGGGAAGATGGGCTGCGGAGGCCGCGACGGGAGGAGAGAGAGGTTCCCCAGACGTTGCATCTGTGGTGGGTTTCACCTTTTTTACAGCGTTTCTGTTTGTTTTTGCAAATTTAATAGTTGACATTTTATATGCATATATCGATCCAAGAATCAGGCTGGGATAAAATGGCTCACCAAAAAATCATAGAATTTTTCAAGGAACTCAAAGCTTCCCCAACGGTGAAAGAACTAAAATTCATCTTATACAAAATAAGGCAAAGTCCACTGTCGTTGCTTGGCTCTGGAATAATAATTTTCTTCGCTCTTGTGGCCATGTTGGCTCCTTACCTTGCCCCTCCAAATCCGGAATGGGACAAAACCGCTTATCCCGGCAAAAGTCCATTCATACTACCAAGAGCAGGCTTTGATCCTATACCAAAGCCTCCAAGCCCAAGGCATCCCTTCGGTTTAACAGCTGACAGCTTTGACATATACTACGGCTGCGTATGGGGAACGATCACAGCATTTCGCGTAGGTATAACCGTGGTCGCAGTAACATTAATTATAGGATTGACTATTGGAATATTAGCTGGATATTACGGGGGGATAATAGATGAAATTTTAATGAGATTTACGGACATTATTATAATATTTCCGGGTCTTATACTAGCGCTTGCTTTTGCATTAGCTGTTCCGGACAAATTTAGTATAACATTAGGACAAATACTTCCCCTAGCTTCGGCAATATTGATAATCATAACTATAACGAAAGCGCTCTCAAAAGGAGGATTTTCATGGAAATGGATAATAGTGGAGAATTTATCAATAATTTGTGTGACAATTTCCGCACTTATCTACTTTGGAGGTTTATCGGACATAACGATATTAAGCGTTGTTATGTCAAAACTCGACAAGGTTCTAACAGCATTAATCCTGGTTGGGTGGCCGGGATACGCCAGAGTCATCAGAGGTGAGGTTTTAAGAGTACGGAATGAAGACTATGTTGAAGCAGCTAGGGCTGCTGGTTGCTCCGACTTCAGAATAATATTCAAGCATATAGTTCCAAACGCGATATACCCCATTGTAGTATTGGCATCAATGGACATTGGATCAATAGTACTGTTAGCTGCAGCTTTAAGTTTCCTGCGGGTGGGCGCAGAGGCAAACTTCGCTGACTGGGGACAGTTAGTTGAAAAAAGTCGGATGTTCTTAGGGACAGGTGAGTCACTGATTAATTACTGGTACATTTGGCTCATTCCAGGCGCTTTTATTTTCATCTTTTCGCTCGGATGGAACCTGCTTGGAGATGCCATAAGAGACATAATGGACCCAACATTACGGAGAAGGTAAAAATGGAAGAGCAAATATTAAAAATCGAAAACGAAGTTTTAAGATTCTACACCTATGAAGGTGTCGTGGAAGCTCTCGATGGCGTGAGCATAGAAGTAAAACCAGGCGAAATACTGGGGATGGTAGGCGAAACTGGCTGTGGAAAAAGTGTAACGAGCCTATCAATATTAGGGTTAGTCCCAGCACCCGGATTAGTTGAAGGCGGAAAAATAATTTACAATATTAATGGTAAACCAGTGGACCTATTGAAACAAAAGGAAGAATTTCTTAGACAAATTCGAGGCAAGGAAATAGCTATGGTTTTCCAGGAACCCAGGGCCTACTTAAACCCGGTGTACAGCGTAGAATATCAGATAGGTGAGGCTCTATTGCAACATCGCAAAAAAGAGCTTATCGAGTTTGCATTAGAAGAGATTAGAAGTGTGAAAAACAAAAAATTGGACGAAAAAATTAAAAAAATTGAAGCAGAAATCGAACAACTAAAAGTAAAGGGTGAAAATAGAGATAAAATTAAAGAATTAGAAAGAAAGATGGAAAGACTGAAAAATAATGCCCGTAAAAAAGGTTTCTCTGAAAAAATATATGAGGAGATGTTGAAAAATCCAAATTCCCTCAAAATACGCTTATTATCAAAGATTCCCATAGTTAATAGATTTCAAAAGTGGTTGAAGAAAGCAGTTAGGAGAGAAGTTGTAAATATTCTAAGGGCAATGCAGATAGCGGATCCTGAGAGAGTAGCACAAATGTATCCGCATGAGCTCAGTGGCGGAATGGCTCAACGAGTTATGATAGCAATGGCTCTTTCATGCCATCCTAAGTTGTTAATTTGTGACGAGCCCACAACAAACCTCGATGTAACGGTACAAGCTCAAATCCTCGAGCTTATAAAGTATTTAAGACAACGTTATAAATCCACAATCCTTTACATAACCCATGATCTTGGCGTTATAGCTGAATTATGTGAGCGTGTTGCAGTAATGTACGCGGGAAACGTTGTCGAATTGGGCGATGTATTTACGATATTTAAAGAGCCGCTTCATCCATATACTATTGCACTGTTAGAATCCATTCCAAGACCTGGAAAGCCATTCAAATCTATCCCTGGAAATGTGCCAAGCCTGATTAACCCGCCTAGAGGCTGCCGCTTCCACACCAGATGCAATTATACAATGCCTATCTGTGAAAATGTAAAACCGAAGTTTATTGAAGTTAAAGATAATCACTTTGTTGCGTGTCACTTGTATGGTGGTTCTAAATGAGCACGCTGGTACATGTTGAAGCGCTTAAAAAGTATTATCCCGTTCTTGGCGGCGTATTTAAGCGAAAAGTTGCTGAAGTAAAAGCAGTGGATAATGTTACCCTAAGCATAAAAAGAGGGGAATGCTTTGGTTTAGTAGGCGAATCTGGATGCGGCAAAACCACCCTAGGAAAGACGATCCTGCGCCTTTTAGAAGCTACGGATGGACACATATTCTTTGACGTGGATGAAAGTATTATAAAGGAAATTGTATCTTTAAGACAGCAAATTAAAGAGGCTGAAAAGCGTAAAGCTTCCCGAAAAGATTTGGCGCTTCTTAAGAGTAGATTTAACGAGCTACGCCGAGAATACGACTCCACAACATTCAGGGATAGGAAATTAAGGCTTTTGCGCAGAAGGATGCAAATAGTTTATCAAGATCCCACAACTTCCTTAAACCCGAGGATGCTAGTTAAAGATATAGTTGCTGAACCGCTAATTGTCCAGGGCATTGCTAAGGGTGCGGAGGCGAAAGATAGGGTCATAAAGGTCTTAGAACGTGTTGGGTTAAGCGCACAACACTTGTATAGATATCCTCATGAGTTCAGCGGGGGGCAGAGGCAGAGGATAGCGATTGCAAGGGCTATTGTTACAAACCCAGAGTTTATAATGTTAGATGAGCCAACCTCATCGGTGGACGTTTCCGTTAGGGCTCAGCTGCTTGATCTCTTTCAAGACCTCCGCAAGATGTATAATCTAACATACCTCTTTGTCAGTCATGATTTAAGCGTGGTTGAATGTATAAGTGATAGAGTTGCAATAATGTATCTTGGAAAGATTGTAGAATATTCTAATACCGCGGAGATTTTCAAAAATCCCCTTCACCCCTACTCCCAAGCGTTGCTAAGTTCCGTTCCTGTTCCCGATCCAACTAAAAGAAAAGGGAGAGCGCCTCTAAAGGGCGAGGTTCCAAGCCCCATCAACCCACCCAGTGGTTGTCGTTTCCATCCGCGTTGTCCGTTAGCTATGGATATGTGTCGTAGGGAAGAACCCATGCTGATCGACGTTGGAAGTTCTCATTATGTTGCATGCTTTGCCATAACTAAATAGGGAATAGAAGATAATTCCGGAATGCTTAAATCTTAATGGTTTGAAATATTTTATTGCTGAAAAAGGAGAAGGGAGAAGTATGAAAAATAGGTTCTTAAAAGTGGCGACGACAACTCTTACTGCCTTATTATTATTGTCAATGCTTGCTGGCCTTCAAGTGTTTCCAGTCAAAGCGGCGATCACCACCCTTAAAATAATAAATCCAGGTCTAGACGGGTATCCGGCAAAGTGGACGGCTTCCGAGCCTGACGCCGGCACCATCGGAACGGCGCATTTCAACTTTACAGGGGATCAGTATGGCAAAACCTTCTTCATTAACGTTACAATACAGAATGCTCAAAACGTGAAGGGCTGGGGTATCGGCATAATCTTCGACTCCGCAGTGTTGGAGTATGTTTCTGCATGGCGACCACCAGACCACATATTCGCTGAAGCTGAAGCAAGAGGCTGGACTATTGTGGCTCCCGCCGTTGCGATTGAAGATATCGGTGGAGGGCTCAAGCTTCTCAAGTGGGGTTGCACCTACATTATGGGTGAGCCAGAATGGTCTTTCACAGGCGACGGAACTCTATGCCAAATCCAATTCAAAATAATGAAATCGGTTAATAGGGTATACCCATTAGTTACAAGCGAGTTTAACTGGGATCCAGATTGGACGGCCGTATACTTCCATCCAACCGGTTCAGAAGTGCCCAACCTTGAGAAAGGCTACCTGAAGATTCAATGGGCTGCACCGATAAAAGTGCCAATATTCTATGTGAAGCCAGCTATTGTAAAGCCTGAAAAACTAGGCGACGATGTAGCTGTTGAGGTTTGGGTTAGAGACGTTGAGGCTGGATGGAGCATAATAGCCTTCCAGTTTGCATTATGGTTCAATACGACATGTCTACAAGCAACATACTATGAAGTTGGAACATGGCTTGACGGCTTCGCTAACAATGGCGAGTCAGTACTATACATAGCCCAAAACGACTTCCATGGTGACCCATCCTTGCCATACTGCTATAACAAGTGGTTCTGTGGAGCTGTAATATTGCCAACTGAAACTGGCGAATTTGTGCCTCCATTCCCAAGTGGGGAGGGAATGCTCTTTAGGCTGCACTTCACAGCCATCAAGGAAACATTATTCCCAATGGAACCTGAATGCTGGACAACACTCCAGATAAGGGAAGAAGAAGTCTATGACATGTTCGGAATGAAAGTTCCAATAGGGGTATCTGAACACGCCCAATACCGCTGCCCAATCAAATTCCTAGGACTACAAATAGACCTCTACACGCAATACGTGTTCCCATATGGTGGGCAAGGGCTAAACAACCCAAGCGACATGTTTGCTCCACAAGCAGAAGTAGTTCTGAACGCTAAGGTCCTTTACAACGATTATCCAGTTCAAATGAAGCTAGTAGCTTTTGAAGTTCGCCACGGCGAATTCTACATATACAGAGAAGCCTACACAAGTGAGGACGGCATAGCCACCGTAAAGTTTAGGATACCATGGCCGTGTGTCAACCCTGTGGAAAGAGTCTTCGGGAAATGGTGCGTAATAGCCACAGTTGAAGTTGCAGAGCAAGTTAAGAATGACACGCTATGCTTCATGGTATGGTGGCCCGTAGAAATAACAAGCGTATACTCTAAGTATACGGAATACTACCAGAACAAGCTTATTGGGCAGCCGCAACCAGACATGGAGTTCACAGTTGAATATAGAACTCTAAGCATGCAGATAAAGCCTGTTGTATTAACAGTTACGGTCTATGACGAATTAGGCTTCTTCATAGGCTACGTCACATTCGAAACAACAGTTGGCTGGGGCGAATATCACTTGCCAATAGACGAGTTTAAGACATACTCACATGACTTCACAGTACCACTTCCCACAAACGCCGTGGTTGGAGAGGCCACAGTCTACGCAAACGCATACAACAAGCTGCCATGGCTCGGCGGAGTGCCATACTGCCCAGAAGCCTCCAACAAATTCTGGATAAAGAAGCCTTAGCACGCAAAGCCTCCCTTTCCCCCCTTTTATTTGTGAAACAAAACCTTTATTGCAGACCAGCCTAAAATTGCTTGTAGGGAGAAGGGACTTATGAACGAACATAAACTCTGTATGGTTGCCACACTTTTAATGCTTATAACGTTAACCACATTTTCTAACCAAATTTGGGCATCCACCGTATTTTTAAACATATCAACAGACAAACAAGTTTACTATACAGGCGACAAAGTGAATATAACGGGAAACGTAACCTTAGACGGCGTTCCAGTGTCAGACGCCCTCGTTGGAATACAAGTTAACTCACCATTTCAAACCCCCTACCTAATCAGAACAGCCCCAACAGGGGAAATCCAAAGCGGAAATTGGGAAGTAAACATAACAGAATTCTACACGTGTGATGCCCACGGAATACCCCAAACCTCCTTCTTAAAGGGATCATTGGCATACTACAAAATCAAATGGAAAAACTATGCAAACATCTACAAACAAATCTTGATAGGAATATACGTTGAATACTCAAATAAGGCTCCATGCAAAGCCTACTTCCCATTCGACGAATTAATGCCACCACAAGCAGAAGAAACACTAATCCTTTCCTTTGAAATCCCCTACGAAGCCCCCTTAGGAACTACAACATTATATGCAAGTATTTTCACCCAAACTCCAAAAGAGGGAGGCTACCCCTATTGCCCAGAAAAAGCCACAACATTTAACATAATAAGCTACGAAGACTGTTCAGACCCGCCTCCCACACCAGCCACACCCCTACAGAACTTCAACATAAACTTCTCCCTAGCCTTTGCTAAATCCGGAACATATTATATCTATGCGGGCACATCCTACGCAGGAAGTCAGGCCTCCAACTCAATGACCTTCGGCGTGCAACCAAAAGCCTTGCCGCCAATAGCGGAATTCCAATGGTACCCATGCCCAGCGGGCGTAAATTTGTCCATAACCTTCGACGCGTCCGATTCTATAGCACAAGGATACAACGACATAATAACACAGTATAGATGGGTCTTCGGCGACGGAACACCACCCGTAACCACAACAAGCCCGAAAGTAACCCACACCTTCAAAAGTGTAACATCCTACTTGGTTACATTAAACGTGACAGACAACGAGGGACTATGGAGCACAAAATCAAAAATTGTTGACGTCTTGGCAGCTCTACCGCCAAAAGCCTGCTTTAAATGGACGCCAACAATTCCAGCAACATTCCAAACCATAACTTTTGACGCAAGCAACTCAAAACCAGGATGGAACGGAAGCGCCTATGTCCCAATAATTAATTACTTCTGGGATTTTGGAGATGGTCACGTTAAAAGCACAACCAACTCCATAACGACCTACAGCTACACGCTTCCTGGAAACTACACCGTAACCCTAATAGTAACAGACGCTGATGGGCGGCAAAACTTTATAAGCAAAATAGTCTTGGTTTACGCATCTCCCACTCAAGGAAGCGGTGACTTGGACGGTAATGGTCGCGTAGACATGACAGACATAATTATAGTAGTTACGGCATTCGGTTCAACGCCCGAAAAGCCAAACTGGGACCCACGCGCCGACACAGACGGAAATGGCCGAGTAGACATGACGGATGTAGTAACGGTTGTAAGCAACTTCGGCAAAGTATATCAATAAAATATATTTCAACCACAACCTTTATTTTTTAAATTAATGAATAGTCTTGAGGGAGAGGGGAAAAACGTGTATAGAAAATTTGTTATCTGCTCCCTCATTGCTACTTTAAGTTTTGCGTCCATAATTATTGGAGGCTTGAATATCACGATGGGCCAAACAACACCCGAATACCTCATCCTCAACCCGGGTCCAGGAAGCTGGTCGGGAGCGTGGACAGCCGGACCGCCCCGCTATAAAGACACCTCTAACTTCATATTCTACTCAAATGAAACATCTGTTGGTAATACATTCTTCTTAAATGTAACTGTAAAAAATGCAGAACTTATGAAAGGCTGGGGTATAGGCTTAATATTCGACCACACAAAGCTTTCTTACGCTGGATCACGGCGCCCACCAGACCATGTTTTTAAACCAATTCAAGATATGGGCTGGACAATAGTTGCA
Source organism: Bathyarchaeia archaeon (assembly GCA_038859955.1). Lineage (GTDB taxonomy): Archaea > Thermoproteota > Bathyarchaeia > Bathyarchaeales > DTEX01 > DTEX01. Next base: position 9,058 of record JAWCEH010000019.1, on the reverse strand, counting down.
CCACCAGCGACCGTTGAACCAATAAACGAAACCCACTCTATAATAAAATGGGGCTGCACTTACATAATGGGTGAGCCTCCATGGAGCTTCAATGGAACTGGAGTGTTATGCCAAATAAAATTCACAATCACTAGAGGCGTGAACGCAACATTCCCAAAATTAAAAGCTTATTTCACATTTGACCCGGAATGGACAGCTTTGTATCAACACCCAACTGGAACCATAATCCCAACCCTTGGGGTTGGAACTTACATGTATCTATATCCGCTAGCTCCAACAATTCCTAACTTAACTTTTAGCCCTAAACGAATTGTCAACCCATCGTTAAGTCCAACAAGCCGCTTCAACATAACCTTACAAGTTATAAACATTCAAGACCTTTACCGCTGGGATCTGAAAGTATACTATAAGAACAATATACTAACTGCTTTTGAAGCGTTTGAAGGAGACTTTCTGAAATCCTACGGTGCCACGATGTTTGAAGCGGCAATCCAACAATCCTACAACTCAACACACGGGGAAATAACGCTAAGCTGCCGCTTAGTAGGAGCCGAGATCGGAGCCTATGGAAGTGGGGATCTTGCAATAATAACGTTTGAAGTTCTTGACTATGGCGACACTTCAATCATTATATCTAATGACAATCTTTATGATTCTTCAGGAATCCCGATAACGCATACAAAAGAAAGCGGATATTTCAGCAACGTATTAGTTGCAAAGCTGAGCGTCGATCCACTAGAAATTATAAACCCGGCGCTTGTACCATGCAGCAGCTTTAACATCAACGTAACCATAAACGATGTTGAAGACGTGAAAACAATCATATTTAATCTTACTTACAACCGTGATGTACTTCTTGAACTTCAAGTCGCAATACCGCCTGTTTTAGGACAGATACCCACCAAGAAGCTAATTATAGACGACGAAAACGGTTACGTATGGGTGAAGCTAACATATCCAAACGCAATTTCAACTTACACTCCACAAATACTGGCAACTATAACTTTCCATGTTGAAGCATACGGCGTAAGTCCAATAAACTTAACCGATACGAGCATCATAAATTCAGCCGGGGGGTCAATAGCCCATGAAGCACACCATGGAATATTCGTAGGGTTGATTCGCGACATAGCCGTCATGGCAATAGAAGTCCATCCAACGTTTGCCTATCAAGGCTGGCTTGTATATATTAACATCACAGTCAAGAACATTGGAAATCTAACTGAAACTTTCACTGTCAAAGCAAAATATGACGGCACAATCATTAATCAGACATCAGTCACTAATCTACCACCATACGACGAAACTACGGTAACAATAGTTTGGAAAACGAAAAATGTTGCACCATGCCGCAATTACACAATATCGGCGGAAGCTGAGCCTCTTCCATTCGAAATAAACTTGGCAAACAACTTGTTAACCAACGGAGCCGTTAAAATTAAGATAATGGGCGACATTGATGGGGATGGAAAAGTAACGATGAGCGACGTAGACATCTTTATTACAGCCTTTGGCACGTACCCAAGCCATCCACGCTGGAGCAGCGAAGCAGACCTCGACCAAAATGGCAGAATATCCATGAGCGATGTAATACTTCTAATAGCTAACTTCGGCAAGAAATGCTAGCTTTAGCTTTCAGCAAGCTTATAAATTCGACCGACTTAATTTTAACTTACCGTGGTAAAATTGGGAAACGCTAAATACGCAAAAATAATTCTAACTCTAATCTTTATTTTAACAACAATAACGGCTTTTATATCTATTCAAAATGGTTTCGGCACAGAATATGCAATAATGAGAATTATTAACCCGTTTAGAGGCGATGGAAAATTTCTTTTCAATGTAACAGAAGAAATTAATTTTACCGGTCAAGTCTTCACTGTTGAATTTTATATCTATAATGTTTCTGACATGATTGCTTGGCAGTTTGCAATCTCATGGAACAACAGCATAATTCGATACAACGCCAGCATAAACCCAACTACATGGGTTTTCCCAGAGGGACACGTCTTCCAACAGGCAGAAGACGAAGGCTACTCTGTAATAAAAGCTATCCAGTTAGTTGAGGTCGAAACCCCAACAGGTCCATCACAAGACCCAACAGCTCCCGGAATTGCCACCCTCAAAGCAGGATCAACAACAATACCGTTCTATCCTGTAAATGTTGGAAGCCAAGGCGCCCTACTCTGCAGAATCAACTTCACCATAGTAGCAACACCCCAACCCGGCGAAACCCTAACAACAAACATAAACTTAATAAAAGTAATAGACCCATTAAACCCATCACTAGACTCATTCATAATGCACTCAGACATGCAAAAGATGGAAATAATCACAGAACCAGCTGTGGTAAAAATAATAGCTGGTGAATTGATTGTCATTAGAGACGTTGCCATTCAAGATGTCAATATAATAGGGAAGATGTTTGTTGGAAGTAATATAACAGTTAAGATAACTTTCAAAAACAAAGGAAACGACCAAGAACGTTTCAATTTTACAATTTCATGCGAAAAAGAAGACGGTAGCTTTAAAATGACCCTATTTACGTATTCAGGATTCTTGATGAATCCAGACGAAGAAAAAGATTATCTATACGTGTGGAATATACCTCTAAATTTAACGACTGGGAAATATATCCTTACAATCTACGTTGAACCTTTAGAAGGAGAAGTTGACATAACAAACAATAAACATGAAGTTGCGATAAACATTGAAAAGGAATTATCCTATTTCGAATATGTACAATGGCTAATATTACTGTGGCTTTCAACACCGCTTGGGATACTCTTTATAATCTACTTAATTTCAATCGTAGGGCTTTTTTCAACGATAGCAATGATTAGAAGGATTAGATTTAGATAAGTATGAAAGACGTAAGGCACAAGTGATTATCACGATGACTGTCACCCAGCACTTCAGATTTATTGTTTTATCTTCCGTAATATTTTTAGCTATTACGACAGAATCTGCTAATGCCGGTACTAAACTTTCAGTGACAAATCCGGGACTTGATGGATATCCATCTAAATGGACTGCGGGAAAACCAAGATATGTAGACATGTCTATGTTTGAGTTTTATTCAAATGAGACACAAAAAGGGTCAACGTTTTTTGTTAACATCACAGTTTATGATGTTACATGCCTCGCAGGATGGGGGATCGGTTTAACCTTTAATAAAGAAGTTTTAAGCTATGTTAGTGCTTGGCTTCCGTTCGACCATGTTTTTAAACCAGTTGAAGACATGGGCTGGACAATAGTTGCACCACCTGTCGTGGTTGAACCAATAAACGAAACCCACTCCATAATAAAATGGGGCTACGCCTACATAATGCCTGAAAGCGAAGTTTGGACTTTCAACGGCACAGGAACCCTATGCCAAATTCAATTCAAAATAATTGAAAACGTTTCCGCGGACTTCTGGTTTACGTTTGATTATGGATGGACCGCATTATACATATACGATCCTATCTACGGAGGGCGTGTTAAGATGACGCCAGGGCCAGAGATTGAAGGCGCCCATTTTAAATATTTCGGAATCAAACGTAAAGGAAACTTTGACAATCAAGGGCTGCTGCTCAAAATCGGAGCAACCATCATTATGACCGTTTCTATAGTTGCTTTTTTCATGTTCTTGCATTTAAGGCATAGGAAAAAGCAGCATAGATTTGAAGCTTGATCTGTAAAATTTATCTAGAAAATTTCAAATATTAGTTCATCAAATATAAGAGGTTCAGGTGTTAAAAATGAGAAAGACAACAATTACAACGCTTTCAGCTGTTACCCTGCTACTAGCCGCTCTTTCGGTTCTGCCACTGGATAAGATGGCAGTAATAGCCGCTAGTGCGTCATTGCTAATCATTAACCCAGGACCTGACGGCTATCCAACGCGGTGGAATGCCTCTACAACTGTCAGATACCTTGGCACTTCCAACTTTATATTCTACTCCAACGAAACTGCTGTAAATTCAACATTCTTCTTAAATGTAACTATACAGAATGTTGAGCTTTTGAGAGGCTGGGGAATAGGTCTAATCTATGATGCCACCATATTGAAATATGTTTCAGCATGGCGCCCAACAGATCATGTTTTTAAACCAGTTGAAGACATGGGCTGGACAATAGTTGCACCACCTGTCGTGGTTGAACCAATAAACGAAACCCACTCCATAATAAAATGGGGCTACGCCTACATAATGCCTGAAAGCGAAGTTTGGACTTTCAACGGCACAGGAACCCTATGCCAAATCCGATTCAAAATAATAAATGAAGTAAATATTACAAATCCACAAGTCACAGCGTACTTAACCTTCGACCCAGATTGGACATCAGTCTACTATTATCCAACAGGACAAGAAATCCCACTGTTTACACCAGCTTACTTCGAGTACAGTTGGGAGGATACTACACCACCAACGATAGAAACTCCAACGCAAAGTCCACCAGTCAATAACGTCCTCGAAAATCAGCCTGTAACAGTTTCTGTTAGTGTAACAGATGCGGAAAGCGGAGTTAAAAATGTAACCCTATACTATACAAATAACACTGTTTGGTATGCTATGCCCATGGAGTTTAATGCTACCACTGGATTGTGGAAGGCAACAATACCCGGACATGCATTAGGGACTCAAGTAAAGTATAAGATAGAAGCATATGACAATGCTGGAAATCATGCGGTGAACGATAACGCTGGCGAATACTACGTATACACTGTTGTTCCAGAGTTTTCATTAACAGTTATAATAATCCTTTTGATGGCAACCACATTGATAATTTTAATGGTTTCAAAAATTCAAAAACAGAAATCTAAAAACTAATCCTCTTTTTTTATATTTTGGGCAAAGTAAATATTTTAGTTTGAATTAAAATATTAATAAATGAGCTCCATAAAAGAAATATACCGGGGGAAGCTAGTCGATTTCCTTATTAACAATAAAGATAAAATTTTATTAGTTCTGGGAACAGCATTCTTGATTCTAAGTTTTGTCTCAATACCAAGCACATGGGGTTTTGATAAAAAAGAACCATTAGTCTTTTTATTTGCGGCAGCATTTTGCTTAATACTCGCGTTTCTGTCTCGTTTCAGTTTTTTCAAAAACTCAAACATTTATGAAAAAATTTTTGCTATTTCAGGAATCCTTACAATCTTGTTTTTTGTATCAGCAATAATATCATACATGTTTGTCGAATATAGAACTGAGATTATACCGATGTCGATAAGAATCAATAAAATACAAGCAATACCGGCTTACAAAGAGATCTTAGTTATAACTCATCCATATGCCTCCGTCACAACAATTTTCTTAATGCTAAGTATCATATTGTTAGCATATGCAATTTACATCAAGTCAAAGTATCTATAACCACAAAACCTTAATATTATGGTAATCTAAAAACTAATGGTGAATATTTGCATCCTCTTCTTCAACTTGCTGGGATGGCTCTTTTTCTCACAGGTTTAATAGTTCTTCAGATATACATAGTTCTGTTCGCGATTGTTAAAAAAATGGGTGGTCAAGTGGATCGAAAAGCTGTGTATTTCGTATTAGCCGTTGCAGGAGCATTGTTTATAGTGGGATACATTTTTATATACTTATAATGGTACTTACATGGGAAACTTCGAAATTTTTATTAAATTGTTTTAATTTATTTTGGATAACTGTATTAAAATCGAGGATGGGGTCAACATTGGCAAGCGTCTTGGTTGAGGTGTTATGCCCAAGTCATGGGTTGGAAAGGTTCGAAATCAAGGTTATTAAGAAATACAATGTTGACCCTGATCTTATAGAGCCAAAATATAGGAGACGCCCTAAACCGGGTTTAAGCAGGGTGGTTGTCGGCAGGAATGTTGGGCTTCCAGAGGTTAAGGATTATTTAGTTCGGTACTTTCAAGAGATAGGACTAATTGAAAGTGTTATAAGCATGAAATTCAGAGTGTAAAGTCAACTGCCTTTAAAGTAATTCGGTTTCTGGGACTTATGCGTTGTTTGAGATATTCTATTCGAAGAAGTGGCTTTGGAAAAGCAATATAGAATATCGAACGATGCCAAGATTAGAAAATTCTTTTAATTTTTTAAAAAAACGCTTTATTTGAGGGTTGCACGCTAGAAGATAATTCTAGTAAGGCTTATATGTGTTTTGGACGTATTATTTTTTGCCGAAGGGGAGAAGGCGTTTGAATTCAAAGTTTAAGCACTTGTTATTCTTAATGTTTTTATTGAGTTTCTCGATGGCTTCCATTTTTTCAGTTACCGTTAAGGGATATGATTCATCTGTTTTATATGCCCACGCGGAAACAACGACTGCAGGGGGTTCCTGTTATTATCTGTTTAAGTCCTCTTCGGCTGATGGTCCTGCAACTGTTTTGTCTGCTTCTGCCGCAACTACTGGTAGGAAATTGATGGGTAAGTGGGTTTATCCTCTTTCTGGGATAGAGTCCATTCCCGCTTCGACCTGGGCTGTCTCTTATAGAGCAATGAAAAGCGCATCCGCATCGTATGTTGTTGCGCATTGCGATATTGACATATCAATTAGAAAAGGCGATGGCACGATAAGATCAACCATTGCTACAAATGTTGCAAACTCGCCTGACATAAACCTTATTAACACTTGGATGACGTTGACAGGAACATATAATTGGCCTGGTTACACGGTTGTTGATCAAACAGACTATTTGGAGGTCGACTTCTACATTGAAGTTACAAATCCGCAAAGCTCAAAATACGTTCGACTTCTAGTTGATGATCCCACACTGCCTATTGCTGATCAAACTAAAATTGAGGGCATAATATTTGATTTCTCAAACCAGCCCCCTATAGCCTCATTCACATATCACCCAACAGACCCGTTCATTTATGAAACTGTTACGTTTGATGCTTCCGCGTCATTCGACCCTGATGGCAGCATTGTTAGCTATACATGGGATTTTGGGGATGGGAATATAACAACGGTACCAGACCCTGTCATAACACACGTTTATACAACAGCCGGCTCAACAGTCAATTATACGGTAACCTTAACTGTAACAGATAACGAAGGTTTAACAGGCTTTTCTTCACAAACCGTGCCAGTTATAAACCCAGCCATCTTAAGGGTTTCGTTGCCAGCTGGTACCTACGTGGGGCCGAATCCAGATCATTGGTTAAGTCAATGTTGGCTCCTAAACATTACCGGAGTTTCTGGATCTTTCAACATGAGAATATCTAACATACACTCAAGTATTGAATCATATGACACCCACCTTATAATAGCCATTAACAACCCAGCCTACGAAAACCTCCAATCCTTAACGGTAAATGATGTCCCAATACCAAAAAGCTCCTTCACATACGGCACTCCACGACCATACGGTTTTCAAATAGAATGGGAGGAGGACGTATACCCCACATGGTTTAGCACCGCCTCGGTAGGAAACATAAGTGCGAGCAGTTATATAGACGCAACAGTTTCCATCGCGTTCACTGATCCAACAGACGTTAGAGTTCATTTTGACGCCTTTGGCAGCGCCATTTACCCGCCACCGCCAAAATGCAACGGTCACGTAACCCACAACCCTCACGAGAAAGATTCGACAGTCCAATTTTTCCCAACACCAATAATAAAATACTATTTAGGTGTAAAAACAGATCCTGAGGATGTAACAACAATCCCCGGCGAAGGCTGGTACGACGAGGGCACAGAAGTCACGCTTGCAGCTCCAGACATCGTTTCGGTTTCACCTGGTGTTCGCTACAAGTTTAGCTATTGGGATGTTGACGGAACGCCAAAGGCTGGCAACCCAATAACAGTTGTTATGGACGCCAATCACACCGCTATTGCCCACTACGTTCTAGAATACTATTTAACGGTGACCTCCCCCTTCGGCACGGTGGGCGGAGAAGGCTGGTATCAAAGCGGAACAACAGCCTACGCAACACTGGACACAGGCTTGGTTGACCATGGAAACGGAACCAGAAGAGTTTTTGTAAACTGGAGCGGCGATGCTTCTGGAACAAACTACGCCCAGAGTGACCCAATGATAATGAATTCGCCGAAAACGGCTGTGGCAAACTGGAAGACCCAGTATGCAGTAACTTTTACCCAGACGGGTTCTGACGTAGCTCCAACAGTCACTTATACGGCTGACACAGACCCAACAGAAACTGTGCCCTTCACGGTCTGGGTTTTGGCTGGCTCCCAAATAACATACGCCTACCAAGACATTGTTCTAGGAGCTGCTCCAGGAGTACGCTACATATTGACAAGCGTTAACCCGCCATCGCCACAAATCGTTAATGCTCCCTTCACTGTGAGCGCCTCTTATCAAGTCCAATACTATTTGACTGTGCTCACCGACCCGCCAGGTATTGCAACAATTCCGGGAGAGGGCTGGTACAATCCAGCGCAAAGCGTTCAGCTCAATGCGCCAGCTGTGGCTGGTTACACGTTCCAATACTGGGATGTTGACGGCGTATCGCAGGGAAGCGGAGTAAACCCAATAACGGTGGTTATGAATGCTCCCCATACAGCTACTGCCCATTACACGGCGGTGGTGCCAACCTACACGCTGAAAATTGAGACGACAGCAGGTGGCACGACAAACCCGACGCCTGGTACGTACACTTATGCCGCTGGTTCGCTGGTTCAAGTTACTGCAATTCCAAGCAGTGGCTATGTTTTTGACCATTGGGAGCTTAATGGCACGAATGTGGGCACAGCCACAACCTACACGGTGACAATGAACAACAACTATGTCCTAAAAGCCTTCTTTAAGGCGGCGCCAACGCCGCCAACAGTTTCGATAAGCCCCATGTCCGCCTCAATACTGGTTGGACAGCAGGTAACCTTCACATCCACCGTCAGCGGAGGGACGCCGCCCTACACATACCAGTGGTTCGTAAACAACAACCCAGTTTCGGGCGCGACATCCAGCAGCTTTGTCTTTACGCCGACAGCAGCCGGCACATACTATGTTGTGCTGAAGGTTACGGATGCCGCTGGCAACACAGCCCAGTCAGACCCAGCCAGAGTAACAGTCTCGTCAGTCCCCGTTGGTGGATACTCAGTAGCCCTAACCAAAAAC